>DIDU01000151.1:2951-13328 GCA_002418295.1 Carnobacterium sp. UBA5792 | reverse complement strand
GATGGAACAATCGCTGCTTTTCCTAAAGCACTTAATTGCGCTGACTTCGCAAAGAAAGCAATAAAAACAACCATACCTAATGTCGCGCCAGAACCCCCGATGGTGACAAAACTATTATTGAATTCTCCAGCAAGAGCAATATTGGCGCCATTTTGATTTTCAACCATATTTGATAGGACAATTGGAGTCAAGAAAGAAGTCACGATCGTTGCACCATGAATTCCGTANNNAACTGCTGGTCAACTGGGAAACAAAACTAAATGGAATTGCGATTATTTTGAAAATATCGGTTCCCATCGCAACGAGCGCACCGTTGATCACAATAATGATCAAAGCAATCAAAGCTGTAGGGATCAATGCAGTAAACGAACTAGAAACCCCTGTTGGAACAGTATCTGGCATTTTGATATAGATCTTTCTCTTTACACAGAATGCGTAGACTTTCACGGCAATGATTGCCATAATGATTGCGGTAAAAATACCGGTCGTTCCTAAACGGGTTACACCACCTGCCATTTCCCAACCATCAATGACTTTTTGATCATCGGAAATCACGTTGACTAATGTTGCTACCCCACCTTCAAAAACCAATTGTGGCAAACACATAAAGAATGCCATTACCGACAACAAAGCACCATTGACTGGGCTCAAGTTGAGTTTTTCTTCTTGCGCTTGAATCTTAGTATATTCATAGCCAAAGACAATACAGAAATATAAAGCTAAAATTCCCATCGTCGCTGTATTTCCTAACATGTATAGGTTCTGTATTTTATCGAATGAAGCATTCCAAATATTCGCTAATGCAGGGAAACTTTGAGGCAAGACACTAATAATCAAAAACATTGAACCAACGATCGTAAAGGGAATTGAAGCCATCCCGGCTGCCATAACGCCACGTACAATTCTGAATTGAGAGATCGTGCCCATTGGTCCCATCAGGTACTTATCTAAAAAGGTAAACAGTTTATTATTTTCTGAGTTCATTTGTTTTTCCTCCTTTGTTTTCAAAAATCTCTAAGTATTTCAAATAACTATCTCGATCATGTTCAATCAGCCAAGCTTTGCGTTGAATGTACAGACAAGCTAATAGCCCTATAGTAAATAAAAGCAGTAATAATATCCTTCCAGATTGCCGCATAAACGGTACGAAAAATGCTTGCTGATTAAATAAAACTAGGATGATTCCTAAAGCATTCACGAACGTTTGGATCCAGTAGCCGATTATAGTTACTATTAGTTGGTTTGACTGTTGCCAATATTTTTGTGTTTGCTCAATAAGAATAAGTCCATTAATAATCAATAAACCAATCGGAATCAATCCCGCAAACGTCCACTTTGACAAACTAAGAATAGCCCAGTACAAATTTACAAAGAAAAAAAGCGCTGTCATATAACGAAATATTAAAAATCGATTGAAACGCATATTTTTTTTCGCAAATTCTTGTTTTTCTTTATTTGTGATGGATTTCTTTTCTGACATTCTTTGCTCCTCCTTTCTTATTATGAATATGTATTTCAATTACTTTGATAAACTTGTTCGAACAAGTTATATTTTAGCATATTTTATTTTCATTGCAAGCGATTACTTTGATAAAAATAATTTCGTTGTTTTTTCACGACTGTCATTTATTGAACGCAAGAAGCATAGGATTCTTTTTTCTAACTTATTTGCTATCTATGTAACAGCCGTGTGTTTGATAATAAAATTTCAGTCATTTTTTATAATAAATAACAAAATAAGTAGTATAATTAAAGAATATTCAATAGACAAAAGAAAGCAGGAGTGTTTTCTTAATAAAATTTGTGATTAAAATCACATGAAAAGGGGTAAATATGAGTTTTAATGTTTTAATGTATCATGAGTTCCGCGAATCTGGGGGTTTTGATAGTACGAAACCGTCAACTATTTCTGTCACCCAACAGTACCAAGATGCTTTGCCAACAGTGCTTTTCAGTTATTTAGATGATTTTAAAGCGCAAATGAATTATTTAAAGTCAGAAGAATACCATACTTTAACGCTCCAAGAAATAAAAGACTTTTATGAAAAAGGAGTGGAACTTCCTGAAAAATCAGTATTATTGACATTCGATGACGCTTTTCAATCCGTTTATAAATATGCTTATCCTATTCTAAAAGACTATGGATTTCATGCAATCTGTTTTGTAGTATTAGGTTGGCTGTCACAAGAAACACAGCCTTTTGATCCGAATCGGTCCATAGTTATGAGTAAACAAGAGCTTAAAAAAATGCAGGATGTTTTTGAATGTGCGAATCATACGACTCGTTTGCATATGAGACATAAGGATGGAACGACAGAAATGCAAATAACTTCTCTTCAAGAATTGAAGGAAGATTTAGCAGAATGTGGTGAATATGTTGATGTTCCAGATGTATTTGCTTATCCCTTTGGAATTTATCAGCCTAGTGATGTGAAACGATTGGCTGAAAGTGGTATTCACTATGCTTTTACGACTTTGCCAGGGGTAAATATAAAAGAAACACCACTTTTAGAATTACGCCGCGATACGGTTACGTTAGGTTGTACAATGGAAGAATTTAAAACGATTGTAGAAAGAGGACAAGACAACTGAGCCTGCTGCGAGCAGCGATTCATAAATAAAAGAGACTTAGGTACTGTTTTTAGAAACAGAAGATATAATCTTTAATGACTGTTTGCCGTGTAAGAAATGGTAACCTAGAGCGGTAAGCAAAACGATGAATCCTAAAAGGATATAAAGTTTTTGGAACCCAAGAACTGGAATAACAAAGCATAATAAATAAGGACCAAATCCTAGTCCACCGTCAAGAAAGATAAAAAAGTTGAAGTAGCTAATCCTATTCGGTGCGGTTCTGTTAATTTGATAGCGATGGTTTGGGTGCTGGATTGCAAATTACCGAAAACCAAACCGATAAAGACACCTGATAATACCAAAGAAAAATTTGAATGAGTAAAACTTAGAGTAAACCACCTAATCATGAAAAACACAAAAGCAGGGTATATAACATAATTTGCGCCTTTTATGTCCGGCAGTTGGCCTGTAAAAGGATGAGAGCTCAACACAGCAACGGCACAGATAATAAAGAAGAAGCTGGCAGTGCTTACAAGACTGATCTCAATCACATGGCTGTTGATAAAAGAGAGTACGTTGGAATAACATAGTGCAACCACAAAGGCAACAAAAGAAATAGGAAAAGCTTTCGGTTCGATAAAATCAGAGAAAGAAAATGTCTTTTCTTTAGTCGAAGTATTAAGGACATGCAAAGCAGGAACCTCTACTGAAAATGCAATGCTGAAACAAACGACGCTTAATACTGTACAAAGTACAAAAGAGTCATAAAAACAAAAGCTGCCAAAATGATCAAGGGTTTTTTCAGGGTTTGTAAGTTTATATTATAAAAAAGCAGAAATACATTATTGAACGCTTCCATTATCTATGTTATGATTTCTCCAATAAAGAAAGGAGGTGAGAAGATGTTTGCAACTGGTTTAGGTACGAATAAAGTAAAAGGATTTTTATATGTTATTCGTGCTGAATTTTCCGCACTTGTTTAGAAATTGGCGCAGTTTGCCCTTTTTTAGATAAATGTGTGTGAAATAAACCAGGACGGAGCATCTTCTTACTTCAACAAGTAGGGCGCTGGACTTTGGTCTATCGCCTTTTTTTGGTGCTTCTTCCACTGTAGGAGGAAGAAAAAATGATTATTTTTAGTATGCAGCAAGTGACACAACAGTATGGTGCACAAACTGTTTTTGAAAAAATGAGTTTAGAAATACAAGAAAAAACACGAATTGGTTTGATTGGTCGTAACGGAGAAGGAAAAACAACTTTATTGAAACTGATTGCCAATAGCGAACAACCTAGTGAAGGCCGTATTTCATGGCAAAAAGGATTGTCTATAGGATTATTGGAACAATCTCCGCAGTTGCCTGAGGAGAAAGAAGTTTATGCAGTTTTATATGACAGTTTTGAAGAGTTGACGCAAATGAAAAAACGAATGAACCAATTAGAAATTCGCATGGCTGAACCGCAGAATGATTTGGAAAAGTTGTTAGAACAATATGGCAAGCTGCAAGCTCAATTCGAACGTCAAGGCGGTTACGAAATAGATGCTAAAATCCATCAAGTCGCCACTGGCTTGCAAATGGTTTCTTTATTGGACAAATCATGGCAGCAGTTAAGCGGCGGAGAGCGGACGAAAGTTGGTTTAGCAAAAATACTGTTAGAAAAACCTGACCTTTTATTATTAGACGAACCAACAAATCATCTGGATTTTCTGTCGATCGATTGGTTGACAGCTTTAGTACGTGATTATGCTGGTACTGTCTTGATTGTCTCGCACGATCGCTATTTTTTAGATGAAGTCACAACAGAAACNNATACCTATTCAGGAAATTATTCTTATTTCGTTAAAGAAAAAGAAGAACGGTTACTCACCGAATTTCAACAATACCAAGATCAACAGAAAAAAATCAAGAAGATGAAAGAGACCATCAAGCGGCTGAAAGAATGGGCGAATCAAGCTAATCCACCAAATGCTGGATTACATCGGCGTGCTAAAAGTATGGAAAAAGCTTTGAAGCGTATCGAGATGTTGAAAAAACCAACGATGAACCAGAAGAAAATGTCTTTGCAACTGGATGCGACCGAACGAACGGGAAAAAATGTGTTTAAACTTGAACAAGTCGGAAAAATATATGACAACCGGATTCTGTTTGAAGATCTCGACTTGCATATCCATTATCAAGACCGGGTTGCTATTGTAGGAAGCAACGGCACAGGGAAAAGTACGCTATTAAAACTGCTGCTTAAACAATTTGAACCAGATGCAGGTCAAGTACAAGTAGGCACAAATTTGTCAATTGGCTATTTATCGCAGCATACTGTTGAGATGAACCAAAAATTTACGGTCATTGAGGAGTTTCGGGACAAAATAAATGTGACAGAAGGCCAAGCAAGGCATCTTTTAGCGAAATTTCTATTTTACGGCGAAGACATATTTAAACCAGTTAAACGGTTGTCGGGTGGAGAAAAAATGCGATTGCGTTGGGCGCAAATGGTACATTTGGAACACAATGTTTTGATCTTAGATGAACCGACTAATCATTTAGATATTGATTCAAAAGAAGTGCTGGAAGAAGCTTTAAGCCAGTTTGAAGGAACCATTATTGCGGTTTCCCATGACCGTTATTTCTTGGATCATTATTTTCAAACGACCTATGTACTAAAGGAAGGCATGTTGACTCGATTTGAAGGCAATTATACTTTTGCAAAAAAGAAACAAGTTTCTATTCAACAGCATTAGAGGTGCCGGAAATAAAAACAAAATGAGTTAAGCGATAATATAAAATGTAAAAAATCAATTGACAAGCTAAAATAAGGCTGTTAGAATAAGTTTACTTTTATTAAATAAGTTAAAAACCAAAGGAGGAAGCCAAGATGAAAAAGATGAACTGTGTAAACGCATTGTGTTGTCCATGTTGTATGAACTGCTCATGCGAACAGTTACGATCTTTTAAATTGGCTTCTGATTTACTGACTTAATTTTTTATCTTTTCTAAGGTAGAGATGCCTGTAGTGTTCTTTTTAGGTTTCTCAGTTTTTTATAGAATGGATGAAAAGGATTTNNCTCATGCACTTTTTTTGTATTTTTTTATAAAGAAAGGAAGTTAAGAGGATGTTAGCCAATCAAATTCAGTTATGGGAGCGATGTTAACTGTAGTCCAGCTCTTTTAGAAAAATAAGTTGTTTTCATAACTTTAATAAAAAATAAGATAAAAGGGGAAAAACAAATGAAGATAAAAAAGAGTTTATTCTTAACAACTGCGTTATTGGCGGTTCTAAGCGGATGCGGAAATAATACAGATAAAGAGAAAGCAGAAAATCCTAAAGAAGAAAAGCAAGTTCTGCATTTAGCAGCAGAATCAGAAATGGATACAATGGATACGACCATTTCTACGACGAACTTTACACCGATGAATAATGTTTTTGAAGGCTTAGTTGCTTATGATTTAAAGGGAACTCTTGTACCAGCCGATGCAGAAAAGATGCCGGAACTTTCTGAAGATGGACTCACGTATACGTTTACCATACGTAAAGATGCCAAGTGGTCAAATGAAACACCAGTGACTGCTGCTGATTATGTTTTTGCTTGGCAACGGATGGTGGATCCGGCAAATGGTTCTGGTTATGCGTATTTGTTCTCTGGCATTGTTAAAAATGCTGAAGCGATTCTGAACGGAGATAAAGAAGTCAGTGAATTAGGTGTAGAAGCTCTTGATGATAAGACGCTAAAAGTTACCCTAGAACAGCCTGTTCCTTATTTCCTTGATGTGCTGACGATCCCTTGCTATTTCCCGCAAAACCAAGAATTTGTAACGGAACAAGGCGGAAATTACGGGTTGAATGCTGAAAACACCATATATAACGGTCCTTTTGTGCTTGCTGATTGGAACGCTGCCAAAGGCGACTCTTGGAAATACGTAAAAAATGAACAGTATTGGGATAAGGATACTGTTAAGCTTGACGAAATAGAAACCCAAATCGTAAAAGAGGTTGGAACGGGAATCAACTTGTATGAATCAGGCCAACTGGATAGTATTGCTTTGTCAGGAAATTTTGTTCCTCAATATAAGGATAATCCTGATTTTAAGACGAATAGCAAAGCTTGGATTTATTATATAGAAGTTAACCATGATGTATCGGAATTAAAAAACAAAAATATCCGAAAAGCATTAATGCTGGCTATTGACCGTCAATCTTTTACTGATAATGTACTTCAAGATGGTTCTCAACCTATTTACGGACATGTACCAAACGGACTGGCTAAAAATCCAGAGACAGGTGTTGATTTCCGACAAGACGCCGGCGATATAGCTCAATATGATGTTGAGGAAGCTCAAAAGGCTTGGCAAGAAGGGTTGAAAGAACTTGGAACGGATACCATTTCACTTGAATTGACGACTTCTGACAGTGAAGACAGTAAGAAGTTAGCTGAGTTTATTCAAAGTGAATACCAAAAGAATTTACCTGGCTTAACGATCAATGTTCGCCAAATGCCCGATAATTCTAGATTGGATAACGTTAAAAAAGGAAATTACCAATTGGCAACGACTTATTGGTTAGCAGATTTTGCGGACCCAATTAATTTTGTTGAACGCTTTGATACAGCTATCAACCGCGGAAACTATTCTTTTGAAGACATTGATGCATTAGTAGAGAAAAGCAACCAACAATTCGATGACAAATTAGGTAGATGGAATACTCTGATTGAAACTGAAAAAGTCGCGTTAGGCGAACAATATGTAGATGTGCCGATTTACCAAACAGCGGATGCTTATCTTGAAAAACCGTATGTAAAAGATATTTACCGCCCAGTATTTGGCAGCAGAAGTTTTAAATATGCTTACCTAAACAATACTAAGTAAAAATTACAAGTGTTGCATTGAAAGCAAACAACCAATCTGCTTCAAAGTTAACCTTATTTCAAAAGGTCCGATGGGGTTAAATTTGATTAGACAAATCTTGTTGCGTGCTCTAATGAAGATGCGGTAGTGGTCTTAAGTCACGCTAAGCCTCTTTACGTGACTTAAGGATTAACATTTTCTATCTTTAAGTCACGATAAGTCGATTATTGGGATATTTCTTACATTATGTGCTTTTCGGTAATAACCGAAAAGATCTGATTGAAATTGTAAAAAGAAGTTTGCGTTATTTTAATGTGACATTAATGGTAAAAAATAAGTAAAAGTTACGATACAAAAAGCTTTCCTTCATTCGAAACAGTGAAAAACCTGTTGATTGAATAAGGAAAGCTTTTTGTGGTTTTAAAATGAAACTGTTCTAAGATTGATTAATCTTTTCTATCATTAAATCAACCGAAAAGATTCTTTCATAGGCTTATCATACGTACGGATATCTGAAAGATAGTCTTGCATCGCTTGAACAGCATGTTTTTCCAAGTTCTTGTGATTCTTGCCGTATTTTTTCGGAACGCCTTGATGAGTTACATAACTGACATGATAAGTCTGCTTTCGATCAATCTCATTTTCGCCGATAAATAATTTTTGGATGCGCAGTCCCTTTGGATTTTCTACTTTTAAATAGGCGTGCAAACCGGCCGCTCGTTTGAGGTAGCCGCCCATTTGATGGTAAGGATCACCGGAGTAAGTATTTTCCATGTTTTCTTCCAGCATTTCCCAAATCTCATCTCCTGTAAGTTCAGCAGTAGAGATAGGAGGATCCATGGGAATAATTTGATAAAGATCTCTCAAGGTAATAGTGCCTTTCACGATCGGAGCACCGTAACGCCAGCCATTTGAAAAAGCGATATCGGAACCCGTATGATGAAGGATAGCATCTAACAAAAAGTTGTCTAATGGTCCTTCCAAATTAAGACCGCGGTGTAAGTTGACAGCCGTTTCTCCTACTTTTGTATCTAGCTGATCACGAAATGGGGCAACAGCTTCTTCCACTTTCGTTTTTAAAGCAGGATCTTCCGTAATATCTTCTGTGATCGGAATCAACTGGTGTTCAACCGTTTTTAACCGATCGTTTTCTAAGGTCAATGCTAATTTTCCGATAAAAGAGCCTTGGGAACCCGATTGAATGAGTGTCGTCTCACCAATTTTTACACTGTCTTCTAAACGGTTGTGCGTATGTCCGCTCAAACAAATATCGACGCCTTCCACTTCAGATAACAACTTTGTGTCTTGTGGAAACCCTAAATGAGATAACAAGACGATCAGTTGAACCTTTTTTTCTTTTAATTCATTGATATAGTGCGGTAGTTCTTCTCGTCCCATCGTAAAATAGATGCCTTCACTGAAGCTGGCTGGCATGGTTTTATCAATAATATTGCAAGCAATTCCGATGACGCCGATAGAAATACCTTCAACTTCANNTCAAAAACCAACTCATCCGTCTCTTTATTAAAAACGTTGATAGCTAAGACTGGGTAGTTCAATGCGTGTCCGATTTTTTTCAAGTTTTCCGGACCATAGCCAGTATCCCAGTGAAACGTCATAGCGGAAATGCCTAAATCATTTAGAATCGGTACCATATTCCAGCCTTTTGTAGTGACAGCTTCATAAGTTCCATGAATTGTATCACCATTATCAAGTACAACAACAGAGCCGTCTTTTCGCATTTCTTTTAACAAAGTCTGAATCCGGGCATAGCCGCCTGCTTTGCGAAATACAAGTTGCTCTCCTTCATAAAAAACTTCATTATGAGTTTCTAAATAGCTGTGAGTATCGTTTATCTGGGCTAACGTGATGTTTTTTTCCATTTTGTTCCCCTGCTTTCATATAGGATGTTTATTTTAGTATAACAGTCAGCGAAAAAGAGTGATAATATTCCGTTTACTCCATTTTTATCTGGCAAAAAGGGCTTAGTTTGTTTAACCCCTATTCATACAGTACACTTGAATAAATCATTTGACAGAATAAAGAACCAACACTAGTTACTGTCTCTTTTGCACAAAAACCCACTTCCTTTTGTCAAAACTGATAATGTTATCTGTTTTAAAAACGGTTACAATAGGTATGCAGATAAGCAATCAAGGAGGGAATAATAATGAATCTGGAAACTGTTTTAAAAGAAAATATTGATTTGTTTACGAGTATTGGAAATGATCCTACAGGTGGTATGACTCGTCTCTTGTATTCAGATTCCTGGTTAGAAGCTCAAAACAAATTAAAAGAAAAATTAGAAGAAATAGGTCTGTCGACGCACTTTGATGAAATCGGAAACTTGTTTGGGCGATTAGAAGGCTCAACTTACCCAGAAGAAACGATTATGTCAGGTTCGCATATGGATACGGTTGTAAATGGCGGTAACTTAGATGGCCAATATGGAGTAATAGCTGCTTATTTGGCTATCTATTATTTGAAAGAAACATATGGACAACCATTGCGGTCTTTAGAAGTTATCTCAATGGCTGAAGAAGAAGGCAGCCGTTTTCCAACAGCATTCTGGGGCAGTAAAAATTTTGTTAACGAAGCAAAAAGAGAAGATGTTGAGGCTATAGCAGATTTCAAAGGAGTCAAGTTTGTTGATGCTATGCGAGCATGCGGATTTGATTTTAAACCTGAGGATGCTGTAAAAAGAAACGACATCAAAGCTTTTGTTGAGCTTCATATCGAGCAAGGAAATGTGTTGGAAAACAAAAATCTGCAAATTGGAGTGGTAAACAGCATTGCCGGTCAAAGACGGTATACCGTTATTTTGAAAGGCCAAGCCAACCATGCAGGAACTACCCCTATGGAGTATCGGAAAGATGCAGTCTACGCTTTTAGCAGAATCTGTTCAGAAGCGATTAGACAGGCAGAAGAAGTTGGTGATCCGCTTGTATTGACTTTTGGAAAAGTAGAACCA
>DIDU01000151.1:2655-2867 GCA_002418295.1 Carnobacterium sp. UBA5792 | reverse complement strand
TGCTGAAGAAATGGGAATGACTATCGAGATTGACTTATGGATGGATGAAGCTCCTGTTCCAATGAATGAATCAATCGTTTCTGTTGTCGAAGAAGCAGCAAAAACTGAAAAAATGGATTATTGCGTGATGCATAGCGGTGCCGGACATGATTCACAAATCATTGCGCTGCACTACCCAACAGCAATGATTTTTGTTCCAAGTATTAAAGGCA
>DIDU01000151.1:962-2589 GCA_002418295.1 Carnobacterium sp. UBA5792 | reverse complement strand
GGGAAGCTACAACGTTAAAAGATTTAGTTGCTGGTGTCAAAACATTAGCCAGTGCTTTATATAATTTAGCTTACAAATAAGCAGAATGGATGATAAAAATGGGATACAAAAATAACATACAAGGCTACAGAGACGGATTGCTTGAATCACGTTCTGTAATCAAACGACACAATTATGCTTTAATTCCACATGATGGATTGGTAAAAAATACCGTTCCCGGATTTGAAAATTGTGATTTAACTATATTAGCCTCTCCAAAATTAGGAGCGAGTTTTGTTGATTATATTATTACTTTGCATGAAAAAGGCGGAAACAAACAGGGATTCGGCGGAGATGGCATTCAAACGTTTGTTTATGTCATTGAAGGATCTTTAAAAGTAAGTGACGGCAAAGAAGAACAAGTGCTGTCGACAGGTGGATATGCTTATGTACCAGCAGATTCTAAATTGTACCTAGAAAATGCCCAAAAAGAAGATACAGAGATTTTCTTATACAAAAAACGTTACGAGCCTTTAGAAGGTTATGCCGCTCATACGGTATTCAGCAATGTCAATGACATTGAACCAGTTGAATACGAAGATATGGAAGACGTTCTGATCTGGGATTTATTGCCAAAAGATTTAGGCTTCGATATGAATTTCCACATTTTATCTTTCAAACCGGGGGCAAGTCATGGGTATATAGAATCTCATGTTCAAGAACATGGAGCCTATATTTTATCTGGACAAGGAATGTACAATTTAGATAATGAATGGATGCCGGTAGAAAAAGGCGATTATATTTTCATGGGAGCATATAGCCCCCAAGCAGCATATGCAGTCGGACGCGGTGAATCATTGAGTTACGTATACTCTAAAGATTGCAACCGTGATCCAGAACTATAAACGGACGGTGACTAAACAATGACAGAAACAACAGTAATCGTATCACCTTCTGATTTGCATCAATTAATTAAAGCAAAGCTTGAAAAAGCAGGGTTATATACAGAACAAGCTCAAGAAGTCGCAAATCATCTTGTATTTGCAGATTCTTGTGGCATTCACTCGCACGGAGCAGTTCGGGCAGATTATTATGCTGAACAAATTGCTAAAGGTGGCGTTACGTTAGACCCCAAAATGGAGTTGGAAGTAACCGGACCAAGTACAGCTATTTTTCATGGTGATAACGGCATGGGGCAATTTGTCGCAAATCGTGCTTTATCAGAAGCNNCTTGGCATATCTAAAATGAGTCATAGCGGAGCTTTGTCGTATTATGTGAAGAAAGCAGCTGAGCAAGATTTGATCGGCATCTCAATGTGTCAATCTGATCCGATGGTTGTGGCATTCGGTGGAACAGAAAACTATTATGGAACCAATCCGATTGCTTTTGCTGCACCACGTAAAACTGGAGCTCCTGTCGTATTTGATATGGCGACAACGGTTCAAGCATGGGGAAAAATTTTAGATGCACGCTCAAAAAACGTAGAAATTCCTAGTACTTGGGCAGTAGACAAAGAAGGTAAGCCGACAACAGATTCTCATGCGGTCAATGGATTATTGCCGATTGCTGGACCAAAAGGGTATGGATTAATGATGATGGTTGATGTACTGTCAGGTATCCTTTTAGGATTACCATTTGGCAAACACG
>DIDU01000151.1:0-933 GCA_002418295.1 Carnobacterium sp. UBA5792 | reverse complement strand
GCAATTATTTATCTTGATTGATCCAAAACGGTTTACAGATTTGGATCTATTCAAAGAAAAAATGGATCAAGTTATTACAGAATTGCATGAAATCAAACCAGCTGATGGATTTGATCAAGTTTATTATCCAGGAGAACTCAGTCAATTAAATTACGAAAAGTACCAAAAAGAAGGCATTCCTATTGAAAAAAGTATTTATGAATACTTATTGAGTGAGACGGTACATTTTGACCAATATGATGGTAAAGACGCTTTTTCCAGCTGACCTGATAAACGTTCATGAAAATAGGATAATGAAAAGGATGCATGCCCTAGCAAACTAGAGTATGCATCCTTTTAGTTTCAATGATTTTCTTGTTGGGACAAAGACAGCCCTAAGCGTAAAATGAGACTATTGATCGGATCTGCAATAGGCATGCCAACAATTGTTTCACAATTATCAATGCGGTATTTTACTGTATTTCGGTGAATAAATAATTCTTTTGCTGTTTTTGCGATTTCACATTGGAAATCAAGATAAGTTTTAAGCGTTTTTCTTAATTCAATCAGATTTTCTTCTTCTGGGTAAGCCAGTTCCTTTAAAATAGACTGGCAAAAATAATGAACTTCTTCAGTTTCAGCCCGTTCGAATAAATTCATTATCCCCATATGATGATAGTGGTGAATAAGAGGTTGCACATCCATGCTTGCAGCTTCTTCATAAGCTAACTTTGCCTCTACATAAGAAGTGCCGATAAAATCCATCCGTTCATGTGGAGTCCCAAATGAAAAGGCCAATTGGATAGGCAGAACGGCAAAGAGTTGTTCTGCAATTTGTAAAAGAATGTCTTCTAATCCTCCTGGTTGTTTCTTTTGAAAAAGAATGGCGAGATGGTGTGTGTGTTTTAAACGGAAAATTACCGTGTTTTGGACTAGAAGCGGTAACTGTTCCTC
>DIDU01000069.1:706-2648 GCA_002418295.1 Carnobacterium sp. UBA5792 | reverse complement strand
AGCGCTTGAAGTATTCGTGTTAAAGAAGAAACCACCAATAATAAAAGATAAAACAGATAGGAAAACAATGATTTTGTTTTTCAAAAGATTTTTCCTCCCTTTTCTTGGATGAGTTTTTCAGCGACACTTTAATGTCGCATTCCTTTTCAACTATATAGTTAGACCATACGATTTATGACATTTATGTGAAAAACTTTTGGAGGAATAAAAAGGAGTAAACATTGATATAAATATATTTTTAATGATAGTAATAAAGTAAAAGAGGGGATGAAAAAAGGAATGCTCATCATGTATGAGTCATTCCTTTTTTCATAGATTAACTTGCCTGTTTTTTATTATTTTCTTTCAATTTCTCTGCTTGTAAAAAGCGATTCGTTTCAGCAACAACAATACCACTTAACCCAATAAGACCAATTAAGTTTGGAATCGCCATAAGTCCATTTGCAATATCCGCAAATGTCCATACGATGCCTAATTTTAAATTCGCACCAATAGCAATCATTNNGTAACAGCACTTTCTCCAAATAAATAAGCCACGCATTTCTCACCGTAATACGACCAGCCTAAAATAGTAGAGTAGGCGAATAAAATAATTGCGATACCAAGAATCATACTACCAGCAGTACCGAATACAGATTGAAACGCAAGTGTTGTAGCTTCAACCCCAGTTTTACCAGACTTCCATGCACCTGTAGTAATTAATACTAGCCCTGTAATTGTACATACAATAAATGTATCTAGAAAAGTACCAGTCATTGAAACTAAAGCTTGCTTTGCAGGGGAATCAGTTTTTGCAGCCGCCGCGGCAATAGGGGCACTCCCTAAACCAGCTTCGTTCGCAAATACGCCGCGCGCCATTCCAATTTGAATAGCTGATGCAACTGTTGCACCGATAAAACCACCAGTAGCTGCAGTACCATTAAACGCACCAGAAAAAATAAGTGAAAATGCTTCAGGAATTTGATCGTAGTGATAGAAAATAATGATAAGACCAGCAATGATATAAAAGAAAGCTTTAATAGGAACAACATATCCTGTTACTTTCCCGATTTTTTTTACACCGCCTAAAATAACGATAGCGATTAAAAATGACATTACTATACCAGTTAAAGCAGGAGGGAAAGAGAAATTAATTCGCATTGCCTCTGCAACTGAATTAGATTGCACCATATTACCGATACCGAAAGAAGCAGTTGTACCGAATATAGCAAATAAAACTGCAAGCTATTTCTTACCTAAACCACGTTCTAAATAGTACATTGGCCCACCCGAATATTCACCATTTTCATTACTAACACGGTACTTCACCGCAAGAATTGCTTCGGCATATTTTGTTGCCATACCGAATAAAGCAGTAATCCACATCCAAAAGATTGCACCAGGCCCACCAATCGTCACAGCGGTTGCAACACCAGCTATATTTCCCATACCAATCGTTGCCGCCATAGCTGTCATAAGTGCTTGGAAGTGGCTAATATCTCCAGAGGAAGATGTATCTTCTGATTTTTTAAAAGCTAGTTTGTGAGCGTATAATAGTTTACTAAACTGTAAACCTTTTAAACGCACTGTGAGAATAATACCAGTACCAACGAGTAACAACAACGTTGGTAATCCCCACACATAGTGATTGATTTGTTCTAATACTTTACTTACTGTCTCCATCTTTATTCTCCTTTTTTAGAAAAAATAAAAACCACTTCAAGTAAATGAAATGGTCTCTGGAGAAACAAGGGATAGAAAAATAAACCGATACAAATCGGCATTTTCTTTCGCTTGTCTCTGTCCTTTTACCTGAGAGATTATCCGCTATAGTAGCGGATTTGCTCCTTCGGTGCTCGTTTTCCTCTACGCTATATAAAGCGAGAGGGAGTCTCTCCAGAGATTCGTCCCCATGCAGTTCTACTTGTAAACAAGACCTGAGAGTTTCAAAGTCGGTTAACAA
>DIDU01000069.1:376-648 GCA_002418295.1 Carnobacterium sp. UBA5792 | reverse complement strand
TATACGCATTGAATGTGTATAAGATCAATAAAAACATTATAGATATACAATTAGTGAAATGCAATCATTTTTTATTTTAAAATAGTAAAGAATTCTATTTTTTCGAAAGTCCTAATTTCTCTTCAATTTCAGTTAAAGTAGATAAAGCGATGACAATATGTTGATCTGCAAGCCCTAAAGCATGTTTCGTATTTTCAATTGTTGCACTGTTTGGAGTAGAGTTACTATCTCCGTCTATAATTAAATCTGCCGCGTTTTTCATAAATTTAGAG
>DIDU01000069.1:0-152 GCA_002418295.1 Carnobacterium sp. UBA5792 | reverse complement strand
ATTAGTAACGTAGAAAATTGTACCGAAAATGATGAAAATAGAAATAACAACTGTCCATTTAGTAAAAAGTAATTTCTGCAATATGTAACGCCTCCAAAATTTAAAAACTTATAATTATAATATATAACAATAATGTTGTTTGAAGTAGAGAA
>DIDU01000067.1:2351-2683 GCA_002418295.1 Carnobacterium sp. UBA5792 | reverse complement strand
CCCATCTCTATGTAGACGATGGACTTAGCAATCAATATTGTTATTTAGCTAAACGATATTTTTCAACATCGAAACCTTTCCACTCATAATAATCTAAAATCCCAGCATAAACTGCCTCAGCAGCAATTTGTCTTCCTGATTCAGTAGCTAATTTACCATTATCTATATCATTATCAATAAAGGCAAGCTCTGTTAAAACTGCTGGTACTGTATTATTATTTACTACATAAAGTGAGTGATTGTCTTTTATATTTCTATCTCTTGTATGTAGTGCTTCTACTACTCTATTTTGAATTTTCTTTGCTAACACTTCACTATCCTTTTCAATCTGT
>DIDU01000067.1:0-2246 GCA_002418295.1 Carnobacterium sp. UBA5792 | reverse complement strand
TTCACGTGTTAATAAAGCTTTTAAAGGTGTATTTTTTTCTAACAACTTCTGTAATCTTAAAGATGTATCAAACACGATTTTACTTTCCTCTACACCTTGCCCTGGATTCCCTGGATCAAATCCTCCATGACCAGGATCAATAATAACTACCTTTTCTACTAAAGGGTTACCTATTTTAAGAGAATCTGCCTTTTTTATAAATTGAGCTGCCTCTGCTTTAGTTAGAATTTTTTCGGGCTCCCATTTGTCACCAGTTCCAATAGAAATCCCTAATTCAACTAGAATGTTAGCTTTTGCTTTACCCCAACTTTTTTCTAGATCACTAAATTTAGTTGCTGGAGTACCATTTACTTTAGAATCTAATTTGTAAGCTTCTACAATAAGAGAGGCCATTGAAACTCGGTCAATTTTCCCAGTTGGATCGAATACGCCAGCTCCTTTCCCTTTTACAACGCCAGCTTTTTCTACAGCTGCGATGAATGGGGTATACCATTGGTTTTGAGAATCACCGAAAGATGGTTTAGCATTTTTATCGATTGGTAAGTTTAAGATTTGAGCCATCATTGTAGCTGCTTCTGCACGAGTGATTTCACGATCAGGCTCGAACATTCCTTTCTCGTTACCTGTAACTGNNTCGATTGGTAAGTTTAAGATTTTAGCCAGCATTGTAGCTGCTTCCGCACGAGTGAATTCTTTTCCTGGCTCAAACATTCCTTTTTCGTTACCTGTAACTGCACCTTTCTCTACTAAATAGTAAATAGAGTCTTCTGCCCAATGTTTAGCTGGGACATCTGGAAATTTTTTCGTTTGCGCGAAACTACTAGATGAATAAGATAATATACTAGCTGCAATTACTCCTGCTGCGATTATTCTATTTTTCATAGAATATATTCCCCTCTCAAGTACGATGTATTTGTGTAACAGACTAATTATAGTTCTGAAAATTAGTAATAGTCAATTGAAAATTGTATAATTTTGTATTATTATTGTATTTTTTGTCATACATAACTATAGTTAAAAACTATAAGATTTTATTAAGAGGAGAGATTCGTATGAGCAAGAACTGGAAAGATATAGAACACCGTATGTATACAATGTGTATGATTCAGCGGAATAACGAAGTATTGCTAATACAACGTCCCGATCATCTAGGCTTTCCTGGTTACATCGCTCCTGGCGGTAAAGTAGATTTTCCAGAAAGTATCGTTCAAGCTGCTAAACGAGAAGCAAAAGAAGAAACTGGATTACTTGTTTCAAATTTAACTTTTAAAGGATTAGATGAATACGTAAATCTGAAAGAAAATGTTCGATATATGGTATTTAACTATTGGACAGATTCATTTGAAGGTGAGCTTCTTATGAATCCTCCTGAAGGTGAATTATTATGGGTATCAATCGATACAGCACTAAATCTCCCTATGCAAGATTGGTTTAAAGAAAGATTTCCATTATTTTTTGAAAAAGGTACGTTTGAAATTCAACGTATTTGGGAAAATGACTTAGATAAACAAGTTGCTATGACTATTACCCATACNNTGGAATCTCTCCAAGCTTTTCTTACTTCTCCTCTATTTTCTTAATCTCATAATCAATTTCTAAAAACTTAACTCCAAATATCCACATCTTATGGTTAGCTTCTAACATTTGACCTTTTCCCTCTTTAATAATAAAAGTCTCAGCTAACGGTTAACGGATTGTAAAGAAACGAGTATGTATATAGATCCCCTCATCTCCCTTACCATTTCTTCTCAGCTTACTAGTAATAATTAAATTATTATTATCATTGCGTAATTTTAAAATCCCCGTCATATTCGAATATGGTAAAGGCAATGCGATATTCATATATGTATCGCTCTTATATGTATACATGGAATACAAGGCTAAAAAAATAGACTCCCCTGTTTCATTTTTTCTTAGCCAAGCCCTTACATTCTCCCTTCCATCCTTCTCATCCATTATCCCTATGATAGAGCCGTGCATCGTTTCCCACTTGCCGCCCATTCCTAAATGCATTTGTCCTACACGCTTACTCATTTTCTCATAGCAAAATGCAAACGGGCGGAACCAGCGAGTCCATTTAATATGCGATTGTAATTCATACTCTGTTGTATTTTCATAAAAACGAATAATACTTACAGGAATCTTGGCCCTATCAAATATCCCACTATGGAAATCATTCATTTTATCAACTAAACCTTTGTATTCCTTGCTATCTATTACATTTCTGTTATGTAAAAATGCTTCAC
>DIDU01000155.1:2801-3066 GCA_002418295.1 Carnobacterium sp. UBA5792 | reverse complement strand
ATCCACCGATAATATAAAAAAAAAATCATGGGAAGCTGTTGACCAATTAGATTGTCCGTTTTTTTAAACATAGAAAAATATAAGTATCGCCCATCACTATACATACGGATACAGTGATGGGCTTTTTTACATGTAATAAATAAAAGGGGCACAAATTGTGGCGTGCCCCTTTTATTCGTTATTTAACTATTATTTTAGCTGTATGTTCAGTAACAGCATGAATGATGTCTTCCCAGTCATCAGGATGATTTTCATGTCCTGCGCA
>DIDU01000155.1:660-2696 GCA_002418295.1 Carnobacterium sp. UBA5792 | reverse complement strand
GGGTTAATAGAACTGAGTTAGGAATTTCATCAATAAGTGCGAGACCATGTTCAAAAGGGAGCGCGGTATCGTCTGTTCCGTGAATGACTAATGTAGGTGCTTGTATGGAGTGAAGCACCCCTTCATATGCATCATCGCCTTGAAGTAAAGCGTGATTAAACATGCTTAATAGATTGTTAGCTCGTTCAATTTCTTGTTTTACTTGATTATAGACTCTTATTTCATCAAATGTGCGTTTGGACCCGCATAATAGACGGGAGCCTGAAACTAAATATTCTGCTACAATATTTTCATTTGTCCAATCTAAATGCGTGTCATTTGCGTGATGTGTTAAAATTCTTTCATCCATCGGGGGTAAGTCACGTGTGTTATTGTCAGAGCCTATCACACTTGTAGCTAGTAATGTTAATGTTAATATTCTTTCGGGATGTTTTACAGCAGCAATTTGAGCGATCATACCGCCTAAAGACATACCAAATAGATGCGCTTTGTCAATATGATAAGCATCTAGTACCCTAATTGCATCTTCAGCCATATCCGTAACGGAATAATTAGAAGTTCCAGGTTCATATGCGACAGAGCGTCCCACATCACGGTTATCAAAACGAATAACAAATTTCCCCGTGTTAGCCAACTGTTCACAAAATTCTTCATCCCAATAAACCATTGAACACGTAGCACCCATAATTAATAAAATAGCTGGATTTTTAGGGTTTCCAAAGCTTTCTGTACATATATCAATCCCGTTTATTTTAAATATCTTTTCAGTCATAGCGTTCTCTCCATTTCTTTTGAATGTAATTAAACATAAAATTTTGAATGACTCTAAGTTGTGTGTTAGATTTGCTTTGTTTTTTGCGTAATTACCCCCAAAAATAAGTTTATGATAATTTAAGGGGAAAAATTTTGAGAAATAATTGTATGTTATTAAAATAAACAGCAAGGGAGAGGACATGAAAGCAATTGTTATAGATCAATATAGTAGTATTGAAGAATGAAAAGACAGACCAGTTTTAAAACCAGTTGTTAAGAATAACGAGGTATTAAAATGAAGAAGGCGTTAGAGAAGCTTATATTTTGAGTGAATATAAACATGTTTCATTTTATTCATGATACGGATTGACTTTATTTATTGGAAAGGCGTAATATTAGTAAGCTATATGAAAGAGATCTGTAAGAAGAGGGGAGTTATTATGAAAATAAATTGGACTGAAGTAAAGGAAAAAATTCGGCCGCAAATTTCAAAACCATCATATGAAACTTGGTTTACGAATACTACTGTTTATTTAGAGGATGATATATTAACAATTTATTGTCCAAATGAATTTGCACGTGACTGGTTAGAATCTCATTATAAAGAATTAGTATTTAATACATTAAGAGAAATGTTTAATACGACGTTTGAAATTCAGTTTGATCTATGTAATGGCGAACCATCTAACTTGAAAGACGTCCAAAAAGAAAAGCTTAGTAGCTGGGATGAAGTAAAGAAAGCATTAAGACCTTAAATAGCAGAGAAAACATTTATGACATGGATTAGAAATACAAACGCTACGATAAAAGATAATAAAGTAATAATCTTTTGTGAAGATGCGTTTCATCGTGATTTCCTTGAAGGTGAGTATAAAAATATTATTTCAAGTACCGTACAGAAAATTACTGATGAAGAATATCAAATTTGGTTCGAAATAGGATCAAGCGCTACTTCTAAAGCACAGGTCNNAAAAACAATTTGGAATAAAATAAAAGATAAAATGCAATTGAAAATTTCGAGACCGTCATATGAAACTTGGGTCAAAGAAACGACAGCTAGAATAAATGAAGATTCATTAATCATTTATTTTGAAAACGAATTCCAACAAGAGTGGGTTAAAAAGTCTTATAAAGATTTAATTTCGCAAATAGCAAAAGAGTTAACTGGAAATACATATGAGCTTCAATTTGAATTAAAATCAAATACAAATGCACTAGATAATGCTGAAAAATCAACTATTAAAGATATCACTTCCGAATTAGGGGAGCAGTTCAAAGTATCC
>DIDU01000155.1:214-541 GCA_002418295.1 Carnobacterium sp. UBA5792 | reverse complement strand
AACCCTTTATAATGACGTTTTACAAGCTGACTTTCTAACGTTTTCATTGTTTCAAGTGCCACACCGACAATGATCAGTAAGCTTGTACCACCAATTTGTGCAGAAGGTGGTAATGTAGCAATCTTTGTGAATACAAGCGGTAAAATTGAAATTGCACCTAAGAAAATTGCACCGATAAATGTTAAACGGTATAAAATTTTCGTTACATATTGTTCTGTTGATTTACCAGGACGAATACCAGGTACATATCCATTTTGCTTTTTCAAATTCTCTGCCATTTGCTCAGGATTTACTTGAATGAATGCATAGAAGTATGTGAAAGCAACG
>DIDU01000155.1:0-171 GCA_002418295.1 Carnobacterium sp. UBA5792 | reverse complement strand
TCATTCCAATTGGATGTGCGAAATCAAGGTTTGCAACTAACCATTTTGATACGCTTGAATCAGGGAAGAGCTGCGCAATTGTACGCGGCGTCATTAAAAATGCAGAAGCAAAGATGACTGGAATTACACCAGCACTATTTACTTTTAGAGGTAAATGAGTGTTTTTTGCTC
>DIDU01000111.1 GCA_002418295.1 Carnobacterium sp. UBA5792 | reverse complement strand
TGCTAAGGCAGTAGATGATAAAACGTTGGAAATTAAATTAGTTCGTGCAGTTCCTTATTTTAAAGATTTATTAACATTGCCAATGTACTATCCACAAAATCAAGCTTATGTAGAAGAATTAGGAGACAAATTCGCATCAAACAGCGACAACTTGATTTACAACGGTCCGTTTACTTTAACTGAATGGGATGGAACTGGATTAAGCTGGGTATACCAAAAGAATGAAGATTATTGGGATGCAGACACAGTTAAGCTGGATACAATCAATTTTGATGTTGTAAAAGAAACATCTACTGCTTTGAACTTATATGAATCTGGCGGAATTGACCGCATGAGATTGACAGGAGAATATGTACAAACTCAACAAGGAAATGCAGATTTAAAATCAGAACCAACTTCTTCTGTTTTCTACTTCAAATTTAACCAAGAACGTAATGGCGAGAAANNAATGAAAACATCCGTAAAGGACTAGCTATGGCATTTGATAAAGAAGCTTATGCAAAAACCGTTTTACAAAATGGTTCATTACCAGCTGACGGGTTAGTACCGCAAGGATTAGCCGTTGATCCGGACACTGGAAAAGACTTCCGTGATCAAAATGGAGAATTATTAACGTATAATGTTGAAGAAGCCCAAAAATACTTTGAAAAAGGGTTAGAAGAAATTGGCAAAGATAGCTTAACATTAGAAATTCTTGGAGACGATGGAGAAAATGCTAAAAAATCTCTAGAATTTATGCAAGGACAATTGACTCAAAACTTGCCAGGATTAGATATCAAATTACGTAATGTACCATTCAAAGTACGTTTGGATGCTGATACAAAACAAGATTACGATATTGAAATGTCTGGTTGGGGAGCTGACTATGCAGATCCAATCAACTTCTTAGAATTATTTGCTTCAGACAACGGGAATAACAAATCAAGCTACGCTAACGATGAGTATGATGCTTTAGTTAAGAGTTCATTAAGCGAGGTAGATGATTTAGAGCAACGTTGGACTGGTATGTTAGATGNNAATTTACCAACGTTATAATGCTGTTTTAGAAAAACCATATGTTAAAGACATTGCTGCTCACTTAGTGGGTGCAGAATACTCATACAAATGGGCTTATGTAGACGGAAAATAAGTCGTTATTTAATAATCATAAAAAAAAGAAGTTGCCATGTGCAGCTTCTTTTTTTTGTGATTATGTGAAAATATTAAAAGGTTCATTAGAAGTAAGTGATGGCGGTTTGCGACTGTTTTCCCATAGTGATAGAATCAACTATGTTAGTTTTAGACAAGTTTATCAGAAAATCAGTTCATTATTAGGGGGAACACGGGTGAAAAATATTAAGTTAATGAGTTTGTTAGGAATTACTTTAGTATCTTCAGCAGTTTTGGCTGCTTGCGGTTCAAATACAGAAGGTAGTAAGAGCGGTTCAACAACTCAAGAATTAAATTTAATTGAAACAGCAGAAATTCCAACGATGGATTCAGTTTTAAACACAGATACTGTCGGCTCAACCGTTATGAATAACGTAATGGAAGGATTGTATCGTTTGAATCTAAAAAACGAACCAGAGCTCGCAATGGCTTCTGAAGAGCCTACTATCAGCGAAGATGGATTAACNNCTGATCCCGTTACTGCCAATGATTTTGTTTTCTCATGGCGTCGTTTAGTTGACCCAGATACGGGTTCACAATCTGCTTATATGATGGAAGGCGTAGTTGAAAATGCAGCAGAAATCAATAAAGGCGAAATGGAAACGGATCAGTTAGGTGTTAAAGCGATTGATGATAAGACCTTAGAAGTTCGTTTGGTTTCAAAAGTGCCTTATATTAAAGACTTGCTTTCATTATCTATGTTCTTGCCTCAAAATGAGGAGTATGTAACAGAAAAAGGCAGTAAATATGCGTCAAATAGCGACAATGCACTCTATAACGGTCCATTTGTTTTGACAAAATGGGACGGTACAGGATTAAGTTGGTCATATGAAAAAAATGACACTTACTGGGATGCAGATACTGTTAAGCTAGATGACATTAATGTAGATGTTGTAAAAGAAACGTCTACAGCCATTAATTTGTATGATGCTGGCGAAATTGATTCTATCAAGTTGTCAGGAGAATATGTCCAAACTAAACAAGGCGATCCTGATTTAAAATCAGAACCGACCTCTTCTGTCTTTTACTTTAAATATAACCAAGAACGCAATGGACAACCAACGCCATTAGCCAATGAAAATATCCGTAAAGCTATTTCCATGGCATTTGATAAAGAAGCATATGCTAAAACAGTTTTACAAAATGGTTCTTTGCCAGCCAATGGATTAGTTCCAAGCGGATTAGCTAAAGGCCCTTCAACAGAACAAGATTTTCGTGAAGAAAACGGCGACTTACTAGTATACGATAAAGAAGCTGCACAAGAATATATGAAAAAAGGGCTTGCTGAATTAGGAGTAGATTCAATAAAACTAGAATTGCTTTCTGATGATTCTGAAAATGCTAAAAAATCTTCTGAGTATATGCAAGGACAATTGATGCAAAATCTTCCAGGTTTAGATATCAGCATTCGTTCAGTGCCGTTTAATGTTCGTATTGATGTAAACAGCCGTCAAGATTATGATATTCAAATGGCTGGATGGGGAGCAGACTTTTCAGACCCAATC
>DIDU01000013.1:5715-6083 GCA_002418295.1 Carnobacterium sp. UBA5792 | reverse complement strand
ATTCCCCAGCCTTCTCCATAATCAGGTAGAACAGAAGCAACTCCTGCTATTTTTTGAATTCGCTTCATGTCTACCCGTGAAAATACAAAATTTGAATCTTCATAAATAGCTGTTTCTTCTGTCATCGGCATGGTGTAATTGATCTGGATAACATTTGTATTAGTGGAATTGGCTAACTCTACTGTTTGCTGTCGGATTCCTTCGCCTAAAGCAGCAATGGTTACCACTGAAGCTATTCCAATAATAATGCCCAACATCGTTCGAAAGACACGGAACTTATGAGCTTTTAAACTCAAAAATGTACTAATCAAAATATTGCGGATCATACTGTTGTCACCTCTTCTTCAAAAGCTCCATCTTTCATTCGA
>DIDU01000013.1:0-5609 GCA_002418295.1 Carnobacterium sp. UBA5792 | reverse complement strand
CCCGCGCAATCGCGACACGCTGTTGTTGACCGCCTGACAGTTCGGAGGTTTTCATTTTCAGCTTGTCGCCAATCCCGACCAGATCCAAAAAATGTTGAGCTTTTTCTTTTTTTTCTTTTGAATTGTTCATCCCTTTATATACCATCGGCAATTCAACATTTTGTTGCACATTTAAGGAATCGATCAAAAAGAATTGCTGGAAAACAAAGCCAAAGAATGCATTGCGGTACTCTGATTTTTGGTTTTCATTCAATAACGAGACATCTTCTCCTCGGAATAAATAAGTTCCCGTACTGATTCGATCTAAGAAACCAATGATATTCATCAATGTCGTTTTTCCACTGCCGGATTTCCCCATGATCATAACAAAATCGCCTTCATTAATCGTCAAATCTAAGCCTTTTAAGACATGTGATTCTTGTTTTCCTTGTTTAAAAGACTTATTGATTTCCTTTAAAACAATCAAGGGTTGAGGTGCTTGTACTGATTTCATTTTTTTCACCCCTACTCTTCTATAGTGATTGAATCCATCGCTTCTTGTTCCAGCGGTTCAGATAGCACTTGACCTTCTTCAATTTCAACTTGAGATGAAACAATGATTTGGTCTTCAGCTTCCAAACCACTTGTAACAACCGTATTTTCGCCTTCTTCTTTACCGAGTTGAATCACACGTCTGACCACTGTCCCAAAATCATTAACTAAAACATAGGATTGGTCGTCTTCTTGATGAATCGCTATCGTTGGAATATTAACCGTTGCTTCCCCANNCAATGACAATTTTACTGGGTAGCTCGACATCATTGATTCTTGTCCTCCATAACTTCCCATACCATCTCCAGCTTCTTCTGCTGGATTCAAATCAATAAAATTAACCTTACCCGTTACAGTGTGATTATTTGAAATGACTTTGATATCTGCTGTTTGCTTGGCTGCTAATTTTCCGACATCTTTTTCATTAACGGTTCCTGCTACATAAAAATTGTCAGAGATCAATTTTAAAATAGGCGATTCCGCATCTTTAACTTCCGGTATGTATACTTTTCCGCTAAATGGCGCAACGATATCCTTGAAGCGCTGTTCTTTTAGCGACTCAATATTATTGTATAATTCAGTGACTTCTGCATCCAAATCAGCCGTACTCATATCTATTTTTAATTCTTCCAATGTTTGAGTACGTTCTTCTTCTGGCAGTTTTTGCCAGTTTTGAATGGCTAAATCACGTTTATAAATGGCATTAGAGCGCTGTGTCTCCATTCTGGCTGCTTGATTTTTAAAATCATTCAACTGAGCTGCAACTTCTGTATTTTCATAGGTATATAAAAGGGTCCCTTTCTCAACAGTTTCCCCATTCTCTACTTGCAAGTCTCCCATCGTACCAAGAGATTCTTCTTTACGAAATTCCTGTGATTGCTCCGGTTTCACCGTTCCATTAACAAATACTTGATCCATTCCCGGTACAACAAAATAGTCGATTCCATAAGGATCTGCTACTTCCTCTGTCACTTCTTCATTTGAAAAGAATAACGACTTGGCAGCGAGTCCGCCAATGACTACTACTAATAAAACACCCAAACCAATTCCTATTTTCTTTTTCATTTGTCTACTCCTTGATTGTTTTATTTTTATCCTTTTTTATTTGCTTCTATCTTTATTTTTAGAAGGCCTTTCTCTGTATTTTTATCTTTTTTACAAATCGTTTCTTTACTTTACTCACCCATAAATCCTTCACAAAAAAACAAACGTTTTGCAAAATCTCCTGATTGCATCATACCTTAATTAGTATCCTTTTTCCAAGATTATTTTTAAAAATCATGACGATTATTAAGCAAAAAAATTGAGCAAATAACCCACCTAATAAAAAGGTCATTTGCTCATTTTTTAGAGTCTCATTTTTGAAAAATTTGTGTTTACTGTACTTGAAAATCACTTTTACCTGTTGTCACGATATCATACGTTGCATTTAATGATCCTTCTACTAAGTTTTCAACAGCCGTTTCTGTATAGAATGCAATATGCGGAGTATAGAAAATATCATCTCTGACCATCAATGCATTGAAAATATCATCATCGATTTCAGCACCTTTTAAGTCTTTGTTGACAAATGGATGCTCGTATTCATAAGTATCTAAAACTGCACCTGCTAATTTTCCGTTCTCCAATGCTTCAAGTAAATCTTCTGTATCTACGATCGTTCCTCTTGCAGTATTGATTAAATAAGAACCATTTTTCATTTGCGCAAACAATTCTTTATTAAATAAGTGGTAGTTGTCTTCTGTTGCCGGCATATGAATAGAAATCAAATCAGCTTCTTGTACTAATTCTTCAAGTGTATCTTTATAGGTTAGAAATTTACGAGCTTCATCATTTTGATACAAATCAAATCCAATAATTTCTGCACCGAATCCGGCAAATAATTCACCAGTAATACGTCCAATCCGGCCAGTTCCAACGATCCCAATTTTCATTGACCGAACTTCTCTGCTTAAAATGGCTTTATTCCAGCTGAAGTTGTGGTTCTCTACATTTTTTTTAATCAAATCTAGATGGCGAATCATATTTAATGAAGCTGTTACAGCAAACTCGGCAATAGCATTAGGTGAATAGGCTGGAACATTTGTAATCGTCAATCCATTTTCTTGTGCTGCTTTTAAATCGAACATATCGTAACCGGCAGAACGAGTAGCCAATTGTTTGATCCCCATTTCAGCTAAAGCAGGATACAAAGCTTCATCTAATTTTCCTGTTTGTTGGATCAAAACACCGTCATTGCCTCTTACTTTTTCCAGTGTATCCATTGTTAAAATTTCAGTTGTGGTTTCAACATTCACACCAGATTTTTTGCTCCAGACCATTGCTGCATCTTTTTCATCTTCACGAGTTCCAAACATAATTAAGTTCATTTATAATTCCTCCTAAATTTTATCTACTGATTATTTTTTGTTATTTAGCTGCAACAAATTTGAACGCTTCATTTTCATATAATTTAATCAATTTCGTACATACAAAGTCTACTACAAAAGCACCAACAAATGGAATAATAAAGAAGGCTAATAAAGCAATTCCCATATTACCAACAGCGTTACCTTCCATAAACTTCATTGCATTAATGGGTCCGACTAACCCTGAAAAGCCAAAACCTGCTGAAAAAGGTGTGCCTTGAATATTAAACATTGCTGCAAAAATTCCGCTGATCACTGCATTAACTGCAAGCGGGATAGCAATAACCGGATATTTGATCAAGTTTGGCATCATCATTTTCATTGCCCCTAGGCCAACTGAAGAAGTAACACCTATGCTGTTTACCTTCATTGAACCGATAACCAAACTTGCAGCTGCTGCACAAATCCCAATATTTGCTGCACCGGAAGCTAGCCCTGACAAGCCGATCGCAGTAGCAATTGCCACAGTTGAGATTGGTGAAATAATAAGAATAGAGAATGAAACAGCAATCAAAACGCTCATTAAGACAGGTTGTAATTCAGTAAAGCTGTTGATCAATGTTCCAATGCTTGAAGTGATTAATTTCACATACGGAAGTGTGAACGAACCAACTGCACCCGCACCGGCGCCAGCAATGATTGGTAGCAGCAAAATGGTCATCGAACCGGTGTTGTTTCCAAGTGCCATAACCAACAGAACCGCAATGGATGCTGTAATCATAGTATTGATCAAGTCGCCGATACCAACCAGCATGAAAGCTCCATCAGTGATCACATATGCTCCTNNTCAACACACCTACAATAATAGGAACAGAATACTGAAACCCTTGAACGACTTGTAATAAAGAAATAAAGATCTCCATTTTTGTGCCTAAGAATTTAAATAATTCCCCTAAAATAGCATTCGGAATCAACCCAACCACAATTCCGGTTGCTGTCCCTGCTAAAACCCGATTTAAAAATACCTTACCTGTTAGTTTCGTTTCTTTTTCTGACATGATGTTTCCTCCTTGATATATATTTCACAAAACGAGATAAAAATATGATGTGTGATAATAATAGCAGTGAGCTTGATCACCAATTAAATAGTTGTTTATTTTTAATTGGCAATCGGCTCTTTTTCTAACAATTACTTGTCTTTATATNNCTATAGTATCTATGACTTTCAATTAAAAGTCAAGCACATTTTCCTAACTTTTTACATTGAATATTTTATGAAAACGATTAGAAAGGCTATTTAAAAAGGTTTACTCTACTTTATATTTTGTATTAGTTTCATCATTTGCAATTGTGAATAGTTTTACATATTTTCCGAAAAAATGCTCTTTATCCCTACAAGAAGAGCTTGTTTCCTGATTTCCCTATTCTTTTATCTGCTAGACCCCTGTTTAGCTGTTTCATTTCCGAAAGGTAGACTAAGTCTGATAGACATTGACATTGAATGTAAAAAAACTTATAAAACCCAACTCAATAGAAAAGCAGCCTGCTTTTCGATCAGCAGGCTGCTTTACTTCTCTGTTATTTTTCATCATCATCCTGTAGAACACAACCAGTGTCTTTATCGGCTGCTTTTTTGAACGTTTAAAACTAATCCAATACAACAAGATAAAACAATCATACTTGAACCGCCGTAACTGATAAAAGGTAAGGTTACTCCGCTAATCGGCAACCAGCCTACTACACCGCCAATATTGATGGCACTTTGAATCAGCAGCAATGTCCCAACACCGATACAAATCAATGAACTAAAGGTGTCTTTGCTTTTGATGCCCACATATAAAATACGGATAATTAAAAAAAATAATAAACTTAATAGGAAAAAGACACCTGCCAATCCCAGTTCCTCGCCAATAATGGCTAGGATAAAGTCTGTATGCGGTTCAGGCAAATAACCTGTTTTTTGTACACTTCGGCCTAAACCAACACCTAAAACGCCCCCTCTGCTTAANNGCTTCGAACCGTTCTAACCGATATTCTGACATGCCAGGCATCTTGTCTTTAAACAAGTAAACCGCCCTGATGTATATTCCTAAGAGTCCTGAGAAAGCTGCGGTACTAGCAAAGCCTACTCTGAACGGCATACCACTTGAAAAAACTTGAATCGTCATAACTACTCCAATGATAACCAAACTGCCTGCATCTGGCTGCAGTAAAACCAGTACAGCAACTAAAAATAAAACTGCAAAAGGTGGCCACACGGCTTGAGTCCAATTTTTCTCAATCGCATATTGTTTTCTAGAGAGAATATAGGCTGTATACCATAATAAAATAAATTTCGTCACTTCTACCGGTTGGATGTTAAAAAAACCTAATGAAATCCAACGACTAGCTCCATTGACTTTTTTAGTGAACAGCACAACAACTAATAAAAGAAACATCACGCCTAAAGCATAAGCTAAAATTTTCTTGTTTTTTAACAGCGAAGTTCTTAAAAAATAAAAAAAGAATAATCCTGCTATACCTATTGCGATATAAATCAACTGGTTTCTAAAATAAGTAGCGCTATTTTGTGTATTGGTAAGTGCGACAAAGCTGCTAGAACTGTACACCATCAGCACACCGGTGAAAAGTAAAACCAAATAGGGAACAATAATATAGTAATCTAATTTCTTCATTTTTTTTGTTTCAACTTCCTTCTTTCTGTTTTAGTTTTTAGACTTTTTAAGCAAA
>DIDU01000004.1:1158-2502 GCA_002418295.1 Carnobacterium sp. UBA5792 | reverse complement strand
TTTACACAGTATAAGTAAAATTGTTTTACAAAACTTCGTATGAATCATAGATTAAATTAACCGCAGCTATTAAAATTGCCTCTATTTTTTATTGCTAATACGGTCAATGAAATTAATTTTACTTGTTAAAAAAATATTGTGGCGTAACATAACTTAACAAGCTATCCAAAGTGTTAATCTCGGCATATGGTTGTATTTTGGTAGTATTCTTGATTTTCTGAGGGTTAAACCACACACCTTTTATATTTGCATTTTGAGGACCAGCAATATCCTTTTCTAAGTCATCTCCAACAAATAATACATCTTCTGGTTGCACATCAAGTTTATTTAATGCTAGTTCAAATATACGTTTATCCGGTTTACTCAATCCTACTTCTTCAGAAATAATGATCGTATCAAAGTAATTGTTTAAATTCGTGTTAATTATTTTAGCCCTTTGCCTCTGACTTGAGCCATTTGTTATAATTCCAACTTCAAAGTGCTTCTTTATATGATGTAAGAAATGAATAGTATTTTTGTCTATTGAAAAACATTTAGGGAAATTTTTATTCCAAAAATCTTGGATATAATTGCGTTGCAACCTATACTTCGGCGGGAATTCATCAAACAACGATTCTAAAACTATTGCTTTATCACTCATGCCGTATTCCCTTTTATCATATTCTTTAAATTTCCGTAGCATATTGTTTTTAACTGTATCACTAACATCTTCATAACATTTTTCTAAAACAAATAAAAACAATGTATCTACTGCCATATCCCTATTAAGTAACGTATCATCTAAATCAAACAGCATAGCTTTATAACCCATCAAATAAATTCACAACCTTTCTATATTTCCTAGATATCATCAAAAGTAATCAAAAAAACAATTCATATGAAAGAGCTCGTAATAGAACGATATTCTAAGAGTTAAATCAAAAATCCTTTTTCTATTTGTTAATTGATGTGAAAATAAACAATTTCAACTAAGGTAGTAGGTGAATTTTTTAATCGTAATCTCGAACTTTCAGATTAATTTGAAACTCTTTTGTGATAAGCTGTACGTAAAGATTAAATATAAAGGATGATTCGTATGCAAATTAGACCAAAGGCAAGTGAATATAACTCTTATTATGCAACGTATGTTAACTTAGTATCAGACGGAAATATTATACATATTTTAGAACAACAAATAGAGGAAACGAATCTTTTATTAAAAGAGATTTCTGATAGTGAGGGACTTTTCCGATATGCTCCTACTAAATGGAGTATAAAAGAAGTAATCGGTCATATTGCAGATACAGAACGTATTATGGCGTATCGCTTATTATCTATTGCTCGAGGCGAGACAGCAGAACTTCC
>DIDU01000004.1:747-1060 GCA_002418295.1 Carnobacterium sp. UBA5792 | reverse complement strand
CGAACAAATCTGAAGTTACAGTTCGTGCATTAGCATACATCATAGCTGGACATGAGCTTCATCATCTACAAATTATAAAAGAACGTTATCTAGGTTCTAATGCATATCCAGTAAGTTAATGCTTGAAGAAAAAGAGTCCCATTTATGTAGGACTCTTTTTCGCTATTTATAAAATTCACCACGCAAGATGCAAACGAGCCCTTATACATAATTTTCTTCAGACTGATATACTATAAACACAATAGTTCTAGAAAGGTGATAATATTATGTGTGAACAACAAAATAATAGGGATAGAGATCAAAAAATGATGTG
>DIDU01000004.1:400-703 GCA_002418295.1 Carnobacterium sp. UBA5792 | reverse complement strand
GTTAACATGAATCAATTGCCAAAATGGATTAGAATCTTCGGCTATTGTGCCTTTGGTTGGATGATACTATTTAGTTTCATTATGATTGTAGGTTTAATTCTGCAATAACGATACATTCAAAATGTTAACGGAACAGCATTTAGATTATACATCTAGGTAATAAAATAGCTTGTTACCTAGATGTACTACCCATTCCTTTTCATCTTCATGAATGTAAATAAGTGCATTGAACATTCAACTTTTGAAGAATAGTAATGAGGGTGATAAAGGTTTATACTCACAATCCTTTTGATTTGTTTTTGG
>DIDU01000004.1:0-276 GCA_002418295.1 Carnobacterium sp. UBA5792 | reverse complement strand
AAATACACCCTATTAAAGCCCCTGCTGCAATATCAAAAGGATAATGAACCCCTACCCAAATACGAGAAATCGCTACACAAAATGCAAGTATAAGCCATAGCCATCCAGCTTTTTTACGCACAAGCGAAAATGAAAAACAAATTGAAAAAAAGAGAATCGTATGGTCACTAGGAAATGAATTATCTACAGCATGGTCGACAAGTTTATTAACATGAGGCAATACTGCAAACGGTTGATAATTCAAATGAAATTTCCCTGCTACTTTTCCAATCACCT
>DIDU01000159.1:2417-2649 GCA_002418295.1 Carnobacterium sp. UBA5792 | reverse complement strand
TTGGAAATCGGACTTTTTGTTATTAAAACTTTTCTAAAACGATTTTCCCAATTGTACTTCCGCTTTCAAGCAGGGCATGTGCTTTTTTTACATTTTCAGCGTTAATTGGTGTGAATGTTTCATTTAAAGTAGTCTTTAAAATGCCTTCATCTAGTAGTTCGCTTACTTTATTTAATAGTTCGTGTTGCGTAATCATGTCTCCAGTTTCATACATCGCTTTTGTAAACATAAA
>DIDU01000159.1:1923-2306 GCA_002418295.1 Carnobacterium sp. UBA5792 | reverse complement strand
CTCTAATATTTGTTCTTGTAAAGGTTGGTGATGGTTAATGATATAATCGGCACCGAATTTTTCAACCCAGTGTATCGTTTCATTGCGGGATGCAGTTGTGATAACATTTAGTCTGGCCCATTTCGCAAGTTGAATGGCAATTGAACCTACACCACCAGCACCGCCTATAATTAAAATGTTTTTAAAGGAGTTCGTATCTTTCTTATTATAATCAATACCTAAACGTTCGAATAAACCTTCCCAAGCTGTAATAGCTGTTAACGGAAGTGCTGCAGATTCAGCATCACTTAACGTTTTTGGTTTTTTACCAACGATTCTTTCATCAACGAGGTGGTATTCACTATATGTACCTTGTCTCGTAATGCTTCCAGCGTAAAACACTT
>DIDU01000159.1:1068-1913 GCA_002418295.1 Carnobacterium sp. UBA5792 | reverse complement strand
TTGTCCAAGTATTTTCGCTACTTCTTCTTTTTTATCTTTCGGAGAGCGAACTTTTGTATCAACTGGATTAACGGAAATAGCGTTAATTTTAACGAGTATATCTCTTCCTGTAGCAACAGGTCTTTCAACTTCCATATCAATTAAACTGTTTTCTTCTTCAATAGGTAAGTATTCATGTAAACCAATTGCTTTCATTTGTATTCCCTCCATTAAAGTAAGAGTCATTTACTCTTTTATTTTTATTATAGTAGGTGGAGCGTCATTATGTAAAAAAGTTAAGTCCCTTCTATTTTGTAAAAGGCCTGTTTCAGCATCATGTAGTACCGTGTAACTGGAGAGGATCCGCCATCGTTTTGATTTTATNNAGTACCTTGCAATGAATAATACCAAGTGTTATATTATACTTGTGGTTACTTATTATAAAACAGTACTGAATAATAAATAGTAGTGAACATCAATTAGAATAGGGTGAATGAATATTGAATGTACAATTTAAAAAAGGAGTTTTAGAACTTTGTGTTCTTGTCTTACTTGATAAGCAAGACCGTTATGGGTATGAATTAGTTCGAAGTATTTCCAATCGAATTGAAATATCAGAAGGGTCTGTTTATCCTCTACTGCGTAGATTAACTAAAGAAGAATATTTTACAACGTATTTACAGGAGTCTTCAGAAGGTCCTTCAAGGAAGTATTATACGCTGACGGATAAAGGTAGAACGTATTTGTACCAACTTTTGAGGGAATGGAATGAGTTCTCACAAGGTGTCAATCAATTAATAAAAGAAGGTGTAAGTAATGACGAAAAATGAATTTTTACAACAATTAAATGCATCTCTAAAAAGATT
>DIDU01000159.1:0-1024 GCA_002418295.1 Carnobacterium sp. UBA5792 | reverse complement strand
TTTACTTTCGGATTAGAGGAAGGGAAAAGTGAAGAAGAAATTGTAGCTTCATTAGGTTCTCCAGCTCAAATCGCCAAAGAGTTATTAGCAGATTATCATATTGAGAAAGTAACAACAAGTGCAACAACAGGAAATGTTTTTCGTGCAATTTGGGCAGTAATTGGATTAGGTTTTTTCAATTTGTTAATCGTACTTGCACCTGCAATTACATTAGCGGCATTGATTTTTTCAGGTTGGTTTCTAGGTATCTCATTTTTAGGTGCACCATTACTTGTTTTAGTTGATACGATTATACATCCAAATACATTCTTGTTATTTAATCTTTTCGTTTCTTTAGCACTTTGTGGACTTGGATATTTCATTGTTATTGCTATGTTATTTTTAACGAAGTTAGCAACGAAAGGATTTGTTCGTTATTTAAAGTTCAATATAGCACTAGTAAAAGGTGGTTTGAAGCATGATAAATAAGAAGAGTTTCTCAATCATTGCAGGTATTATTTTCATTATTGGTATTATCGGAAGTTTATTCACTTATCGTTCAATTGCTGCGGTACCAATTTCAGAAGAAAAGGCCATTAATAATAATGTGTCAAGCGTCATTATCGATACGAATAATGTTCGTGTTAACATCAACCCTACAACAGGTAGTAACGTGAAAGTAAAATTAGATGGTGAGGTTAATCACAACGTAAAAAGAACATTAGCTACGGATGAGAAAGATTCAACGCTTCTTATTTCTTATAAAGAAAAACAACAGAGTTGGTTCAACTTTAATATTTCTGAAGTGTTGGCGCCATTAACATTAAATGTGTATCTACCTGAAAAACAATATGAATCATTAAAAGTTTCCAATAATAATGGCTATGTTTCTGCTAAAAAACTAAACGCAACAAATTTTAATATCAATACAAGCAATGGACGTGTTGAATTAAGAGAAATCAATTCGCCAAAAATTATCGCGGAAACAAACAATGGAATTATGGATTTCAAAGATGTATTGGCACAAAATATTCATGTGAAATCG
>DIDU01000169.1:788-3552 GCA_002418295.1 Carnobacterium sp. UBA5792 | reverse complement strand
TTGCTCAAAAAATCTGCAAAGAAGTTGGGATTGAAGTAAATCGTGTGATTCTTGGCACGGAATTGGAGACAATGGATGATAAAGAATTGATGGATGCAACAGAAGGGATCAATCTGTTTGCAAAATTAAACCCTACACAAAAAGCTAGAATCATTGAATTGTTGCAACAGAAAGGTCACACCGTTGGATTTATGGGTGATGGTATCAATGATGCCCCTGCTTTAAGAACAGCTGATGTAGGAATTTCTGTTGATACTGCAGCCGATATTACTAAAGAAGCTAGCTCAATCATTCTGTTAGAAAAGAGTTTAACGGTTTTAGAAGATGGAGTGTTAGAAGGTCGGACTGTTTTTGGCAACATGATGAAATACATTAAAATGACCATCAGTTCGAACTTTGGGAATGTCTTTAGTGTATTAGTAGCCAGCGCCTTTTTACCGTTCTTACCAATGCTTTCGATTCAACTCTTAGTCCAAAACCTCATCTATGATGTTGCTCAATTAACGATACCTTGGGATAAGATGGATTCGGAAGATTTAATGAACCCTGCTAAATGGGGAACATCTGATTTATTGAAATTTACTTTTAGTGTAGGACCGATCAGTTCTATTTTTGATATCTTAACCTTTATGTTGATGTGGTTTGTTTTCCAAGCTAATACTGTCCAAGACGCTGCTTTATTCCACTCCGGCTGGTTTGTGATCGGGTTGATCACTCAAACAGTTGTCGTACACGTCATTAGAACGAAAAAAATACCATTTATCCAAAGCAGAGCCAGCATGAGTGTGATACTCTCAACAATTGCTGTTGTAGCGGCTGCTGTATTGATTCCAGGAAGCACATTCGGCACCTTCTTTGATTTTGTAGCTTTACTGGCAAATTACTGGAAATGGATGATTCTAATCGTTTTAGCATATATTGTATTAACTCAAATAGTTAAAGATATTTATATTAAAGTAAATAAACAATGGTTATAAAGAAAATAGAATAGGGAATGCAAATAAAGCAGTGTTTTATCAGCAATGATAGAGCGCTGCTTTACTTTATTTTTCTATAGAAAAAAAGTTTTTTTTGCTATACTGATGATAGTGGGTTGTAAATAACTCTGCCTTTTTATAGTTTGTGTTGAATCTAGAAGGCAGGTTGATGAAAGGAAGGAAAGAAATGCGTTTAGCAACAAAAGACAATTTATTTATCGGATTAGCATTAGCTATTATGATTGTATTATTCTATAGTTCTTCTCAGCCATATGAAAAACAGTCTATTACACCTGTATTAGATCAGTTATTAGCGAAAGAACCATTAAAAAATGTATTGAGTAATTTACAATTTACTTATGCTGAAAGCGAGGTCAGTATCTCAGCTTTAGGTTATAGTAAATTTATAGAATTTTTTATTCGCAAAGGAGCTCATTTTGGAACTTATTTTTTATTGGGTTTATGCTGGTTTTTAGGACTGAAAAATAAAATGACAAGCATAAGTTTGGCAGCATTAGTTTCGTGGTTCTTAACGACTGGTTATGCAGCTGTTGATGAATTCCATCAAGGCATCACACCTAACCGAACACCTTTGCTGCAAGACGTTCAATTAGACAGCATAGGAGCAATGACTGCAATTATACTAGCACTACTCTTTTTCTTTTTTCATCATCCTAAAAAGAAACGAAAAAACGGTTTTCGTTCTTCACGTTAAAATAACTCGTATTATCATTAAAAAATTTGCTCGATGGTTGGTTTTTTGGTAGAATGGATAAGGCTTGTTTGCCCGAATACACAATGAAATGAGGGAATGGAATGGCAGGACATTCAAAATGGAATAATATCCAAGGACGTAAAAATGCACAAGATTCAAAACGCGGCAAAATTTTTCAAAAAATATCAAGAGAAATTTATATGGCTGTGAAAAGCGGTGGACCTGATCCGAGCACAAACCCTTCATTGCGCATGGTGATGGATAAAGCAAAGTCAAATAATATGCCGAATGACAATATTGAACGTGCCATAAAAAAAGGCAGTAACACAGCAGAAAATGAAAACTACGATGAAGTAACTTATGAAGGGTATGGACCAAACGGCATCGCTGTTTTAGTACATGCTCTAACAGACAACTTAAATCGGACAGGTACAAACGTACGTGTTGCTTTCAATAAAAATGGCGGAACGATGGGAGAAAAAGGTTCTGTCAGCTATATGTTCGAACGTAAAGGATATATTGCAATTGAACGTGAAGGTTTAGAGGTTGATGAAGATACTATGCTGATGAGCGTTTTAGAAGCGGGCGGAGAAGAGATGGAGACTTCAGAAGAAGTTTTTGAAATTTATACAGATCCATCTGATTTTCCAGCAGTCCGTGACGCTTTAGAAAAAGAAGGCTATATTTTAGCTAAATCAGAAGTAACAATGGTTCCTCAAACAACCGTTGAGATACCAGNNTTAAAATGTTGGATAAATTAGAAGACGATGACGATGTTTCAGAAGTCTTTCATAATGCAGAAATGTAATCTTTACCCTTATAAACAGCTATATAACAGCATTTATACAGGGGCATACAGATTAGTAACGTTGTGGAAGATGGAATATCTACTTTTCTAATTTACTAAATATTATACGCATTTTAAAGCACTTGCTTTCCTATTTAATTAGGAAGGTGGGTGCTTTTTTTGTGTTCTCTAAAACTATCTGAGGCAATTGAAGAATTTAGTTATGAATTGTCTATCAGAAATTATTCAAAAAAGACGATTAAAGGCGTTATCAATAACCTACTC
>DIDU01000169.1:282-737 GCA_002418295.1 Carnobacterium sp. UBA5792 | reverse complement strand
AGTTTATCAACAGCTATCAGGAGAAAGGATGTAAGCCCTCTTATATCAATGGAAAATTGAACGCTATCCATATTCTATATAAGTATTTAGAAGAGGAGGAGCTGCTCCCTTATGGCTCTAATCCTACATGTAAAGTGAAAAGGCTGATAAAAGACAAGCCGCAGATCATTGTATTTAACGATACTGAAATATCAGCAATGATTAAAAGGCATGATACGTCTACATTTAGAGGCATGAGAGACAAGGTAATTATTATGTTGTTAGCAGACACCGGTATTCGTGCAGCAGAAATATGCGACATAAAACTAGTTGATATGACCGATACACAGCTAATTATACGGTTTGGCAAAGGACGTAAACAACGCAGCGTGTATCTTTCTCCTGCTCTTAAAAAAGTATTATTCCGCTACTACCGTTTAAAGGCACAGTATTTTGAAGATAAAAACTATCAAGAT
>DIDU01000169.1:0-171 GCA_002418295.1 Carnobacterium sp. UBA5792 | reverse complement strand
AGCGTGTAGTTAGGTTAGCTGGAGAACGTGCAGGAGTTAGGCAAGAAGTACGTTGTAGTCCTCATACTATTCGGCACTGGTGGGCGATGTATCAAGTAGAGAATGATCAAGACATTCACACTATCAGCCATTTGCTGGGGCACTCTGATTTAGCTACTACCCAAATTTACT
>DIDU01000062.1:886-3097 GCA_002418295.1 Carnobacterium sp. UBA5792 | reverse complement strand
TTGCGGGATGACTATGAAGTGACGGGAGTAGAATTGGATACTTTAGTTCAAGCAGCTTGGGATCAGCCAGGTGTTATCGGAGCCAGAATGACCGGAGCTGGATTTGGCGGATGTGCCATTGCGATTGTTGCTGATGATCAAATTGATTCGTTTGTTCAACAAGTTGGAAAAACATATGAAACGGAAATTGGTTATCCAGCGGAATTTTATATTGCTAGTATCAGTGATGGAGCAAAAGCGATAAAGGAGGCGTAAGAATATGACAGTTTTAGTATTAGGCGGAGCCGGCTATATCGGTTCTCATGCAGTTGATCAATTAGTAGATAGAGGATACCAAGTAGCGGTAGTGGATAACCTGCAAACTGGGCACCAAGAGTCTATTCCTGAGAACGTCCATTTTTATCAAGGAGATATTCGAGACAAAGCTTTTTTGAGCCAAGTTTTTGAGAAAGAAACGATTGAAGGAGTTATGCATTTTGCTGCGAATTCGCAAGTAGGAGAATCGATGAGAGAACCATTGCTTTATTTCAATAATAATGTCCAAGGTACGCAGGTTACGCTAGAAGTGATGCAGCAGTACGGCGTGAAAAATATTGTTTTCTCTTCTTCTGCAGCAACGTATGGCGAACCAACAGAGATTCCAATTATGGAAACAGCAGAAACGCATCCCGAAAGTCCTTACGGAGAGACAAAATTAATGATGGAAAAAATGTTGAAATGGTGTGATCAAGCATACGGTATGCGATTCGTCGCACTGCGTTACTTCAATGTTGCTGGAGCAAAATGGAACGGCAGTATTGGCGAAGATCATGATCCGGAAACGCATTTAGTACCGCTTATTTTACAGACTGCTTTAGGACAACGCGAAGAACTAGCTATTTTTGGAGATGATTATGCTACGCCAGATGGCACTTGCATTCGCGATTATGTTCATGTAGTTGATTTGATAGATGCACATATTTTAGCTTTGGAATATTTAAAAGCTGGTAATGAGAGTAATATTTTTAATTTAGGCAGCAGTACTGGCTTTTCAGTCAAAGAAATGGTGGAGGCTGCGCGGCAAGTAACCGANNCCAGCAAAAATTGAACCTCGACGCGCAGGAGATCCAAGCACATTGATTGCATCCAGCAAAAAGGCCCAAACCATTTTAGGTTGGAATCCTAAATTTCCAGATGTAAAAGATATCATCAGTTCTGCATGGCAGTGGCATGAATCGCATCCGATGGGATATCAAACGAAAAAATAAAAAGGAAGTATGTTATGGCTAAACGAGAAAACATCGATCAATTAATTACTGATTTTATTGAAATAGGAATACAACAAAGAGAGATCGATCCATTAGACAAAAATCTAAAAACGAATCAATTATTGCATTTACTTGGAAAAGAAGATTTTATTTCTGATCTGCCCGTCTCCCTTCTTTTACCAGAACGTCTAGCAGTCCTAGATCAATTGGTTGACTATGCAGTAAATGAAGGTGTGATCGAAGATTTTCCAGCTACGCGTGAGATACTAGAAGCTGAAATCATGAATTTGATTACTCCATTAACCTCTGAAGTAAATCGGCAGTTTTGGTCACGGTATGCTAGCAGCCCAAAACAAGCAACAGATTATTTTTACCATTTGAGCCAAGCGAATGACTATATCAAAACACGTCAAATCGCTAAAAATACTCACTTTGAATATGCCAGTCCATTTGGTCCACTAGAAATTACGATCAATTTATCTAAACCAGAAAAAGACCCCAAACAAATTGCACTAGCTAAACAAACAATTAATGCTGGATACCCGACTTGTCTGCTTTGCATGGAAAACGAAGGATATGCCGGACGCATCGATTATCCAGCAAGAAGCAATCATCGAATCGTACGGATGCCGCTAAATGATGAAAATTGGGGTCTGCAATATTCCCCTTATGCTTATTATAATGAACACTGTATCTTTCTATCTGCAGAACATAAACCAATGAAACTAGAAAAAGCAACATTTGAAAAAATTCTAGGAATCGTTGAACAATTTCCGCATTATTTTGTCGGCTCCAATGCAGACTTGCCGATCGTCGGCGGTTCCATTTTATCTCATGATCATTATCAAGGCGGGCGACACACTTTTGCGATGGAGAGAGCAGAGGTTAACTACTCTTTTTCATTAGAAGGTTTTTCGTCAGTTGAAGCAGGAATTCTGAACTGGCCCATGTCGGTCATTCGCTT
>DIDU01000062.1:0-780 GCA_002418295.1 Carnobacterium sp. UBA5792 | reverse complement strand
AATACGATCACACCGATTGCGCGTCGTAGTGGAGAGGATTTTGAAATAGATTTAGTATTGCGAAATAATCGAACATCGTCAGAATTCCCAGATGGTATTTATCATCCCCATCCTGATGTGCAGCATATCAAAAAAGAAAACATTGGATTGATTGAAGTGATGGGATTGGCTATTCTCCCCCCGCGTTTGCAAGCCGAATTGCAAGAAGTTGAACTCTATTTAAGAGATGAGCCAAATGAAATAGCTGCTTACCATCAAGAATGGGCTGATCAATTGAAAGAAAAAGCAACTTTTGGTGGTGTTGAAAATGTCCATCAATTTATTATGGAAGCTGTTGGAGAAGTGTTTTTACGTGTTTTAGAAGACGCGGGAGTTTACAAACAAACAGTTGCAGGACAAGCTGCTTTCAAGAAATTTATTCAGAGTTTATCCCATTGAGCTTTTTCACAGCTGAAGCTGCAATTAATTTCATTCAATAGATAAAAAAGTAGGAGGAGAACAGGTATGAAAAGGAGCAAACGCCTTTTTGGAGAAGTAGACGGCAGACCAGTTTATGAATATACGTTGGAAAACAGTCACGGTATGCAACTATCCATTATGGATTATGGTGCAGCCGTAACGGCAATCAAAACGCCGGATAAAAAGGGAAACGTTCAGAATATCGTTTTAGGATTTGACAGTGTCGCACCTTACGTTGTTTATCGGCCATTCTATGGAGCGACAATTGGACGAGTGGCGGGGCGCATCGCCGCAGGAAAAGTTGTTCTCGAAGGCAAAGAA
>DIDU01000201.1:552-2828 GCA_002418295.1 Carnobacterium sp. UBA5792 | reverse complement strand
CGTATAAGCCCTATTCTTACGGCTATTGCTATAATACCGTGGGCGCTTCCACCGTTAGTAAATGGTATTATTTGGAAATTTATATTTTATCCAGGCTATGGATTGATGAATAAAATATTGATTAATTTACACATAATAGACAAGCCTATTATGTGGCTTGTTAATCTGAAAACGACGCTTTTTGTTGTAAGTGTCGTTGTCGCGTGGAGAGTTGTGCCATTCTGTGCGATACTAATACTTTCTACATTGAAAAATATTCCAGATGATTTGTACGAAGCAGCATTAGTTGACGGAGCATCAAAAGCCCAACAATTTAGAGAAATTACACTACCAATGTTACTTCCATCGATGGCAATAGTTCTTATTCAAATCACAATGGCAGCAATAAATGTATTTGACGAAGTTGTAACTATAACTGGATACAAGTTAGAAGCTGCAACGCTGTTGATTTACAATTACATGCATACATTTAGTTATTTGAATTTCGGTTATGGATCAGCAATCACATATATAATTATGATTTTATCTGGAATAATTGGATATTTCTATATCAGAGATGCAAATTAAGGAGAAGATATGAAAGACAGTTTATTTGAAAAGATAATTAAATATTTGTGCATCATATTATTCGTATTGTTTACATTGGGACCACTTATTTGGTGCTTTGTAATAACGATAACTCCTGAATATGAAATGTTGAAAAATACTACAAGCTTTTTTCCATCAGAAATTTATTGGGGAAATTACAAAGAAATTTTCGATGTAACGACCAAATCTCATGAAGTTTTGTTCGGTGGATTGATGAATTCCTTAAAAATGGCGTTGTTATCTATATTTATAGGAATACCTACAGCTGTTTTAGCAGGATATGCGTTTTATAGATACAAATTTTTCGCCAAAAACTTCATCATTAAATTTTTGATGATAACCATAGTAATTCCAGTATTTACTACAATAATCCCGATATATGCGACATTTGCTAGATTCGGATTCTTGGATAAATTATTCTACGTATCCATAATTTATGTGTCGTCGTTCATTCCAATTACCACATGGATAATCATGAACTATTTCAAAACTTTGCCCAAAGAATTGCTAGAGGCTGCAGAAGTTGAAGGATTGAATGAAAGACAAATATTTTTTTATGTAATACTTCCAATTTCTTATCCAATTANNGACTCACTTGTGTCTTAATGGTGTTTATAATGAGTTGGAACCAATTCCAAATTCCACTGATTCTTTTATCTTCACCAGAAAACAAAGTTGTAACACTTATATTGTCGGAATTTATGGGTAGAAACGATATAAGTTATGGACTAATTGCTTTGTGTGGATTGGTATCATTAATAATTCCGGCAATAGTAGCCATTATATTTAGAAACAAACTAATTTCTGGCTTAACACAGGGATCTGTAAAGGGTTAAATATTAAAATTTTTATATACAATTCCTTTCATGAAAAATATCAGAGCATTTTGTGGCTCTGGTATTTTTTTGCCCAAATTTACATCAAACTCCAACCTCCGAAAATTTATAAAAAAATGTTACAAAATTTCAAAAAAATTGTTTTATGAAATTGAAAAATATCAAATAAAAACGAAATTTGCAAAACAAATGTTGAATTTTAAACGTTTTAAATTATAAAAATAAAAATAAAAAAATTTAGGAAAAATGTTGAACGTAGTTCAAAAAAGTGTTACAATATAAAACATCAAAAGAAATGAACAGTGTTCAATAGATGAAAGGAGGTTAGTTGTGTCGTATTTGGATGAAAAGAAAAAAGATAATAAATTACAAATAATTCAGTCTGCGGTTAAGATGTTTGAGAAAAAAGGTGTCGAAAAGACGACTATCAGAGATATTATGAGCAACACTGATTTGGGATTGGGAACTTTTTATTCTTATTTTAAGGATAAGGAAGATTTGAAGGAACAAATCGTCCTGAAGAAGCTTACAGATTTGGTAGTGGAAACTGAGAAGAAGTGCGACCAAGAGGATCATGTTGAAAGGTTTATTAGTTTTTTGGATTATATTATTGATTATTATATTGCTAATCCTTTTGAGTTTGAACTTGTTGCGAGTAATTTGAACTGGGCGTTGTATGCTAAGGTAGAAAATGATAAGAGATTTTCTGAAACAGACACTGCGCTGAAATATATTTTGAACAAGTATTCACAGTTATTTTCTAAGGAATATTCTGATTCACAAAAATTATATATTCTTTCTTTGACGATTGAGACTGTGATTTCGACTTGTAAGCTTGCAATCAGAAAGGAT
>DIDU01000201.1:0-432 GCA_002418295.1 Carnobacterium sp. UBA5792 | reverse complement strand
TGCCATCTGATTTGAAATCAACTCAAGGTCAAACTATTTTGGACAAAGATTTCAAAAATGCAGCTACTGGGATGTTGATTTTAAAAGGTACAGACAACGATGCCGAGAAATTAAGAGAAGAAGTGCAAAAAATCGACGGGGTTGAGGATGTTATATCTAAGACTTCAATTTTAGGGCCAACTGTTCCTAATGAATTTTTGCCAGATGATATTAGAGATGTGTTCTATGCAAAAGATAGTACTTTAATGATGGTTAAGTTTAGTGAATCATCATCTTCAATGAGAACTATGAAGGCGATAGATCAAATCAAACAAATCGAATCCAAAGAAAAATACTTGAGTGGTATTAGTGCTCTTGTAAAAGACACGAAGGATTTGATTGACAAGGAAACGCCGATTTATGTAATGCTTGCTGTAGCACTTGGACTTGTGG
>DIDU01000093.1:5254-9398 GCA_002418295.1 Carnobacterium sp. UBA5792 | reverse complement strand
TATTTTTTCCAATTCACTGGATCTTTTTTCCATTGTTTTAATAGATTGACATCTTCTGGTTCGATGGCTTTCGTTTCTAAGGCAACTTCAATTAAAGTCGTATAGTTCGTTAATGTTTTTAATGAGATGTTGTGCTGATTAAAGTTTTCTACTCCTTTTGGCAATTCATAAGTAAAAATAGCAGCTACTCCAAGAATCTCTGCCCCTTCTTTCGCTGCTGCTTCACAAGCTTCAATGACACTTCCACCTGTTGAGATGAGATCTTCGATCACGACCATTTTCTGTCCGGGTATTAACCGGCCTTCAATTTGGTTGCCTTTGCCATGCTCTTTTGCTTTGCTGCGGATATAGACCATAGGTAAATCTAATACTTCCGCAACCCACGCAGCATGTGGGATTCCCGCTGTAGCCGTACCAGCGATCACTTCTACATCTGGATAATTTTCTCGAATCAAATCAGCCATATCCTGGGCGATCTCTTTTCGAACCGACGGATACCCCATCGTAATACGGTTATCGCAATAAATTGGGCTTTTCATTCCACTTGCCCAAGTAAAGGGACTATTTGGATTTAAACTTACGGCTTTAATATCTAATAAGTGCTTTGCAATTGTTTTTTCGACTGTCATTTTAATGTTTATCTCCGTTCCATTGATTTTTAATTANNACGGGGTCTTGGGCCAATGTAATGGGACGACCGACCACGATATGGCTAGCCCCTTCTTCATAAGCTGATGCAGGTGTAGCGACTCGTTTCTGATCGCCTTTTTCTTCTCCGCTAGGTCGGATCCCAGGCGTGACACATAAAAAGTCTGAAGCGGTATTCTTTTTGATCAGCCGTGCTTCTAATGCAGAGCAAACGACCCCATCTAATCCCGCTGTTTGAGTTAATTGAGCATAATGAATAACACTTTGCAATAAAGTAACTTCGATCAATTGTTCTCTCCGCATAGCTTCGGGCGTAGTCGAAGTCAGCTGAGTAACGGCAATTAAATCCGGCCGCGTACTCCCGGCTGGAGTGCCCGCGAGAATACCATCCATTGCAGCTTCCATCATTTCACTGCCTCCAGCTGCATGTACATTGATCATATCGATATCCAAAGCTGCCAGACCTTTCATGGACCGCTTGACCGTGTTCGGTATATCATGCAATTTCAAATCTAAAAAAATCTCATGCCCTAGTTCTTTCATATACTTAACGATTTCAGGACCGTTTTGATAATAAAGCTCCATCCCTACTTTGACAAATAACGACTCATCTTTAAAATGACTTAAAAACTGTTTTATCTCTTCACTTGTTGAAAAATCTAACGCAATAATGGGTTTAGTATTCACTATTCTGACCTGCCTTTACTTCTTTGATCAAGGATTCAATAGATGCAATTCCTAGTTCATCCATTCGCCCTGGTAAAGCTTCAATCAATTCTTTACAAATCATAGGATTGTTATAATTAGCTGTTCCTATGGCTACTGCGCTAGCGCCGGCCATCAGCATTTCAAGAACATCATCGACTGTCGAAATGCCGCCCATCCCGATGACGGGAATCGATACAGCCCGGGAAACCTGATAAACCATTCGAACAGCAATAGTATTTATAGCTGTTCCTGATAAGCCGCCCATTTTATTGGCTAAAAAAGGTTGTTTGGTCTTTAAATCAATACTCATGCCTAACAGCGTATTGATCATACTGATCCCATCTGCTCCGCCAGCTTCAGCAGCTTNNCATTAGGTGTTAATTTAACATAAATTGGAACAGTAGCCACTGATTTAACCGCTTTGGTCATCTGATAAACAGCTTCAGGATTTGAACCGAATGTTAATCCTCCATCTGCTACATTTGGACAAGACAGATTGATTTCAAGAGCTTTCACAATTGGCGATTGACAAAGTTTTTTTGTTACTTCTACATAATCAGAAATCGTTGTTCCAGCTACACTTGCAATAATCGGCGTGTCACATTTTTCTAGAGCTGGCAATTTTTCATTAACGATCACATCGACACCAGGGTTGCGTAATCCGACGGCATTTAATACTCCATGGTCCAAATGATGATAACGTGGTTCAGCATTGCCGATTCGCGATTCAAGTGTTGTTGATTTGATGATTAAAGCTCCTAAGACACTGTAATCGTAACAATCTGTATAAAGATCGCCAAAACCAAAAGTTCCGCTTGCCGGCATGATCGGATTTTTTAAATCCAGTCCTGGTAATGATACGCTTAATTTATTGATACTAACCGCCTCCTAAAGTTTATTTTTCTTTTTTTTACTGCTTTTCATCTATCGCTGTGCCGCTTTTTAATAATCATAGGCGCTTTATTTTTAGCCATTTCCGTTATAAACGATTTTTCCATCAACAATAGTCATAAATGTCTGTCCTTTTACTTTCCAACCGGTAAAGGGCGTGTTAACTGCTTTTGATTGGTATTCTTCAGCAAGAAGTTCTTTTTCAGTTTGCAGATCAAATAAAGCCAAATCAGCTTTTTGTCCAATTTCCATGGTACCTGCACTCAGACCAAAAACTTTTGCTGGTCGTATCGTCAGCCACTCTACTAATTGAGCTAATGTAAAGATATTTTTTTCAACAAAGTGCGTATACAATAAAGAAAAAGCTGTTTCGCTGCCGGTTATTCCAAAGGGTGCCTGTATCATACTGCCGTTTTTTTCCTCAATTGTATGAGGTGCATGATCAGTTGCAATCATATCAAGCGTTCCATCCAGCAACCCTTCAATCAGAGCTTCACGATCTGACGAGCTCCTTAATGGCGGGTTCATTTTATAAAGTGCTGAATCTTTAGGGATGTCTANNGAATTCCAGCTCGTTTAGCATCACGGATAATCCGGACACTTTCTTTCGTAGAAACATGGCAAACATGATAATGAGCACCTGTAGCTTCGCTGAGCAATACATCGCGCGCAATTTGACTGGATTCAGTAACACTTAAGATACCGGGCAAACCCAGTTCTTTATTGCGAGTGCCTTCGTGCATCACTCCGCCAAATAATAAAGACTCATCTTCTGTATGTGCAACAATAACGGTTTTGTTTTTAGCCGCTTCTTTCATGGCCAAGTACATTGTCCCGGCAGTTTGTACTCCCACTCCGTCATTTGTAAACGCAAAAGCTCCAGCTGAAAGCAATGCTTTTTGGTCGGTGAGTTGTTCACTGCGTAACCCTTTGGTAATTGGCGCATACTGCAAAACCTTTACTACAGCGTCGGTTCTTATTTTTTCTTGTACAGCAGTCAGTTTTTCGACGGTATCCAGTTCAGGCTTCACATTCGGCATTGCATAAAAAGTCGAAACCCCGCCACGAGCAGCCGCCATTGTTCCCGTTCTAATCGTTTCTTTTTCTGAAAAACCCGGTTCCCTTAAATGAACATGTACATCAATCAATCCAGGCGTAAGTAAAGCCCCTCGAGCATCGATGATCTGATTTGCCTGTTTTCCTTGAAAAGATAAGTCAGATCCGACAGCTTCAATGATGCCATTATTTAGAAACACTTCACTTGCTTGCAGCAGCCCCTGCTGGTTGATAATCATTGTATTTTTAAGCCATAATGACACTGTTATCCCTCATTCCTCTATTGTTTGGTTAGTTTTGTAAACTGCTTTTTGTACCGGCAGCTTTTTAATGTGCTAAAACAGCTTCTAAAACAGCCATCCTAGCATAGACACCATTTTGCATTTGAGTCACAATGCGAGAACGCGGGCATTCCATTAATGTACTCTGCAACTCCACATCGTGGTTAACAGGTGCAGGATGCATGATAATCGCATGACCAAGCATATTACGTTCTCGATCAGCAGTTAATCCGTATTTTTCTAAATACGAGGCTGTAGAGAAATTCCCATACGTTTCGTGGCGTTCATGTTGCACTCTCAGTAGCATCATCACATCCACTATTTTAACTAACTCGTCTAAAGGCCGATATTGTCCATATTGGTCAAAGGATGGATTATACCATTCTGGAGGACCTGAAAAGTAAATCTCAGCGCCAAGACGTTGCAACATCTGCATGTTGGATCTTGCAACACGTGAATGAGTTAAATCGCCTACAATGGCTACTTTCAGCCCTTCAAAAGAACCAAACTCTTCATAAATGGTCATTAAGTCTAGTAAACACTGACTTGGATGCTGCCCG
>DIDU01000093.1:2473-5193 GCA_002418295.1 Carnobacterium sp. UBA5792 | reverse complement strand
CTGCTTTCAAAAAAAAGATTGACTGCATATTTGGTTCCGGCATATTGAGGAGCTGCACCTCGTTTAAGTTCGCCTGCTCGCTTAATCAATGCTGTCACCTCTTCGTTTTTCAATGCCTCAACTGAAACAAAATGCTCTAAACGTGTACGCTCTATAGCTTCTTTCATTTTTAGTCCTCCTTTTATGTATGAATCCATAGCGAATGCCAAACTTAAAACTCGACATCCTGGTTTCTCAACTACCTAACACATTTTCCTTCAGCTCTTGGATGAGGTGTAATGGCAGGACCCTTTTTAATAAAAAAAGAACCCACCGTCTATTGAGACAGTTGGGTTCTATCATTATTCAGACTCCGCGCGAAGGCATCCTTAGCACGGCTGAATAGGAGTAGTGACCTTTTGTGTCTCTCTGGACTCAATTAAAGCTTCACAATGATTAATTTAATTTTTGAATCAGTACATGGTCTTCGCCATCTACTTCTTGCATAGCTACTTTGATTTGTTCTTCTAAGGACGTGGGAATATTTTTTCCAACAAAATCAGCCCGAATTGGCAATTCTCGATGTCCACGGTCAACCAACACAGCTAAAGATATTTTACTGGGACGTCCAATATCCATTAACGCGTCTAAAGCAGCCCGAATCGTCCGTCCGGTAAACAAAACGTCATCAATTAAAATGACTTGTTTGCCTTCAATTGAAAAAGGAATATCTGTTCCTTTTATTTNNATTTCGGGTTCACGTCCATCACTAGTGTGGACATCGTCACGATAAAGAGAAATGTCTAGTTTTCCGACTGGGATAGCAACTCCTTCAATCTGCTGCATGCGTGCTGCAATTCGTTCAGCGACATAAATCCCTCGAGTTTTGATGCCTACCAAAACTAAATCTTCGATACCTTTATTTCGTTCAATGATCTCGTAAGTAATCCGAGTCAAAGCGCGTTTCATAGCAGCTTCATCTACCACTTCTACTTCAGATTTAAATTTCATGTTTGTTCCTCCTTGAATCTAGTGAATGATGAATAAGTACTGTACTTCATTAAAACACCCTTTTACCTATTTGGCAAAAGGGCATCGTGAGTTCCACTGCAGGCAAAAATCCGACAATAGTTCACTCATACGTGTATGCTCCTTTGTAGCCTCACAGGACTGGGATTAAAGGATATCTTTTTCTCTTTGTTAGTAACGACTTTACCGTTCAGTTAAATAAAAGTCAACGGTTTTCTCTTAATTCAGCTAAAGTATTTTCAAATATTTCCGGCAGTGGAGCTTCAAAAGTCAAAAATTCGCCTGTTGTAGGGTGGTTGAAACCGAGAACGCGCGCATGCAAAAACTGGCCATTTCCTGGTAATGTTTTGCGCGGTCCATAGGTTGGATCACCTGCAAGCGGGTAACCAATATATTTCATGTGCACTCTAATTTGATGGGTTCTTCCAGTTTCTAATTGTAAAGAAACCAATGTGAAATCGTTAAAGCGTTCTAGCACTTGGAAATGAGTAATAGCTGAACGTCCGTCGTCGATCATGTCTTGTTTTTTTCGATCATTTTTTGACCGGCCCAACGGAGCATCGATCGTTCCTTTATCATGAGGAATCACTCCATGAACTAAAGCATAGTATTCACGTAAAGAAGTATGATCTTTTAACTGGGCAGCTAACTTCTCATGAGCATATTCATTTTTTGCGACCATTAATAATCCGCTGGTATCTTTATCGATACGGNNTGCGGTTTATTGACGACTAACAAATCGTCATCTTCATAAACAACTTCAATGGGAATGTTTTCTGCCTGTACATCTAAAGGAACTAGTTCAGGTTCCTCAATGTAAATCGTATCTCCCACTTGCACGTTATAGTTGGCTTTGACCTGCTTGTCGTTGACCATTACAGCTCCTTCTTTAATCCATTGTTGGATATGTGAACGAGTAATCGCCGGCAGTAATTCTACAAGAACTTTATCTAAACGTCCTTTTTCTTGATTTATTTTAAATTGATAGGTTTGTGACATGTAAAAACTCCTTTTTTATAATAGGCCCTGCCTTTTATTGCGGACTCTTTCTTTTTTTATCTGTTTCATCGAGCACGACATACAACAGCATCAACGCGACACCAATAGATAATGACATATCGGCTACATTAAAAATAGGAAAATCAATAAATTCTAATCGAATCATATCTACCACATATTCGATTCGGAGACGATCAATAAAATTACCGACTGCTCCCGCCAAAATAAAAGCCAGTGCAATAGACAACAAACGGCTGTTTATNNNTAGATAAAAAAACCACATTTGACCTTCTAAGATACTCCATGCAGCGCCTGAATTCTGTAGGTACATCCACGATAAGACACCCGGAATCACTTCTACTACATCATGTAAAGGAATATGCGTAACCGTTAAATATTTTGTCCATTGATCAATTCCAATAATAACAGCTGCGAAAATATAATATAAAAACATTTGTAACCCTCTCTTTACCCATAATCTATTGAAACTAGTCTATTTCCATTTTACCTGATATATGAAATAAGAGATAGCTTTTTATTTTAAACTAGCAGGAAAAAAAAGCGTACATTGTAAGACGTTTTTATTGGCTTTTGATTAGAAAAAGAGTAAAATACTTAGAGGATAAAGAAAGGAGATGTTTAAATGGAACAAGCAACTATTGAAAAAGTTTGGCAAATTAAAGGCCTCTTGTTTAAAAATGATGATTATCATT
>DIDU01000093.1:1968-2408 GCA_002418295.1 Carnobacterium sp. UBA5792 | reverse complement strand
TAAACAAAGTTTATATTCTGTTGCCTAGTTAGACTGAGCAATTCGTCCATGAGAGTTGCAGTCTAACTTATCTTTTTAAAATCCCTCCAGTTACTGGATGCGGATTATTTTTTTGCTTTTTTTTTATTATTCCTTCTTGAGAAAAAATAATAGCCCGAAAACAACCGTTATCATTTGGGTAATTGTGTCAGCTTTGTTATACTAATAAAAGTTGCTAGTAAATATAATGTAATGGCAGGAATAAAATTATTTATCAGGAACGATAAAAACAAAATTGAATGAACGATACTTAGAAAAAAAAGGAGATTTACATAATGAAAAAAAGAACCAAAACAGTTTATGCATTAGCTGCAGCTTTCTTTTTAACTGGCTGTGCAAATGACGGTATTGCAGATGCTTTGAAAAGTACTGAAGCAATCGAACCTGAAGAAAACACCTTG
>DIDU01000093.1:0-1952 GCA_002418295.1 Carnobacterium sp. UBA5792 | reverse complement strand
CTTTTGAAAAGACATTGGATGAGAGTGATAGTTTGACTCAATTCTCTGATGGGACTGCTCCTGTTTTTGAAAACGTTAAGAACCGGAAAACAGCAATATCAGCGATAAAAAAAGCCACTGGAGAAATGAAAGAAACACAAAAAAGTTTAGCTGAAAACGATGGCGATAAAGTACCTAAAGAAGAAATTAAGGGCTTATCTGAAGAAATAAAAAAACTTACTACTTCTCTTGATGACTATTCGAAGCAATATGAAAAAAACTTGAAGGAAGAAGAAACGTATTATCAATCATTAGCTGATGAAGAAGCTACTTATAAAACTTTGACAGACGGCATTACTAAATTGAATGAAGAAGATACTAAAACAAAAGAGCTTTTGAACCAGCTGAATGAACAATTTAAAACGCTGAAAAAACAACGTACCGAAGCAGAAGAAAAATTAAACTCATTATCAGAATCAAGTAAATAATTTAAGGAGTGCAAAATAATGAAAAAAACAGTTTTAAGTGTTACTTTAATGAGTGCTTTATTGCTAAGTGCTTGCCAAACGAATGAACCGGCACAATCTGATGAAAATTCTTCAGAATCAGCTTTAACTCAATCTTCTGAAGCCGTTTCAGAGTCTGCTAGCACTGAAAGCAGTGAATCGCAAGCTGATTCATCAGAAGCGAAAAAAGATGAAACACAACCTCAAGAATATACATACCGAGTGAATCCAGATACATTTGTTATTGAACCGTTAAATGACGGAGATGATACAAAAGTTGCCTTGTTGACGTTTGATGATGCTCCAGATGAGCACGCGGTTGAAATCGCTACTAAAATGAAGGAAATCAACGCTCCTGCAGTCTTTTTCATCAACGGAATGTATATTGAATCGGATGAAGGAAAAGAAAAATTAAAAGAGATTTACGATATGGGATTCGAAATTGGAAACCATACACAGACTCATGCTGATTTAAGTAGCATCAGCCCGGAAGAACAACGTGAAGAAATTTTGAAAACAAATGAACTAATTTATGAAACGATCGGTGTTAAACCTCGATTCTTCCGTGCGCCATTCGGAATAAATACAGATACTTCAGCTGAAGTAATAGCAGAAGAAGATATGGTATTTATGAATTGGACTTATGGTTATGACTGGGAACCGGAGTATCAGGATGCTGCAGCTTTGACTGACATTATGCTGCATACCGAGTATCTAGGTGATGGGGCTAATTTATTAATGCACGACCGTGCTTGGACAAATGAAGCAGCGGTTGATATCGCAGAAGGTTTAAAAGATCAAGGGTATACTCTGGTCGATCCAGCTCTAATTGAATCTCCAGAAAGCGAGGAATCAAACGAATGACACATACTAAAAAATGGATGGGTACATTTATTTTAAGTGCTTCCCTCTTCCTAGCTGCTCCTTTTGCTGCACAAGCAGAAGATGAAAAGCAAGCCGAGCCCATAGAAATCAATAGCCAACCTCTTTTAAGTATTCCAAAGAAATTTCCGGCTCAATTTTCATATGACAGCGGTATTGATATCCCCTATCCAGAAAAAGGAGTTAAGGGAATTTATGTTACAGCCTACTCAGCTGGTGGAACACAAAAAATGGCAGAATTATCTGATTTTGTGAAAAAAAATGGACTAAACTCTATGGTAATTGACGTTAAAGATGATACTGGGAATATTACGATGGATATTGGATCTGACAATGAGACGGTGAAAAAAAGCACACAAGACTTTGTCAGTGATCCTAAAGCGATGATGGAAAATTTGGAAAAAGATCAAATTTATCCGATTGGGCGAATAGTGGTCTTTAAAGACACCTTATTGGCTGAAGCTAAACCAGATCTATCTTTTAAACGTGCCGATGGCAGCGTTTGGAAAAATGGCAATGGCGATGCTTTTGTTAACCCATTTTCAAAAGATGTGTGGGATTATAACGTTGAAGTAGCTAAACAAG
>DIDU01000186.1:2944-3347 GCA_002418295.1 Carnobacterium sp. UBA5792 | reverse complement strand
TCTCTTAAAGTGTTCTTCGTAGTCACAATATCATCTAAAACCAGAATTTTCTTATTTGATAAATCAGCATTCATCTTAAACGCTCCTTTTAGGTTTTCAATTCTTTGAAGCTGCGATAAATTATGCTGAAATTTGGTTTCCTTCACTTTTACAATAGCATCTGGCAAATACTCCATGTCCAAATTCTTCGCCACTTCCTTTGCAATCTCGTGAATGTGATCAAACCCACGTCTATTTATCGTAGATTTTGTCGAAGGAACTTTAAGCAAAGTATAGTCTTGTAAATTTTTTTGCTTTATTTTATCAGCCACTGCATCTGCCAAGAAATATTTCACAACTTGTTTGCGGCTGAGCTTGTAATCGTAGATGAGTTTCTTCGTCAAACCTTGGTGAAGTAAAGTAA
>DIDU01000186.1:330-2822 GCA_002418295.1 Carnobacterium sp. UBA5792 | reverse complement strand
TCCTGTCCAATCCAGAATTTCTTTTCATTATTTTATTGTTAGATATCATTTGTCGTAAAATTTTAAGGCTTCCAACCAAAACGACTATTTCTCTTGCTCTTGTGATTGCGGTGTAGAGCAAATTTCTCGTCAACAACATAAAAGGAGCTTGTGTGACTGGAATTACAACAATCGGAAACTCACTTCCTTGTGATTTGTGAATAGTAATCGCATAAGACAACGTCAAACCGTCGCATTCTTTTTTCGTGAAACTTGCAGTTTTATCGTCAAACAACACATCAATCGTCTCATCAATCGGATCAACGTATGTAACTCTTCCTATATCTCCGTTGAAAACCCCCATCGAATCATCATNNTCTCCATTGAAAACGCCCATCGAATAATCGTCAATAAATTCCTTCGTGTACTCATTTTTTATTTGCATAACTTTGTCGTTGAGTCTGAAAATCCTGTCTCTTTGTTCGATTTCTTCTGTCATCGGAGTTTTGGGATTCAAAACTTCTTGCAAAGAAGCATTTAATTCCTTCGTTCCACAGCTAGATTTTTTCATCGGAGTTAGAACAATTATATCGTCAAACTCATCTTTTTTGTAGAAATTTGGTAGTCTCTGTGCGCACAAATCGAGAATCGTCTGCTTGGCTTTTTCTGGATCATTTTCTTCTATAAAGAAAAAATCCTTGCCCTTTTCATTCAAAATAGGAAACTCTCCGTTGTTAATCCTGTGCGCATTCACAATAATATTGGAGTTTTGAGCTTGACGGAAAATTTTAGTAAGTTTTATCGTAGTGATTTCTCCACATTCTATCAAATCGTTAAGCACGTTTCCAGCTTGTACACTTGGAAGCTGGTCACAGTCTCCCACAAAAACTACTCTCGTATTGGAATCCAACGCTCTCAATAAACTATCCGCTATGAAAATATCCATCATACTAGCTTCATCTATGATTATCAAATCACAATCTATAGGATTATCTTCGTCGTGGTCGAAAATCGTTCCGTTTTCAACTGGAATGTATCCCAAAATTCTGTGAATAGTCTTCGCTTCTTCGTTGCAGCTTTCAGAAAGCCTCTTAGCTGCACGACCAGTAGGCGCTGCAAGAATTATATCCTTATCATTATTCTTGAAAATTTTCGTAATATTGTTGATAATCGTTGTTTTCCCGGTACCAGGTCCACCCGTAATTATCAGCATTTTTTCGGTCATANNTGCTTCAATTTGCAATTCATCCAAGTGTTCTTTCTCTAGTTTTGAAAGCTCGTATTCCACATCGAACTCGTCTTCTATTTCGCTGCTCAAAATATTCGCAATATTCCTCGCACATCTCATCTCTGATTTTTCGATTTGCGGAATGTAGACTCTGTTCTCATCACCAGTATCATCGATCGCAATAATTCCACTAACAATCAAAGATTCCTACGTTTCTTGTCTGTTTTTAATTTCAATGTCAAGAAGTTTTTCTACTCCATCTATCAAATCGTCTTCCAAAACGTAACAATTCCCGTTAGAATTTGCTTCCTTCTCCATAAAATATTTGAACGCAGCCTTAATCCTAAATGGAGAANNCAATTCCCCTAATATCATCAATCAAAGTGTATGGATTTTGCATGATAATCTTTTTAGTATCTTCCTTGTAAAAATCGGAAATAATATTTGCTTGATGAAGACTTAGTCCCAATGATTGCAAATACAAGAAAATCTCTGCGTATTCTTTTTTCTCATCAAGCGATTCTTTTATTTTTTTGTAGTTTTTCTTACCAATTCCTTTGACTTGTAATAATTTAGATGGAGAATTTTTCAAAATTTCCATTGTATCTTCGCCAAATTCTTCTACGATTCTTCTTGCAGTTGTCTCTCCAATTCCTTTAATCAAACCACTTTGAAGATAATTGATAATATTGTACATGCTAGGCTTGCTGGATCTTTCAACGAAAATTATGTTGTATTGTTCGCCATATTTCGGATCTTGAACTTTATTTGCCTCAATATCCAAGAAATCTCCCGGCATAACCTTGAAACTATTGCCCTTGATAATTCTCTCTTCACCGTCTTTGTCTACAGAAAAAATCCTGAAACCATTGGACTCGTTTTCAAATATTATATTTTTGACAGTTGCTGAAAATTTCATACACTCACCTACAAAAAAGAGGGTTGTTCATTCAAATAACAATCCCTCTGTTTATATAATTTATTAATCTTCGATTTCAATTCTTTCGATATTTGCTCCTAATTTCTTGAATTTCGAAACAATATCGTCATATCCTCTGTCAATATGATAAATGTCTGTTACATTTGTAGTGCCATCTGCCACAAGTCCAGCCAAAATCAAAGCCGCTCCAGCTCTCAAATCTGTAGATTTAACAGTAGCACCTTGAAGAGAATCGACTCCAGCAATGCTCGCTTCATTTCCTTCAGTTGCAATAGCAGCGCCCATTTTTTGAAGTTGTTCCACATGCATAAATCTATTTTCAAAAACAGTTTCTTCTACACTACT
>DIDU01000186.1:0-214 GCA_002418295.1 Carnobacterium sp. UBA5792 | reverse complement strand
TTAACAGTAACATCTCCACGTGTGATCGCACTTGCCACCATAAAAGTCGCAGCTTCAATTCTATCTGGAATAATTGTGTGTCTTGCACCATGTAATTTGTCAACGCCGACAATTCTAATTGTAGAAGTACCAGCGCCACGAACCTTCGCTCCCAATTTGTTCAAGAAACTTGCCAAATCTACAATTTCCGGTTCCTTTGCAGCATTTTCGATAA
>DIDU01000016.1:275-2501 GCA_002418295.1 Carnobacterium sp. UBA5792 | reverse complement strand
GTTCGATAAATATGACGAATAATTCGAACAAGTTTACAGGAATTGACGATGCGAGGATTAGTCCACCGACTTCTGATAAGTATATTAATTGCGTTACGGAGATTGTCGCTACGATGAACTTGGTCATTTGCGATTGAATTGTGCTTGCAGCGATGATGGATGGTGTGAACATGTCGCTGAATCCTACAATCATTGTCTTCGATGCTGCCAAGCTTTCTGGAACTTTCAAGAAGTTCAACAGTGGCAAGAATGGTTTGCCAAGGATTTCGAAAACTTGTGTGTTGTTGGCAAGTACAAGCGATGCCGTTCCGATTATCATAACAATCGGCATTACTGAAAACCACATTCCAAATGCGTTTTCGATTCCATTTTTTAAAAACTCTCCGATTCCTTTGTGAGATTCGGCGCGNNTCCTACTACGTAGTCGTCTTTTTTGAGTGACAATGGTGGAATTCTTGGAACTATGATTGCACAGACAATTCCAACTAAGCACACCAATAGGTAGTACACTCCGAAATAGTCGACCATGTCAACTTGGGATAAAACGATAAGGCTGAATGTGATGGAAACTGCAGAGAAATTCGTAGAAATAATTGCAGCTTCTTTTGCAGAATAATATCCAGATTCGTATTGGTTTGCAGTTAGCATGACACCCAATGTTCCATCTCCAATCCAACTTGTGATGCAATCTACTGCGGCACGTCCAGGAATCAAAAATACTGGGCGCATTATTTTTGTGAAAATCGCACCGATAAATTCCAAAAGTCCGAAATCTAATAAAAGTGGAAGAAGCATGCTTGCTATTACAAAAATTATTACAAGTGATGTCAACAAATCGTTGAGTATAAATGTCGCAGATNNTCGAAAAACGGCCCAAGGTTAAGCTTGTCCTTCAACACTACCATCCACACGACTATAAATCCTAGAATTCTAAGTACTAGCCACACAGGCGTTACAGAAAATGTTTGATCTAAAAGTTTGTTTTCTTTGATGAATTTTACATTGAAACTTGCCAAAACACTCATCACAAATGATATTGTGATTATAATTGTGCAAAGTGCTGGCAGATAATCGCCGATGGTTTTGGCTATAAAATCAGCGAAAATTTTGACGATTATAGTCCATTCGCCATCGAATTTTACGGGAATCATGAAGATAATTATCCCGATAATCGATGGAATCAGAAAATTCAGTAGTGATTTTTTGTTGGTTTTCATATTATCTCCTCGCTTTAAAATATTTCAACTAGTATAACACTTATGAAAAGATGATGCAAGAAAATAACAAATAAAATTAATTAGAAGAAGTAGGAGATCCTTTGGTGTAATAAATTAAAAAATCCTCTAGCACGAATATCTAGACTACACAAATTGAAGATTTCTAAATCTCAAAATCCTAAAATCGTAAGCACGCTAACGCTTACGCAAATGCGATTTTTGACGGATTTTTTCGATTTGAAATCAAACAATTTGTTTCGTATGATATTCTTAACCAGAGGATTTTCTAATCTACAAAATCTCCAATAAAAAAGGCTGCTGGTATAGCAGCCCATAAATTATTCTTCCGTATCTTCTTCATCATCATTTGATTGGTTTTCTTCAGCCATTGTTTCCATTTCTTCTTTCAAAACTTTGTTGTCCAAGTTAGAATCTTCAATCATGGATTTTACTTTGCTGGCATCTTTTTTGCTGTAATGTTGATCGTCGTCGTATTTCTTTTCCAATAAATCCAAGATTTTGAATCTTCTTTTGGATTCTTTTTTGATTTTTTGGAAATCTCTAATGTATGCGTAAATCAAGAATATTATCAAAATTATTCCGGCGTAACCAATTATAGGGTATGTGATGCTGATAAGTTCCCTGAATCCTAAAAAGCTTAGGAAAAATCCTATCGTTACAAATCCAATCAAATACATTTTGTATTTTGTAGGATTGTCCTTGGAAGCTCTTTTAGCTAACGAATAATACAAGCCGATAGCTGTGTTGAAAATCATTCCGAATATTACAAAACTCATTATCAAACCTAAAACTGGATTGATTTCTTCGATTAGAGTTTGTGTTGGAAGATCTGCATCTTTTAATATGTCGACTCTCATGAATAGTACAACTGCCAAAAGAGCGGTTACTGTTCCTGTGATAAATCCTCCCAACAATCCACTAACTTTTGCCTCTTCTGATAAAACGTGATTGCCACCGATTGCAAACGCCGTACTTAAACCAACCATCA
>DIDU01000016.1:0-221 GCA_002418295.1 Carnobacterium sp. UBA5792 | reverse complement strand
CTAATTGGTCAAAACTTCCGTCAAATTTTATAATTGTATAGACTGATGCGATTAAAATTAACGCTACGATAATTGGTGTGAATGCTCCGATAATTCTTGTAACTTTTTCAAAATCCATCATTCCCACGAAAATTACAAGTAGTGCGCAAATCAAAGACCCTATCCATGGAGCTAGTCCAAATTGTTGGTTGAGGTTGGATCCTGCACCTGATAGCATTACG
>DIDU01000040.1 GCA_002418295.1 Carnobacterium sp. UBA5792 | reverse complement strand
AAGATTTGCCGGAAAGTGACAAATTAGATGCTATTATCTCTGATTTTGCGGACAACTTTTTCACAAATGCCATCGATACTGATAATTCAAGTTACATTACAGATACAATGTAAAGGCGGTGAGTAAAAATGGCAGAGTCTTTAAATGACATTACCAAAAAAATTTCATCAACTAAAAAAACAAGTCAAATCACAAATGCTATGCAGATGGTGTCAGGAGCCAAATTATCTAAGGCTGAACAAACAGCCAGCGGCTTTCAGATATACGCTAAGAAAGTGAGAGAGATTGTTACCCATTTAGCGCATACTCAATTAGCGATAATTGAAGATAGTCATTTAATTGGCACCAATTCACCTTCGAATATCGATTTTCACGACATGCTGATCGAACGACCAGTTAAAAAAACAGGTTATATCGTAATCAGCTCTGATAAAGGTTTGGCTGGCGGCTATAATAGCTCGATTATTAAAGCAACCATAGATATGATCCAAAAAGACCATTCTTCGCCAGATGAATATATCTTCATGGCTGTCGGCAGTNNCGGATTTCTTTAAATCAAGAGGAATGAATGTAGCTTATGAATTAAATGACATTAGCGACCAGCCGACATTTGATGAAGTTCGAGGCATTGCTCGGACAGCAACAGAAATGTATAAAAATGAAGTATTTGATGAGTTGTATGTTTGTTACAACCACCACATCAACACCATCTCTTTTGAGTACCGTGCTGACAAAATGTTGCCATTAAATAATCTGGATCCCACAGAAACTGTGGAATATGAAAGTGATTATTTATATGAGCCTTCAAAGGAAGAAATTCTGGATATTTTGTTGCCTCAGTATGCTGAAAGTTTGATTTATGGTGCTATTTTAGATGCAAAAGCTGCTGAACATGCAGCTCGTATGACGGCGATGAAAGGTGCAACAGATAATGCAAATGACATTATTGATGACTTAACCGTGCATTACAATCGGGCTCGTCAAGCTGCGATAACAGAAGAAATTACTGAAATCATAGGCGGAGCTTCTGCATTAGGATAGAGTAATGAATGGAGGGAAAATGAATGAGAAGTGGTCAAATCGTTCAAGTTATTGGACCGGTTGTTGATGTGGAATTTCCTGTAAATGAAGAAATACCCGAAATCAATCATGCTCTTGTAGTAAAAAAAGAAACAACCGAAGACAAAGAACACGATGCAAGAAAAGAAAACACAATTGTTTTAGAAGTAGCTTTGCAATTAGGAAATGGTGTTTTAAGAACGATCGCCATGGAATCAACAGATGGATTGCAACGCGGAATGAAAGTAATGGATACGGGCAAACCGATTTCGGTTCCTGTCGGAGAAGAAACACTTGGCCGCATGTTTAACGTTTTAGGCGATACAATTGATTTAAAAGAACCTTTTGGGGAAGATGTTCGTCGTGATCCAATTCACCGATTCGCTCCTGCTTTCGATGAATTGAGTAGCAATACCTCTATTCTTGAAACAGGCATCAAAGTTATCGATTTATTAGCTCCTTATTTAAAAGGCGGAAAAATCGGGCTATTTGGTGGAGCGGGTGTAGGTAAAACGGTGTTGATTCAAGAACTGATTCATAACATTGCTGAAGAACACGGCGGCATTTCAGTTTTTGCCGGTGTTGGTGAACGAACACGTGAAGGGAACGACTTGTATTTTGAAATGCAAGAATCAGGCGTAATTGAAAGAACAGCTATGGTCTTTGGTCAAATGAATGAGCCGCCGGGTGCACGGATGCGTGTAGCTTTGACAGGCTTAACAATTGCTGAATATTTCCGTGACGAAGCAGGACAAGACGTACTGCTTTTCATCGACAATATTTTCCGGTTCACACAAGCAGGTTCAGAAGTATCGGCTTTACTTGGCCGGATGCCGTCTGCAGTTGGATACCAGCCTACCTTGGCAACTGAAATGGGACAGCTGCAAGAACGCATCACTTCTACTACTAAGGGATCCATTACATCGATTCAAGCCATCTATGTTCCGGCAGATGATTATACTGACCCGGCGCCAGCCACAGTCTTTGCCCATTTAGATGCAACAACGAACCTTGAACGTAAATTAACAGAACAAGGGATTTACCCAGCAGTAGACCCACTGGCTTCGACTTCAAGTGCTTTAGCACCTGAAATTGTTGGTGAAGAACATTACCAGACTGCCTCAGAAGTTCAACGACTCTTGCAACGGTACCGTGAATTACAAGATATTATTGCTATCCTTGGGATGGATGAATTATCCGATAGTGAAAAAATCATTGTTTCGCGTGCTCGCCGTATTCAATTCTTCTTATCTCAAAACTTCCATGTAGCTGAAGCATTTACTGGAATCCCGGGCTCATATGTTCCGATTGCAGAAACGATTCGCGGATTTAGAGGAATATTAGAAGGACGTTACGATGATTTACCAGAAGATGCTTTCCGGAATGTTGGGCGTATTGAAGAAGTAGTCGAAAAAGCTGAGGCAGCTGGGTACTAATAAAGGAGGCAACCCAAATGGCGGAATTACAAGTACAAATTGTGACTCCAGCGGGTATTGTCTATAACCATCGGGCAAGCAGAGTAATTGTGCGTTCCACCGATGGAGAGCTAGGCATTCTTCCTGGTCATACACCTATTATTGTGCCATTGACCATTAATGGCGTCCGTATCGAACGGATCTCTACTAATGCTGAAGACTTGATTGCTGTAAATGGCGGAATAATGGAAATGCGTGATAATGTTTGTTCCATTATTGCTGATAGTGCGGAAAGAGCACGTGATATAGATATAGAACGTGCCTTTGCAGCCAAACAGCGAGCAGAAGAACAACTTCGCAAAGCGGATTCTGTTCACAATCAAAAACAACAAAAACGGGCAGAAATCTCTTTACGTAAAGCAATTAATCGTATTTCTGTTTCCAAGCACAATCAGTAACAGATAGGAATAGTAGGAATAGATGGAAAAAACTCC
>DIDU01000180.1:1384-8211 GCA_002418295.1 Carnobacterium sp. UBA5792 | reverse complement strand
GAATTTATTTACTTTGTGTCCTCCTGTACTTTTAGACGGCCAGAAAAGCTTTTTGCCTAACACTTTCATAATAAAAGGGGTCAACGTTAAAATTTCAAGCAACAGTACCGTTACACCAATTACCACCACTACGCCGGACCGATAAATTGGCGATTCGGAAAAAACAAGCGCCAGAAATGCAATAAATACGGTAAGTATGCTATAAGCAATGGTTTTACCGGCTGTTTTATAAGTAGTTACAATAGCTTCGTCGGTTGATTGTCCGTTTGCCAATTCTTCTTTAAAGCGGTTGAAAAGAAGGATATGTAATCTGTCCCAAGACCAAAAAGAATGAGGACTAGCAGCATTTGAGTCAGACTTGTGACTGGAAATCCTGCTTTATCGATCAACTGAGCTGCAATCCCCATTGAGCACAAATAAGAAAAGGCTACTGCTGCCAAGGAGACAAGCGGAGTTACAACAGACTTAAACGCAATGATCAACACAACAAGAATAAAAATGACCGTCAATGCAGCACTTTTTTCTACACCTGATTGGGTCGCTTTCAAATAGTCGTTATTAACAAATTCTTCCCCGCTCAAATAATGTTCGACCGGTACGTTCTCCAATTTCTTCTCAAACAGTTTTTGGATATCGTCTATCTCTCTGCCTTTTTTATCCAGCTTATAACTAACCATCAACGTCGTATCGTCTTCAGAAATCAACGAGTCTTTGGCTTCCGGCATATCGAAAGGATCGATCATATTCGTGATGCCAAGTTCTGAGCCCCTGTCTTTGATAGACTTCACAGTATCTCCTATTTGTTTCATTTCATCGTCGGAAATTTTATCTTTATCAAAAAAAACGATCAGGTTATCTGTCCCTTTTGTTGTGTCCATTTTTTTCAATATTTTACCTGCTGTGACAGATGGGCTGTTTTCACTCGTGCCTTCTTGTCCTTGTTCTCGCAAGATGGCATTGGTATCTGGTTGAATAACGGTCAATACAACCGTAGCGATCAGCCAGACAGCTAAAATGATCCAGCGTCCTTTTATAATGTTTCTCATCCTTGAGCCCCCTGCTTTACTATTTTTTCTTGCGTTTTTCTTTTTCGGTGAAATACAAGATATCAAAGAATTTATCTTCTTCCATCCCTTCAGCTGCCATTTCTTCCTTAACCGCTGAAACCAACAATTTCATTCCTTGCTCCACTGTCTCTTGTTCTGCAGTCGACAACCGATCTAACACTCCAACTAACGACTGATTTTTAAGTTGCGCGATACTCTCATCGATATCTTCATCCAGTCTGGGAGACAACGAGATATCTGCTAAGCGTTTGTCTTTTGAATTAGCCGTTTTCACTAAAAATCCTTTTGACACCAATCTATCCACAATATCCGAAACCNNCGAAACCGTACTTTGGGTCATTTTTAAATTTTGGGAAAGGAGTTTGATACTTACCGTTTTATGGGCAAATACTTCTCCGATCACTCTGATTTGCGGAACGGTAACGCCATGATCCTCTGCTTGTTTTTGAAGACCCTTCATTGTATAACGTTGCAAATAATCAATCGATTCTCCAATAAAGTTTGCCTTTTCCAGCATTCTCAACATCCTTTCAAATAATAATCGTACACGATGTATCGCATACGATACATATATTAAAACGATCCGTCCTACTTGTCAATCAAAAGTTTGTCTCGCTTTTTTATTACCCTAACTGTAAAAAAATATTTGAAAAATTGGTTTGTGAACCTTAAATACGAGAATTTCAAATACTCAGGGTACTCAAAAGGTATTTGCCTACCTTACAAACCTTATTGCGTGACCTGAAGAGAAGGTTATAGTGGTATTAGGTCATGATAAACTTCTTTACGTGCCCTAATAATTGGAATCCCTTGTCTTAAGGGCACGATAAGTCCCATTATTGAGAATTTTTTTAATGACGTGCTTTTTGGTGATAACCGAAAAGATCTGATCGAAATGGTTAAAAGAAATAAGTTCACTTTATTTGTAAAAAGAAGGTTGTGTAATTTTAATACAACACTGATGATACTCAGTCCATGATGCCTTCGATTCCACTCTTTAAAACAAGTACAGAAGTAAAATAGCTTTTTGAACAAAAAATAACCACTAGTGCTGTATAAAACACTAGTGGTTTACATTGAATAACTTATGTTAAAGAAGCTGTTTAGCGGACTCTACAGTAACTTCAAGTAACTTGTTCATAAAAGGAAACTCTGCTTTCATTTGTTCGAATTCGTTACCGGAATCTGTAAAACGTGCCCGTCCTTCTACTAAGAAGCCAGTTCCTTGGTAGTTATTGAACCCTTCTACTTCACGGCTGCCTAAAGTTAAAATGACTCGGTCATTCTTTGCAACATCCCCTTGAACACTTGTAAATCCTGCGATAGGAGCTAAAATACGTTCGTCCTCCGTAATCCGCAAATAGGAATTCCACGTACACCGAACATTGGGCTTACTATCGTTTCCCCATGAAGTTACAGAAACTACTCCCTCATGTTGAGTGACTTCATAAAACTTTTTACTTAGCATATTTTTTTCCTCCTCTTATCTGTCTTTGTGACTTTTTTATTATACTCCTCTCAGAACATACGTTCAATACGAGATATAATATTTGAAGGAAGTGACTTATTGATTTAAAGACGGAGTAACCTTCTGAGCTATTTTTATTTGCCTATAGTAAGATTTCTGCAAAGCTTACGTCATGTTTTTGTTCTATATTTATAAAACAAGATGGATCAGATACCAGCTAGGTTTCAGAAGTTTTTACGTACTCAGAAGTCCCTACAACAACTGCCGTCTCTCTGTTGAATAAGTTTCGAAAAAATAGTACGTAGATCACTTATATTCGCCAACTTACTTCAAAATTATTCTTTGTCTCTTTAGCTAAAGTAATAAACGTCATCAAGCCCAGCTACTTGCTCAATTTTACTTAATTTTCTAAGCAGACGTTCACTCAGATGGCTATCTTGGCATATCATCCTAATCTTATCAGTCGTAAGAAACTTCATCTAGGAACAAACCTTGAGAAGGCACTGTCATCCCGGCATCACTTCTGATCCCGCTCTCAAAGATGGCGTCAATGTATGTCGGCTCCATTACTCCTGCTCCAATTTCCAGCAGTGTTCCCATCATGATTCTGACCATTTTATATAGGAAGCCTTCTCCTACGAATGTAAAGTGCAACAGATCGCCTTCCCTGTGAATTGTAATCTCATCAATCGTTCTAACTGTTGATTTTTTTGTCTTTTTAAGTGCAGAAAAACCAATAAAGTCATGGGTTCCAATAAGTTTACTGCAAGCCTCATTCATCTTTTCGACATCAAGTTGTTCAGGATAATGGTAGCTATAATTGCGTTCAAATGCAGATGGAACAACTGTATTCCAGACATAATAGCTATATTTTTTCCCACTAACATTATACCGAGCATGGAATCGTTCAGGAACCTCTTCCAACTCTTTAACGATAATATCACGTGGAAGATACGTGTTCAGATGATCCCGCATCGCCATTAAGTCTAAATTTGAAGTCGTTTTGAAATTGGCTACTTGCCCTTTGGCATGGGTTCCGGCATCCGTTCTACCGGACCCGATGATTTCAATTTTTGTTTTCGTCATTTCTGACAGGGTATTCTCTATTTTTCCTTGAATGGTTTTGTCCGAATCCCCTAGCCTTTGCCAACCCTGATATCTGCCGCCATCATACTCAATGGTCATTTTAATGTTTCTCATCTTATCCCTCTTCATCAGCTTATTCTATTTTCGTTTCTCTTATTACTATGCCGTATTTAACTGCGTACGTCAAAAGGTCTTATAAACACACAAAATTACTTAAGATAATACATTGAGAACTTTATTAGCTAAAGATTCCTTTACACATTATGGAAGCATAGGTTGTTTTTAGCAACTACATTGGATTATTTTTAAATACCGCACAGTAGTCTTCATATTAAAACGAAATGCCGACATCTTAATAAGAGAAATCGGCATTTCGTTTATTCACAATATGTTTAGCGTGATTCTTTTAGAGATTGACTGCCAACAAGTATATTTTCGCATTACGTTGTTAAATTTTTCTGCAAAATCACTTCATCACCATTCATTTTTCCCGTTTCAAAGAAACCAAATTTTTTATATAGGCGGATGGCATTTTTATTTGTCGGTTTGGTCGATAAAGTAATATAATTCGCCTTGGCTTCTTCAAAATAGTTCATGATTTTTTCTAGCGCTAATGAAGCGTATCCTTTACCTTGGTATTTCTCATCGATCATAAACTGCCATAACCAATACTGGAGATATTCTTCTTCAATTTTTTTATCAAAAACAAAAGCGGTATATCCAATAACTGTATTATTCAGATTTATAAAAAAGGGACGAGCCTTTTTTAGAATATCGTTAGCAGCTTGAATCGCTTCTGGAACAGACAAAACTAAATTCTCTTTCTTTTGATCATCTGTTACTTCTAAATGTTGAGCGATAAATTTATTTTCTTCTGTGACCGGGATTAAACTAATCGTTTGTTTCTTCGCANNATTTTCTTCTGGAGCTTCTATATATATAATTTTATCAAATCCTACCGCAGTCCAAAATTTAAGACCGAGATAATTAGAACCAGAAACCAATAATTCAGCTGTCAAAAAATCTCTTTTCAAATAATAGTTATCTAATTCATAAATGGCTAACTTACCTAAGCCTTGTTTCTTAAACTTATCAGAAATGTACATATGCAAAATATAGAAATTTGTTTTAGATTCTTCAAAAATCCATATATAACCAACTAACTGATTCAAATAGCGAATACTTAGGCAATAAACCAATTCTTTTGGAATATTAGGAATGACTGTATCAATGTCTATTAGAGGCGCTAATGGTTCTCTTCCCTCCACTTTTAAAAAATAGGGTTTTGCTTCTTCAAAAAGCTGGTTCAATTCTTTTTTCTCTTCTTCTGTTGAAACAGTAAGCTTCACTAAATCCATCATTTTTCTCCATTCTTGTTACTTTGAAAAGTAGCTTCCACCATTTTAGCTTGTCTCTACAATTAATGAAAAATATTGGTTCGCCTGTAAATATATATTGTCTTTATTATGCTTCATTCACAGAAATGATAACGCGTACAAAAAGAATAAGCAATGACTGGCCTTCAAACGTTTTAATACATGAAAATCATTTTAAATGATAGACATCGCATCTACCTCATCCTGAATCAGAGTAAAAAAAAAATTCAAGATCATCTCTTCGTACAGTTATTTTTTTAAAATTATAATCAAAATTTTCTTTTCAATTAATCATGTATGACTTAATTTTAGGTGCTTATTATGAAAATATCTAACTTAGAATTATTGTATAAAAAACTTTGCATGCCTCTTATTTAAAACCTTCAGAGTGGACATGCAAAGCAGCTATTTTATTTGTTATTAATGTACCAATTCTTCTCTTTACAATTAATTCTTCATAATTTCATTTCTTTTTTGCGAAAAAAATTTCTAATCTGTAATAGGTCGGGAAATTGGTAGTCAGCCGTTGACTTTTTTTCTCCTAAATAAGATAAATCTTTTTGTAGTGTATAATAACCTTTTTTAGTGGGTAGATAAGTGATATCGTCCTCAACCAAGAATGAAATAATTCCTGCACGACGAGCAGCTTCAATACCGGCAGCGGAATCTTCAAAAACAACTGCGTGATTAGGAGCAATTCCAGCTTTTTTACATGCAGTTAAAAAAATTTCAGGTTCAGGTTTTCCTTTGTCAACCTCATCCCCTGCCACAATTATATCAAAATATTCAGGAATTTCTTCAATCTCTAAGTAATACTGTACTTTTTCTCGATGTGTAGATGAAGCTAAAGCAACTTGGATTCCTTGATCTTTTGCAAATTGTAGCAACTCCACCAAACCTTTCTTCTTGTATACGTGCTTTTCACGTTTTAAAATTTCATTTTTAAATTCATTCATTGAATTGCGCCACTCATTATAAGGAACGTTTGCTCCGTACAATTCTTCCATCCCTTGGCGTATGTCTTTCTCTGTCCGCCCTGTTAAGTAATAATATACATTATGAGTAACCTCGTAATCATGCTTTTCTGCCGATTTGAGGTAGGCTCGATAAGCCAATCGGCCTGTATCAAACATTAAACCGTCCATATCAAATATAAATAACTTGATTTTATCCATAAATATCCCTACTTACTGATTCATTTTTTTCCAGCGAAGTTGCTGGTAGTATGGCAATCCTTGTTCTTTCATACACTCTTAATCTCTAACATTTATTATCTTGTGTTCAGATTACTTATTACAGTCGTTTCTCTTATACCTACTATTTAAATAAAGAAAACCTGTATTCAATAAAAATCGAAATAATAAATTAAAAAAGTAGAGTAATAACACTAATGCGCTATCACTCTACTAAACTTAACCTCAATAGTAACAAACGCCTTTCAGCAATTTCTTCCTGATACAATATATCTAGAATTTTACCGTTCATTCAGATTCTAATAGAAAAATCGCTCTATTTACTAGCTACTTTTTAAGATCTAATTTTATCCACCAATGTTTATAGTATTTTATCAGCTGTGTTACCATTATCTTTTTTAAGTATCACTTCAGAGATAATAAAAGAACCACCGACCGCTATTATGTGATCATTTTGAACATATTCCATAAAATTTTCTGGGTTAATACCACCAGTAGGCAAAAATTTAACATCATAAAAAGGACCGCTCAATGCGTTGATTGCTTTTAATCCACCATAGATATCTGCTGGGAAAAATTTTACCACTTTTATACCATATTCCGTAGCAAGTTGAATATCTCTAGGCGTAGCTGTTCC
>DIDU01000180.1:0-1314 GCA_002418295.1 Carnobacterium sp. UBA5792 | reverse complement strand
CCGTAGCAGTATAAAGAGGTAACAATTTCGTTTCTTCAATTTGTCGATAAATCTCGTGCTCCATGTTTACTAACATATTCATCTCTCACTTTCTAGCATAACCAGACCTACTCTTTTCTCTTCGTAATTGCTTCGTGTAGTCCTTGCATATACGTAATCCCCATTGCACGATCATACAAACCATAACCAGGCATTGCAACTTCTCCCCAAATGGTACGCCCATGGTCTGGACGAACAACTCCATCAAAGCCAATATCTATTAAAGCTTTCATGATTGCATACATATCCAACGATCCTTCAGTACTTAAATGTGCCGTTTCCTTGAATTTACCTTTATCTAAAAACTCAACATTACGGAAATGAACAAAATTGATTCTATCACCGATTTCACGAATGATCTCAACTAAATCATTGTCTGGATCTGCACCAAGGGAACCTGTACAAAGAGTGATTCCATTATATGGAGAGTCTACAATGCTAAGAATATTTTTTAAATCTTTCAGATTCTTTGTAATGCGAGGAAAACCAAATATTTCCCATGGTGGATCGTCCGGATGAATGGCCATTTTGACATCCATTTCTTCACATATTGGAATAACTTTCTGTAAAAAATATTCTAAATTATCAAATAATACTTCTTCCGTCACACCTTCGTAAATCTCTACTAAACTATTGAATTTTTTTAAGCGATCTTCTTCCCAACCTGGTAGACGGAACCCTTTCGATTGACTGTGAATTAGTTTGTACATGTCTCCTGCTTCCATATTGTCCACGACGGCTTGATCGTAAACAAGAGAATAACTACCATCGCTGTTCTCATAGGATAGATCAGTTTTGGCCCAACCAAAAATTGGCTTAAAGCTGTAACAAATCATGTGAACACCACATTCCGACAGGTTCTTGATTGTTTGAATATAATTCTCAATATAGTGATCCCGTTCAGGCGTTCCCGCTTTTATTGCATCATGAATCGCTACACTTTCGATTCCTAATAATTCCAGATTTTCTTTTTCCACTGATTGTTTCAACTCTTGGATCTCAGAAACTTCCCAAATATCTCCAGGTAGTTTATCTAATAGCGTACCTACAATACCGTTCATTCCAGGTATTTGTCGGACATTTTTCAATGGAATGGTGTCGCCTTTTTCTCCATACCATCTAAATCCCCATTTCATTATATATCACCCATTTCTTTAAAAATCATCCTCATCTTCTTGATCACCTTTTACCATTGACACGTGCCAACTACTAAGACTATTAGTGCCTTGATTGATCACAGCTTCGGCAACTTCTTCCACTGGCGTTTCCAAAAGT
>DIDU01000162.1:8064-9331 GCA_002418295.1 Carnobacterium sp. UBA5792 | reverse complement strand
TAATTCTGGGGCGCAGCTTCTTCTCTAGGAGTGAAGCACCCGATTATTGTAACTTTGGTGACCCTTGTAGTGATCGGGCCAATGGTTATATTCCACCAAGAAAAATTAAATTTTGATACGGTTGGCGAACTTGGGAATTACTATCCTTCTTCAAAAGCCATCAACTTGGTGGCGGAGCATTTCGGCAAAGGTCAATCCATGCCAGCTACGGTAGTGATTGAAAACGACAAAGCACTGGACANNAATAACGAGTCGCTTGCAGTAATTGACGATGTTGCTGAACAACTAAAAGATTTGAAAGGCGTTAAGCAAGTATCAGCCGTTACCCAACCATTAGGCGAGAGAATTGATAATTTTTATGTCTCAGGTCAAATGAAACCTGTAACGGAAGGGTTGTCACAAACGCAAACAGGCGTAGACAGCATAGCAAATGGGATGAAAGAAGCACAAGAAAAACTTGGATCAGCTGACTTTTCTCAAGTAAGCCAAATGGCTGACGGGACAGCAGAACTGCAAAACGGCGTAACAGCATTGTCGGATGGATTGAAGCAAATCCAAGCTGGAATGGCTGATGGTGCAAACGATTCACAAACTATTTCAAACGGTATTGCTGCGATTGAAACCAATCTTTCAGATATGAGCAGCGGAGTCGCGCAATTAGCTGGAAATTACAGCAAAATGCAAGCCGGGTATCAAGAGATGGGAACACATTACCAAGGCGCTGTCCAAGCTCTTTTAAGTGTAAAAGACACCCTTTCTCTTATGCAATCAATGGTTGCTGACTTAGGGAACAGCCATTCAGATTTAATGAATGATGAAATCTACTTGGGATTGACCCAAACATTGGACACATTGTCTTCTTCTTTAAGTGAAATCACACTTGAAAGCATGAACCAGTTAAATGAACAATACAATACCGTAACGGCTGGTTTTGGTACGGCTAATGACAGTCTGACAGATATCAGCAGCGGATTGAATCAAATGGCAGCTGGTTTGCAGCAGCTGAAAGAAGGAGTGGAAGAAGCTTCGNNATAGACACCGTTGTAACGAATATGACGAGTGTCAATGAAGGACTTGGCCAGATGAAAGCGGGGCAGCAACAGCTTGCGGAAGGCTTAAATGGATTTAGTGCTTTTGGAGATCAATTATCGGCTGTCAATAGCGGATTGGAAGAGATTTCTGGCGGTATCAGCCAAACGAATCAGTATTTGACTCAGCTGAATCAGAATGAAAGTTTCTTTATTCCAAAGGAAGCTTTGACGAATGG
>DIDU01000162.1:406-7966 GCA_002418295.1 Carnobacterium sp. UBA5792 | reverse complement strand
AGACGCCTTTATGTCTAAAGACAGAACCATCACCAAAATGACGGTTATTTTAAATGACGACCCGTATTCAACGGAAGCTTTACAAACGATTGACAATATCAATGCGACCCTTTCTGCTAGTTTGAAAGGTACAGTACTTTCCAATGCCAAGTATGGAACAACGGGATCGAGTGCTACAACAAATGACATGAACAATATCTTATCCAGAGATTTAACTAAAACTATGATTTTCGTCATTGCTGGCGTATTGCTTGTTTTGTTCTTTGTTATCCGCTCTTTTTGGACACCGATTTTCATCACAGGTTCTCTGGTAGGAGCCTATTATGCAGCGATGTTCGTGGTAAACTACCTGTTTATCAATGTATTGGGTAATGCGGGACTATCCTCTTTTGTACCGTTCTTCTCCTTTATCANNTAGGAGTGGATTACAGCATTTTCTTGATGATGCGGTTTAAAGAATACCCTCATTTGCCGCCTAAAGAGGCCATTGTATTGGCCTCGAAACAGATCGGTAGTGTGATCATCACAGCGGTCATTATACTGGGAGGAACTTTTGCCACACTTATGCCTGCTGGGATTGTACTGTTGTCTGAGTTGGCCATTGCGGTTATTACCGGCTTACTTATCCTTTGTTTTGTCTTGCTGCCTCTTTCTTTGCCGGCTTTAATGATTTTTCCGGAAACGATAGCTAATTTATCCGGCAATAAAAAAAGAAAAAACAATAGAGTGTAAAACATTTGGATAAAATTAAGCAAACCGACTACAGGTTGTTTAATAGTAATCACAACAAAGAGACCCAGCTAGGCAGATACGCCTTGCTGGGTCTCTTTGTTATTCACTGATAAAAGAGTTAATCCTTAACGCTAGCACTAGAAACGCTGTCTACAGCTACAGCAGCTGCTACAGGCTCTTCGCTTTCTTTAACACTGGCACTTGACACACTGTCTACTTCTTCATGTTGTTTAGCAGAAGCGCCTGAAACTGCATCAACATCGCCTGCTAATGTTTGGCCGGTTTGTTTTAAGTACCAGTCAATAATGGGCTTGAAGTCCAAAATAAATTCATTGATTCCCACATAATTGCCTTCTTCGTCATGCATTGCTTGGTAATTATGCACGACAAACTTGTCAGGACCATGTGTTGGAACGTGAACACGAACTGCATCTTGTGCTCCTGAACGCAATTGTTGAATAACCCATTCTACATTTTTCAATGCTTTTGGCGGGTGGCAATTTGCCAACGGATTCCCTGCTTGTCCAGGTACGCGTGAAGCTAACATTTCACTGCCAGGTTTTGTATGATTGTAGTATAAGAATTGGTTGTTGTTGTCTGCATAAGTTAATTCCATTGGCATAGAAGCTAAGAAATAATTCAATTGGTCTACAGTTAAAATACCGCGATTTAATTTAACATATGTTTTACCTTCTACAGCATTGACAGCTTCAGCCGCTTGTTCGACCCAGTCATCAGCAGACATGTCCACGCCTTCGATAGTCGTATCAATGGTTCCTGTTGCATGCAAGTCTTCCGGTTTAGCTGGTTCTGGTTTAGGTTCTTCCAATAAGGAAACCATTTTGACAAATTGAATGAATTTTTTCAATGTGCTTTCTAAGAAATTGATTGTGTTTTGGTCTTTTAAATTTTCATTTTCATCAAATGCCTCTTTGACTTTGCCCAATAAGAATTCATTTCCTGGGAAAACCATTGCATTTACACCAGGTGCATCAAGAATTTGACGTAAGTGCAATTGTGCGCGTGAAGAACCTTGATCATAATAAGAAGCTCCAACGATCATCACCGGTTTATTTTCTAATGGATGGATCTTAAAAGACAGCCATTCGAGCAAACTCTTTAGACCGGCAGGAATGGTGCGGTTGTGTTCAGGAGTAGCGATGATCACGCCATCTGCAGCCAAGATTTTTTTGCTGATATTTTGAATAGCAGGGCTATTTGTTTGGTCATCGCTTTGGTTAAACAACGGAACGTCTTTGATTTCGAGTACCTCTAATTCAACTAACTGACTAAATTTTTTCTCAATGAATTTTAATAATAACCGATTATATGATACCTCTGCATTAGATCCTACAATACCGACTAATTTCATTTTTTCCAGCTCCTATCTTTATATATTTTCCCATGAAAAGTTTTCTGCTTCTTTTTTATTGATCGCATGTGCACTTTTTAGTTGGTTTGTGATGTCGACAAAAATCAGAAAGTCTTCAAACAAGCCTTCTATTTTTTTAGTTTGTTCTTGGTCAATCAGAATAGTATTTTCATCAAATGCTTGTAAAGAGTGGCTTAGTAAAAACTCTGAACTTGGCATTACACGAGCTTTTAATTCAGGTGCATCAAGAATTTGACGCAAATGCATTTGGGCTCTTGAAGAACCGAGTGTTCCGTAAGAAGCTCCAGTAGTCATCACTGGTTTGTCTACAAAAGGGAAGATACCGTATGAAAGCCAGTTCAGTGCATTGATCAGTGATGCTGGAACAGCATGATCATATTCTGGTGTACTGATAATGACGCCGTCAGCCTCATCAATTTTTGCAGCAATTTCTTTTACGATTGAAGGCACTTGTCTGTCTTCTGGTTTGTTAAATAGCGGAATATCTTTAATTTCCACTAGCTCGATCTCAGCTTGATGTGCAAAGTGTTTTTGCATAAATTGCAACAACATCCGGTTTGTAGAGTGATCTGAATTTGTTCCAACCAATCCAATAAATTTCTTCATTTTGTTACTTCCTTTCAATTGTGTTTTTAATATAGACAATAAACTAGTTGATTATTTTGCTTTCTAATGCGTCAGAATAGAGGATTTTTTCTTGTTTCGTAATGATTAATCCATCGATTCCTTCTAATTGATTTAACGTATGGATAATTTCTTCAGACGTCTTTCCAAATAAACGAGTGGTCCATATTTCGCCATCTACTGATTGATCTGACACAATCGTTAAGCTGGCCACATCTGTCTCAATTGGATAGCCGGTATGAGGATCTAAAATATGGTGATAGCTTTGTTCTCCATTTGTCAAGCTGCGCTCGTAAATACCGGATTTGACAATGGATTGATTAAAGACTTTCAAAGCGATCATCGATTGTGTACGAGACGAACCCGGTTGTCGAATTCCGATTTTCCAATCCCGATTTTCATCAGAATGTGCAGGACCTAAGACAACAACATTTCCGCCTAAATTAATCAAAGCAGAGGAAACGCCGGTCCTTTTTAAATAATCGATGAGTAAATCCGCGATAAATCCCTTTGCCAAAGAACCCAAGTCGATCAGCATGCCAGGTTCACTTAAGAAAACAGATTGTTCAGTGTCATTTAAGACAATCTTATGAGGATCTGTTTTTCTAAGAAGGAACTGGATTTCTTCTGTTGCAGGAACTTTAGCATCAGCGAATCCAATACGCCAAGTCTGAACTAATGGACCAATCGCAATGTTTAAATGGCTGCTTGGAGAACAGCTGTGCTGCTTCCCGATTTTAATCAATTGATACAAATCAGGGTGAACAGCAACCGATTGAATTCCGGCATTTTTGTTGATGGCCATCAATTCAGAACTTGCGTCATTCGCACTAAAACGGTGCTCGTATTCTTTTAAGTGGACAACCATTTCGTCTAATACGACATCAGGTGATTCATGTTGAACCATTAAATCAATGACCGTTCCCATCAAGTGAATGACTCTTTTTTTACGATCCAACTGGAATCACCTCTTTTCATCTAATTCATAATCATTGGCTAAGATAGATTGCTCTAATGTAGCCAGTTCATTAAGTAAAACAGTATTTTTATTGATTTTGGCGTAAGCTCTTGCGTCATAGATTAATTCTAAAATGAGTTCTTGTGGTTCATTTTGGTTAATGGCATTTTTGACAAGCTGAGAAGCAACCCTTGCAAGATAAAAAGTTACGTGATTGTCTGAGCAAATAGAGAGAGCATAATGCAACAACGTATTGCTTGCTTCTATTTCATGAACCTCAGAATAAAATACACTGCAATGAAAAAGAATGTTCAGTACACGCCACGTATCTTCCAGCTCAGTTTCCTTATAAAGATAGATCTTTTCCAGTACTTTATTAAAATAAAATTCGGCTTTTTCTTGCTCGTTTTCTCGAAAGTACACCATACCGGTTCCAGTATAAGCCAACAAGCGAAAAATCTCTGAACCGCTGGAATCATCTTCTAATAAAATCTTATCGAAGTTAAACAAAATATCTGTGATAGAGCAATTTTGAAAAATCATGATAAAGCCTTGCAGATAAAGGTAACGTAAGGACAAAGTGGAATCTTCTATTGTATCTACCGCTATCGTACTAAGCAANNGCTTGTTGATACTCACTTGTGACAAGAAAAAACTCTGCTTGATTCATTGTCTCGATCGTTTCTGTATACCGCACTCCAACTTTTGGAAATAAATCACCTAATGGAAGTCCGAGGCGATTACAAAGTTTGATTAATATTTTCAAATTAGGAATGCGTCCATTGTTTTCAAAGCGGCTTAAAGTCGCTTGGGTACAAATACCTTCAGCTAGTTCTACTTGAGAAAACCCCATCGCTTTACGCGCTTCAATAAATCTCTCAATATTCATTTTATTCCTCCAGCTTTTTGTATCTTGTTCATTAGTTCTTTTTTTCGCTTTCGTAACCGATTGCAGTTGTAAATAAAAAATCCGAGATAACCCTCACAGCTTCTTTCATCAGCATGTAGAAGACCTTATGCTTACTGACTTCTGAAGTAATTTTTTTGATTTTTTATTGACTCTGGTTTTATTTCTTTTGAGATTGTGTTATTATTCACATTTCCTCTACACCAGTTATAATACTCTTTTACTATATATATGTCAACACGAATATATAAAAAAATATATAAAGATTTTGACAGGTATGTTTAGCTGTTTCTATTTGTTGTACAAAAAGAGGCATGAATGAACTTTCTCATTCATGCCAAAAAGGTTAAAATTAAAATAAATTATTTTTTTACTTGCTATTGATGTCGTTTGCAGCTTCATCTGCTGGAAAGAGAGAGTCCGTAACCTAGCTCGTTTTTTAAAGGTTAGTTCTAACTCGAGTTTCAAAAAAAGCTGGTGTGAAGCTAAATATTTAATCTTTAACCATAGGCATCCGTCCTCTATATCCACAAATAGGGCAGGTTACAACACGTTCATTCGGTGTACCTGTTTTTAAAGCAAATAAGAAATTGATTTTTGACAACTTAAAATGGGAGCCGCAATTTGGACAGACAAAGTGAGTTGTATTCGTATAGGTATCAATATATTTCTTTATCATTAAATACATCACTATCACTGCTATGACGGTTGTCAGTAATCCAATAATAATATCCATTTCCAATCTCCTTATCAAAATAGGTAATGTAGATGAGCACTGGACATCTAAAAATACCAGTGAAGTATTATTTATTTATTTAAGAACCCATCTTATTTGCTGAGGACTGTTTTTTTATATTTCCATTTTAACACCAAAAAGCTTATCCAGTTAATCAAACGTGCAGATTTTAGTATGGTCTTTGATTGTATATAGTTGTTTGCCATTTTTTGAGCAGAGAGAAAACGGCAAATATATAGTTATTCAGTAGATTTAATTTCCCAGAAAAGCAATTTATGTATATGATTAAATGTAAGGATTGAAATTAGTATGGGGGGAAATAGACTATGGAAATAAGAATACTTAGATATTTTTTGACTATTGCGGAAGAAAAAAGTATTACACAGGCTGCAAAGGTACTTCATATTACCCAACCAACACTTAGTAGGCAACTTAGAGAATTAGAAGAACAGCTTGAAACAGATCTATTTATTAGAAAAAATAAGAAAATGTTTCTGACTGAAGCCGGGATGTACTTAAAGAGTCGTGCAGAAGAGATTATCCTGTTGAATGATAAAACAGAACAAGAATTTCAAAGTAAATCTCAAGAGTTTTTAAGCGGACATATATCAATTGGGTCAGTAGAAGCAGAGAATTCAGATACTTTAGCGATGTTTTTAGAAGAAATGTTAGTTGAACATCCACAGGTAACATTTAATATTTATAGTAGTACAGGAGATAATATTCTTGAGCGATTAGATAAAGGATTACTAGACGTAGCCTTACTATCAGAGCCTATTTCTATTCAAAAGTATGAGAAAATCGTTCTTCCAAAGCAAGAGAGATGGGGGTTGCTTGTATCTAAAGACTCCTTTTTAGCAAGTAAGTCTCAAATCAGTTCAGAAGAATTAGTTGGTTTACCTATTATCAGCCCATTTCGATTAGATGTAAAAAAAATGTTTGATACTTGGTCGGGTTTAGAAGAAAAATTAACTATTATCGGAACGTATAATTTGATTTTTAATGTTTTCTCACTTGTAGAACATGATGTGGGTCTTGCGTTAATAATGGAAGGTGCTGCTTCGAATAGACAACCCGATACGTTGAAATTTTTACCTCTAATACCAGAAATTAAAACCAACTGTGTTTTAGCATGGAGAAAAAATACTATACTGTCGCCAACAACGAATGTTTTTATTGAGAAAATTAAGTATGCTTTTTAAGCATACTATGTAACTTTATAAGCATTAGACGTTATGAATATTCAGCTGTAAACTGAACTTACTTGTATAGTAAGTTCAGTTTACAGCTTTTTAAAAATATTGTGAGTCAAGAATCTTTAAAGTAAATATAGTTCTATAGCTATTGAAAATTGAATCAGTCAGTATGAAGCCAATGAAGGGAGATAAAGATAATGAAACATGAAGAAGTAAAAAATGGTGTTATTTTTCCAATTGGAGAGAAAAATGAGGCTTTTGCCCAATATTTTGTAGGGCAGAGTTATTTGAAAAATCTAGTGGCAGATCCAGATATAAATGTGGGTGTAGGAAATGTAACCTTCGAACCGGAATGTCGTAATAATTGGCATATTCATCATGATGGTTTCCAAGTTTTATTAGTAACAGGTGGAGAAGGTTTGTACCAAGAAGAAGGAAAAGAAGTTCAATTTCTAAAAGCGGGAGATATCATTGTTACGCATGATGGGGTGAAGCACTGGCATGGGGCATCAAAAGATAGCTGGTTTGAGCATATTGCAATTACAGCAGGAACACCAGAATGGCTAGAACAAGTTTCTGATGAAATCTATACAAATCTAAAAAATAACTGAAAGTAGGCGAGAATATGGAAAAGCAAACGGCAGGTAGAGATAATTTAGAAGAATTTGCCCCACAATTTGCAGCGTTGAATGATGATGTTTTATTTGGCGAAGTATGGGCTAGAGAGAAAGAACTATCACCTAGAGATCGTAGTTTGATTACGGTTGCTAGTTTACTAACACAAGGAGTTCCACAATTAGAAGCACATCTAAAGATTGCGAAACAAAACGGTGTGATGAAGGAGGAAATTGTAGAACTCATTACTCATTTAGCTTTTTATGTAGGGTGGCCACAAGCTTGGTCAGCGTTTAATTTAGCAAAAGAAATTTTTACAGAAGAATAATGGAGCATATTTACCCTAGTTTGTTTAAAACTTGCTAGGGTAAATTGTGTTTATGCCCAAAGGAGCTTAAT
>DIDU01000162.1:0-401 GCA_002418295.1 Carnobacterium sp. UBA5792 | reverse complement strand
GCTTTTATGGTTGCTTCTGCACCTGCTATCTCCGCAAATATACCTGCAATTGCAAAAGATTTTCCAATGATCGATCCAGTCTATGTGGGATTATTGACAACCATTCCTTCATTATTTTTAATTATAGGGATCTTTTTAACAGGATACGTGGAGAAAAAGATCGGTAGAAAGCACACAATTTTAATTGGGCTAGCCATTGTTGGAGTTTTTGGCACACTACCTGCATGGTATCAAGGAAATTTTACAATTTTATTCCTTTCCAGATGTTTATTAGGTATCGGAATTGGATTATTCAATCGCTTATTGATTCAAATGATTAGTAGTTTATATCAACAAGATGATAATAAAAAAGCGAAAGCGTTGGGTTTGGAAAGCGCTTGTGAAGGTCTTGGTGGTATCAT
>DIDU01000083.1 GCA_002418295.1 Carnobacterium sp. UBA5792 | reverse complement strand
AACAACTTTTTTCATTTCTTTTTTTATGTTGCTCAAGTTCTCTTGCAACAACATGTATTACTATACCAGCTACTTGGCGTTGAGTCAACGTTTTCTAGCAATCAAATCTTCTTTTTTATAAAAGACGAACAACTTTATTTTATTTAGCTAAAATCTATTTAAAAAACAAAAAAAGACGAATCCAATATACTTATTCTACTTTTTTATACGTAAAAAAACGCCCTTCTCTTCTTATAAAAGAATAGGAGAAGGGCAACTGTTTATTTTTCTTGCCATGTCTTTTCAATAAAATCAACACGACCTGACCCTTGACTGTAACGTGAATAATGAGCTGGGTTTTTCTTATAGAAGTCTTGATGGTATGTTTCGGCTGGATAAAAAGGTTCAGCCGGCTCTATCATTGTAACGATCGGTCTTTTAAAGCGGCCGCTATTTTGCAAAGCCTTTTTCGAATTCTCTGCAATTTGGCGTTGTTCTTCACTATGGTAAAAAATCACGGGACGATAGGATGAACCACGATCTGCAAATTGGCCGCTTGCATCGGTTGGGTCAGTTTGTCTCCAGTAAATTTCAACTAAGTCATTGTAGCTGATAATATCTGGATCAAAAGTAATTTGAACAGCTTCAGTGTGTCCTGTTGTACCGCTGCACACTTCTTCATAAGTTGGGTTAACTGTATGTCCGCCTGTGTAACCAGAAATAACAGAATGGATACCAGGCTCTTGATCAAATGGTTTTACCATGCACCAAAAACAGCCGCCTGCAAAAGTTGCTTTTTGAAATTCTTGTTCACTCATCATCTTTTCCTCCTTCATTTAATGCTAGATAAATTATATCATAACTATTTACATAGAAGAATAAAGTCACTTTTCTAAAATATTCTGGTTAGCTAAATAGACTTAGCAATGAACATCTTAATTAGAAACAATGACTATTTTCCCAAGCGCATGGTGTGTTTCACTTAGTTCATGTGCATCATAAATCCCTTTTTCGTTAAGCGGAAATTTCGCACCAAAAATTGATTTGACTTTTCCCGTTGCCATTAATTCAGCAATTTTTGATAATTCTTGTCCATTAGGTTCTAACCATATGCTTTCAAATTCTACATCAAATTGCTTTCTGAATTCTTCATCAGCAAGTCCTACAATAGAAATCATTCGCCCTGCTTTTGGTTTTAAAATTTTAAAACTGTCCTTTTGTACTTCTCCACCCATTGTATCTAAAACTAAGTCTACTCCATCTAAAAGCTCTACAAAGTTTTCTGTCTTATAATCAATGACTTGATCAGCACCTAGATCAATTAACAGATCGTGATTTTTTTTGCTAGCTGTAGTAATTACCTTAGCTCCAATAGATTTTGCTAGCTGTATTGCATATGTTCCAACTCCGCCAGCACCAGCATGAATTAAAACTGTTTCACCTTTTTTTAATTTACCGTGATTAAACAAACCTTGCCAAGCCGTTAAGCCGGCAAGCGGGATTGCTGCTGCTTCTTCGAAACTAATATTAGTTGGGATTTTAGCAAGCAATTCTTGATCTACTACTGTGTACTCAGCGTACGTACCAAAGCGAGTCGTTTCTGGACGAGCAAAAACTTTATCGCCTACTTTCCAATCTATTACTTCTTCCCCAACTTCACTAATAACTCCCGCTACATCCCATCCAAGAATAATAGGGAAGGCCCAATCCATCATTTGTTGCAAGTATCCTTCACGTAATTTCCAGTCTATTGGATTGATGGATGTTGCTTTTACTTCAACGACCACTTGTTTTGAACTTGCTTTAGGACGATCTATTTGCATTTCTTTTAATTCTTCTTTGCCACCATAATTTTCTATAACGATTGCTTTCATGTTTTTCCTCCAGTATCATTCACATACTTATTTTTTGTTAGTTACCATTCATTTTATAATAAATCTTTCTTATTATAATTGCTAGACATTTGACTTAAATTAAATTAAATAAAAACATATCTTATGTCTACGCTTAAAAAAGCAAGATGTAAGATACGTTTTTAAAATTTATATGAGACTTATTTTCTTATTTCTGTGACTCCACCCATGTATGGAACCAAAACTTCTGGGATTTTAACTGAACCGTCAGCTTGTTGGTAATTTTCCAAAATAGCAGCAACCGTTCGACCAACTGCAAGCCCAGAACCATTCAATGTATGCACATATTCTAATTTTTCTGTGGCCTCATTGCGGTAACGAATTTTTGCACGCCGCGCTTGGAAAGCTTCTGTGTTTGAACATGAGCTGATTTCACGGTAAACATCTTGNNCGGGATCCAAACTTCTAAATCATATGTTTTAGCAGCTGAAAAACCCATATCGCCTGTACACAAAGCTAAAACGCGATAAGGCAAATCTAATTTCTGTAAGACCGTTTCAGCATTATGCGTCATCTTCTCAAGTTCTTCATATGAATCTTCAGGTTTACTGAACTTCACCATTTCTACTTTGTTAAATTGATGCAGTCGTATCAAGCCGCGTGTATCTCTCCCAGCGCTGCCCGCTTCTGATCTGAATGAAGGGCTAAGAGCTGTAAAATAAACGGGTAATTGTTCTTCATTTAAAATTTCATTGCGGTAATAATTGGTCAAAGGAACTTCTGCTGTTGGGATCAACGTAAGGTCTCTATCTTCAATTTGAAAAACGTCTTCTTTGAATTTAGGAAATTGGCCTGTTCCATACAT
>DIDU01000165.1:1925-5153 GCA_002418295.1 Carnobacterium sp. UBA5792 | reverse complement strand
AAACAAGAAAAAGAGCCAATTACATTTGTTCCACAAAATGATGAAACAGATAAAGGGTTAACTATTGAAAATGATGAAACCTTGGCAAAGCTACAAAAAATTATAGATGAAAATCAAGATATGGGATTTGAAGACGATATAACAATTGTATATTCTGGTCAGACGTTTGGAGAGACTTCAAATTTAGCTGGTATTTTTTTCATTGTTAATCGAACGGATAAATCTTTGAAAAATATGAAATTTACTTATACATTCGGAGGAATCGACAGGCAACTCATTTTTAACCAGAAAGCTTTTGCTTTGTCAGAAGAAAAATTTGGAACATTAGAGCCCAATACCGTTATGCCGATGTACTTTCCAATTGAACCTGAAAACGAAATGGCGTTCAAGGAAATTGATGCTACACAAGTAATCGAAAAGATAGATACTTTCAATTACGATACAGCTGATAATGATACAGATTCTTCAGGAAAAGAACCGGCCACTTCTGAAGATGAATTAACTTTTAAGATACCTAAACAAAATAGTGATAAAGGCCAAACTATTGAAAACAATAAATTAATGGCTAATCTCAAACAATTAGTGGATGAAAATCCATCTATGGGGTTTGAAAATGATGTGACGGTTCTCTACTCTCAATTAAATGAAAAATCAGAGGATCAATTATTAGCTTATTTTTTTATTATTAATAGAACAAACACCACGATGGAAAATTTAAGTTTTATATTTAATTACGGAAATAAAAATGGAGAAAAGGTCTGGGACCGTGAACAGTACCGTATATCCTCAGAAGACTTTGGCACCTTTGAACCTTTTACGGTTATCCCAATGACTATGGAAGTCCCACCAGGTAAGGAAGAATTATTTTTATCCATTACGGAAAAAAATATCCAAACAAGTATAGAAAATTTTCATTATGAAAAAGTAAATTAAAAAGAAGGAATGACATGAGGGTAAGCGGGTAAGGTAATTAAAAAGGAGGAGCAGAATATGAAAAAGTGGATGGTAATTATAGGAGCGGCATTTTTAATGGCTGGATGTGATATGGTAGGGAACAAGGGAAATGATTCAAATGACAGCTCAGCTGCCTCTAAAAAGACAGCAGTATCAAGTGAAAGTATGGCTGTAAAAGAATCTAGCTCTTCTGAAACTCAATCAGAAGTTTCTTCTGAGGAGTCGATCATGGAATCAAGCACAGTCAATGAAGATTCTTCTGAAGGGNNAAAAGGTAGTTCTTCAAGTGAAACAGAAAAAACAGCAAATGAGATACCGTTAGTTCCTCAAAAATCGGATATAGAAAATGGATTTACACTCGAAACAGATCCTGTCTTGCAAGAAATTGAAACTAGAATAAAAAGCGCAGATTCTATCGGTATCCCTAATGATGTAGCCATTCACTTTACGGGGATGTATTTAAATGAAACTGAAAAAACACAAGCAATTTTTATCTTAGTTAATTTGACAGAAATTTCAATGACTAATATACAAATGTCCATTAGTTTCAGTAATACTTCAGATGAAGTTATTTTAGATAAAAAGGCCCTTTCTCTTACTGAAGATAAGTTCGGCATACTTGAGCCGAATACTGCCATGCCTTTATATGTAGATATTCCAACAGAAAAAGAAGATATTTTTTATGGGTTAAAAGATTTTAGTGAAATGGTTTATTCTATTGATTCATTTGACTATGAAGAAGCCAAAAATTAGCCGAAATAGGAAGACCGAGCTAATTAAAACTAAATTTTTTATAAGAGTGTCAGTGATTAAAGATCATTGACCTCTTTTTTTGAAATAGAAGGAAATGTATTTTTTCAGCTATAAGAATTCTTTAAAAAGGAGTTGATTAATAATGTCGACATACAATAGAAACAAATGGGTAACCATTCCGAATATTTTATCTTGCATCCGTTTATTATTAGTTCCGCTTTTTGTTTTAACCTACTTAAAATCAACTGAACCAATTCATTATTATTATGCGGCTCTGATTCTTTTAATTTCAGGTTTGACTGATTTGCTAGATGGTTGGATAGCTCGTAAATATCAGCAAATTTCTGAAGTAGGCAAGCTTTTAGATCCATTGGCAGATAAAATTACCCAAGCAGCAATTATTTTTTGTTNNACTCGTTATGAATGGATGTGGTCAATTATATTGTTATTTGTAGCGAAAGAATTATTCATGGGAATTTGTAACCTTGTTCTTTTACGCAGAGGAACGAAACTAGATGGGGCTAAGTGGTATGGAAAACTTTCAACGGCTGTATTCTACATCTGCATGTTTTTTTTAATTGCTTTTCCAACAATTGCTACTTCTCAAGCGATTCTATTAATCAGCATCACTGCTTTCTTTTTAAGTTTGTCGTTTATACTCTACGGCAAAATATTTATTCAAATGTATCAGACAACAAAAAGATAATATTAGAACGGAAGAATAAACGTGTTGTTTTGAAGGTTAGTAACAAGCATTAGTTTTATTTTTGCAACATTAGAATACAACCAACTTTCCTTTTGGGTTTTAAGACAATTCAGTTGATTAGTAAGGGGTTCCATGGTATTATAATAGTGAAAAGAAGGACAAGGTACAATGTCTTCTTTTCTAGAGTCAGCAGAAAGACTCTAACGTTAATAACCGCGAAATGGGGGTTATTAACAAACAGATGGTTCTATTTTGACAAACATTAATTCAAATGGAACAAGTCAAAAATAGAATCGTCCGAAAGACTTCATGATGTGGCTAAGTTCCCTTGGTTGAACAGTCAAGAAGAAGCAATTTAATTAAAAAAGATAAAACACAAACTATTTAGAGATGTAAAATAAAATAGTCCAGNNTAATTATAAAAAGATAGTTTAAAAAGGAGGGATTCCTGATTGAAAGCTGGAAGGATATTTTAAAAGTTTTACTTGTTTTATTTAAAGCTTCTCAAACTACTCAAGAAGTAATGAAAAATGATGTGAGGATTTATAGCATAGGGTATAAATCTAATTGAATTTGCAATGCTAAAACTTTTTTATCGTAAAAGACTGAATAGATTCTTGATGTCTTATCTGAAATAGAAATCGAAACGATAATGGCTCTTCTGAAAAAAGTAAGGTTTCATACAGAAGAGATGTAGCTGTTTAAGGCAAAGAAGGAGGAGAATAAATGATTCATTTATTTAAAAAAGGCGAGAGTCAGACTAGACCAACCTTATTATTGCTCCATGGAACAGGAGGAAACGAAGAGGATTTAGT
>DIDU01000165.1:854-1903 GCA_002418295.1 Carnobacterium sp. UBA5792 | reverse complement strand
GAAATGTTATGGAAAATGGGATGCCACGTTTTTTTAAACGATTGTCTGAAGGGGTTTTTGATGAAGAAAGTTTGCTATCAGAAACGAAAAACCTATATGAATTTATACATGAAGCAGCTGAAAAATATGAGTTTGATGTGAATAATGTAGTGGCTTTAGGTTACTCAAACGGAGCCAATATCGCTGCTAGTTTATTGTATCATTATCAAGCTGTTTTTAAGGGAGCTTTGCTGCATCATCCCATGGTTCCTTTAAGAAATAAAGTACTTCCTGACTTATCTGGTATACCTATTTTTATCGGGGCAGGAGAAAATGATCCACTGTGTCCACCAGAAGAAAGTAAAGAATTGCAGCAAACCTTTGAAAAAGCGGGAGCACAAGCAACGATAGAATGGAACAATCATGGACACTCATTGACACAAAAAGAGATAATGGCAGCTGCTGAATGGTATTCCAAGCGCTTCAATTGAAAGAAGGAGCTTTTGGCTGAAAAGGATGGCAGATTTTTTCCACTTGTTTCGTAGATTTCATTTTGATGAAAAATATGTTATAATAGAGAAGTGAACGATAAAATATTCAGGTAACGTGCTTTAAGAATCAAAGAAATGAGGGAATTTATATGGGAAACAAAATAACCAAAGAAATTCAATCGTTAGTTGAGGTTGAGCTTCGAAAAGGAGCCAGCAAATCAAGAATTGCGACTCTTTTGGGCGTGCCGTATGATGAAGCAAATGAAATTATCGATGAAATAAAAGCTTCTTTCAGACCAGACTTGGGAGATCAAATTATTTTTTTATTTAGAGATGAAAAAATGGCTGGAACTATTGTAAAGTTGTTAAATAACAGTGCAGTTGTTGAAATCTATTGGGAAAAATCTTCTGAAAAAATGAAAGATATTATGGAATCTAAAACGATCGTTAACTTTAAAGATATCGTTGAATTTGTCCATAGTTAAGTTTAATCAAATAGAATAACCACCAAAAACATCCATTCTTTAAAAAGAGAAGGGATGTTTTTTTATTTTAAAAAATAGGTGTAAAAACTGAATA
>DIDU01000165.1:613-808 GCA_002418295.1 Carnobacterium sp. UBA5792 | reverse complement strand
ATAATATAGTTTGATAGTCAAATAGTTTGATGCTCAAAGTAATTTATTGGAGGCAAATATAAGAACGGAGGAGCTGATGTGGATAAAGCATTAGTACATGAAATCAATACTTATTTAATAACGATTTTTAATGAAATTATGATCATTGAAGAAGATGCACTTCAAGGCAGTACATTTAAAGATATTTCTATTAAA
>DIDU01000165.1:0-576 GCA_002418295.1 Carnobacterium sp. UBA5792 | reverse complement strand
ATGCATACTATCGAAGCTATCGGAATGAATCGAGACCATACGACATCCGAAGTCGCTAAAAAGCTGGCTATTACTGCTGGAACATTAACCGTTTCTGTCAATAACTTAGTTAAAAAAGGGTATGTTGAAAGAATTCGCAGTGAAATGGATCGTAGGGTGGTTAAGCTAGGTCTTACCAAGAAAGGCCGACTTCTTTACCGATTACATGATAAGTTTCATCGAGATATGGTAAAAGAGACTATATCTGGGATGGAACAAGAAGAAGCTGAGATATTAATCAAAGGTCTAAGAAACCTTCATATTTTTTTAGACCAAATAAAAAATAATTTATAAGAACAGAGTTGAACTCGATGCAAGCAAAAATTATTGGTACCGGGAGCTATGTTCCTCAAAAAGTAGTTTCCAATGAAATGTTGGAAAGTTTAATGGACACCAGTGACGAATGGATCAAAACAAGAACTGGCATCGAAAGACGTCATCTAGCTGAAACGGAGAATACATCTGTTCTTTGCGGGAAGGCGGCTGAAGCGATTCTTGAAAAAACGGGTATCATCGCAGAAGAAATCGATTTGATCC
>DIDU01000079.1:3908-4735 GCA_002418295.1 Carnobacterium sp. UBA5792 | reverse complement strand
TCAGTTCTTTCAAATAGTCTTTCACACCAGGAAGCGGACGTCCTGTACACAATACGACTTTAATACCTTTTTCTTTCGCTTCAGCTAATGTAGCTTTTACTCTAGGGCTGATTGTTTTTGCGTTGGTCAATAGAGTGCCATCTAAGTCAATGGCAATTAATTCGATACTCATTTTATATTATTCCTCCAATGGGGTAGTGGGTTGACTGATTGCGTCATTTTTAATGTAGCGTTTAAACTCTTGATAAATAGGCTCAAATAAATCGACTTCTTTTTCTGTTTTTGGCTTTAAAAATTCTTTTGGAAAATAAAATCGTTCATCACCGCGAACTTTGCCGGTTAAGGAAGAAACGATTTCACTGACCTGTGAAAGTTCAATAAAAGTGCCATCTTGATACATGAGTTCAATTTGTGTCCGGTTAGTGATTTGATTAGGGCGATAGAAATCATAAGGCAGATCGTAACTGTTATTGATAGCTGTGTAGTAATCTGTATCATAACCGGCTTCTTGGATTAAATCCATCAACTTTTGTAAAGTGACTTGATCCTGCTGGCTGGAAAAATGAACCGACTTAAAGGGTTTGCGATCCAGAAAGCGCGTAGCTAAATCACTTAAAACAGCATCTTGTTCGTCTCGCCANNAACACCGTCATCCAATTTTAAATAATCTTCTAAAGTAAAGGTTTGATTAAAGAAAGGAATCAAGATGCTTGCCGAGTGTTCTAAATGAACTTCTGCGTCGGTATACAAGAGTTCAGCCCGTTTTAACAAATGATCTAAAATAACTTCCATACTGCGTGAAACAGGGTGGAAATAAACCTGCATGT
>DIDU01000079.1:3332-3861 GCA_002418295.1 Carnobacterium sp. UBA5792 | reverse complement strand
ATCTTCAACTGCATGCATACCTGAAATCTGAAAAGCAATACCATCTTTGTAAGGCCGAATAACGCGCAATATTCTTGTCAGGTCAAATGTACCGTAATTGACACCAGTAAAGTAAGCATCGCGCAATAGATAATCCATCCGATCGGCATCGATTTGGCTGGAAATCAATTGGACGACTTGTGGGTTTGGGTAGGTTTTTTGAATGACACTCGCTACTTTCTCAGGAAAATCAACTGCAATACTGGCTAAAATCTGATGAACTTCTGTTTGCGGAGACATAATAATCCCCACGGTAATAGCTTCATGATCTGTTTTAAAAATACGTTCGAAAGTATGAGAGTAAGGCCCGTGTCCAATATCGTGCAATAAAGCAGCACACAAGACGACTAAGCGTTCTGAATCGTCCCAGCCCCCATCTCCGGGAGTTTTTTCAGGGAAATTACGAGCAAAGTTATCACAAATCCGCCGAGCGATTTCATAAACGCCTAATGAATGTGTAAAGCGGGTATGTTCAGCTCCGTGAAAAGTA
>DIDU01000079.1:0-3276 GCA_002418295.1 Carnobacterium sp. UBA5792 | reverse complement strand
AACGCTGAAACTCGCGAGTGCCGATCAGATCCAAAATGACTTGATGCTGGACATGGATATAGTCATGGACTGGGTCACGAAAAACCTGTTCGATTGGTAATAACTGATCAGCATCTTCTTTAAATATCATGTAAGCAGCTCCTTTTCCACATCGTCTTTTAGCATTTGCAGATTTCGGCGAATCATTTTTTCTTTGCTTTCTTCGTAAACGGTTAAAATGTCTGGTGTATAGGTGCCGGGAACGACCAAACAATGGCGGTCTTGTAAGGTTTGAATGATTTTTTCTTGTACTTCAGCAACGGTTAAAGGAGCTCCGAGCAGTTCTTCTAACGTCGCCATCACAGTCGGGTCGATGGACGGAAAACGCCATTTAACAGTTTCGCCTTGTAATCCGGCTGTATAAAATTCCTGCAGCATGCGAGCTCGTCGCTTCTGATCGCCATTGACACTTAGGTAAATCATAATAGCCACGCCGTTTTTTAGTCGGCGCTGTGCAATTCCAGCGAATTTCTTGCCGTTAATACTCAAATCAAAATCGCCTGGACAGTAGGAGTCAGGAATTTTGTAAGCCTCAATCGTTTGATCGTATTCTTTGAAAACATCTTGTATCAAGCGGAACATGTAGTCGTAACCTTCATCGATACTGATACGATCATCTGGTTCTTCAGGAAAAACAAGAGAAAAATTCAATACTCCAGCGTCTCCTACCACTGCTAATCCTCCCGAATTGCGAACGATGTAATCTTGTCCATAAGATTGAATAACGTTTATACCATTTGAGAAATAGGGGAGTTTAGTATCCATCATCCCTAGGATCACCAAATTTTGCGTTGGCCAAAAATGCAAAGCAGCGGGCTGTTGTTGTTTTCCGATATGAGTCATCAGGCTATCAGCTAAAGCAAAATGAGAAATGGTTTGGTTTTTAAAAGGCATTGTTGTTGCCTCATATAATTCATAAGTTTGGTTAGTTAAAAAGTCTTTTTTAGCGATCGAAGACATAAATCTACTTCCTTTATCAAGAGTCGTATTCGTTCATATCCTTATTATAGCAAATTTACAGAAAATTTTCAGAAAGACTCTTGCGAAGAGTCGGGTTTGAGCGGAAAGAAATGGTTTAGGACTCTATCTAATTTGAAATTACAGCCATAAGGTCCATAAATTCATGATACAGACCTTAAGTGGGTAGAAAAATAAGGATAAGGTATTTAAACTCCTTTTATGTACCGTAAGTAGTCTGGATATCTACTCATATGGTCCTTAACTGCCATTCGATTCGAAACTGGAACGTTCTTGTTTTTCTGGTCAGGAACAATTGACCCGCTTGCTTTAAAAGGGCTATACTAAGACACAATAAGAACGCTAAATAAGAATTGGAAGGAGAGCTGGAAAAAATGAAGCGAGGCTTGCCTAATCGTGCTGGTTTAGAACAGGAAGATTTCGAAAAAATATACCGGACAATGTGGGAAATCCGCTATTTTGATGAACAAGTAGAAGAGTTGTTTGCAGCTGGAAAGATACATGGCACGACTCATTTATCCATCGGTCAAGAAGCGACTGCTGCTGGCAGCGGGTATTTATTGAAACCGACTGATTACATCACCACCACTCACCGAGGACACGGCAACACGATTGCTAAAGGAACCGANNTGCTGTGGGGGCCGCTTTAACAGCTCATATGCAGAAAACCGATCATGTTGTAGTGTGTTATGCAGGAGACGGTTCGACCAATGAAGGAAGTTTTCATGAAGCGCTAAACTTAGCGGCCATTTGGCAATTGCCAGTTATTTTTTTCATTGAAAACAACCAATATGGCATGAGCAGTGCGATTCATCAGATGACAGCTATTTCTCATTTATCCAAACGGGCGGAAAGCTATGGGTTTGAAGGGAAAACAATTGACGGCAATAATTGGCTTGAAGTTATAGACGCCACTCATGGGGCAATTGAAAAAGCCCGAAAAGGCGAAGGACCGACATTGATAGAAGCGATGACCTATCGTTTTAGGGGCCATTCGAAGTCAGACCAGCGTGAATACCGGACAAAAGAAGAAGAAACTGCTTGGTATGCAAAAGACCCGATTATAGTGGCGGAGCAGCAATTACTAGCTGCAAATTTGGCAACCCAACCAGACTTGAATAAATGGAAACAAGAAAGTTTGTTGAAAGTACAACAAGCAATCCAAATTGCTGAGCAAATGGAAGATGCCTCACTGGCAGATTTAGAAACAAATGTATACGCCGATGAGGAGGAGTAAAATGCGGGAACTCACTTATTTAGCAGCCATCACCGAAGCTTTGGATGAAGCGTTGGCTGAAGATGAACGTGTTTTTTTAATGGGAGAAGATATTGCTTTATACGGCGGCGGATTTGGTGCAACTAAAGGCTTGTTCAATAAGTATGGAGCGGAACGAATTCGCAATACACCTATTTCAGAAAGTGCGTTAGCAGGGGCAGCAGTAGGGGCAGCGATGACAGGGATGCGGCCCATCAGTGAAATCCAATTTTCTGATTTTATTACGATCGCAATGGACCAACTAGTCAATCAAGCGGCCAAGATCCATTATATGTATGGCGGGAAAGTTTCTGTTCCTTTAGTGATGCGTACGGCAGCCGGATCAGGAACGGGACATGCTGCTCAACACTCACAGAGTCTGGAAAACTGGACGGCTCATATTCCAGGACTAAAANNAAAGTAGTCCAACCTTCCACACCTTACGATGCAAAAGGATTACTGCATGCAGCGATTGAAGACAATAATCCCGTCATGTTTTACGAGCATAAATTAAGTTACCAGCTAATGGGAGATGTACCAGCAGAAAAATATGTTATTCCTTTAGGAGTAGCAGATGTGAAGCGTTCAGGACAAGACATTACAGTGGTCGCAACTGGTATAATGGTGCAAAAAAGCTTAGCTGCGGCAGAACAGCTGGCAGCAGAGGGGATTTCTTTGGAAGTAGTCGATCCGCGGACACTTGTTCCACTAGATACTAAAACAATTCTAGCCTCTGTTCAAAAGACAGGACGTTTATTGATTGTGCATGAAGCAGTGAAACGCAGTGGATTTGGCGGGGAAATTGCCAGCATCGTAGCAGAAAGTTCAGCTTTCTATGCATTGAAAAAACCGATTCAACGATTAGGCGGAAGAGCCATTCCCATGCCGTATCAAAAGGAATTAGAGCATCAGGCCATTCCTCAAGTAGAAGATATTTTGATTGCAGCTCATCAGTTGAAGAAATAAAAAAAGAACGAAGATAGAGAAAAGTTCAGACAAAAAAA
>DIDU01000160.1:2475-2726 GCA_002418295.1 Carnobacterium sp. UBA5792 | reverse complement strand
AAGTTATGAATATATATTAGATTATTCCAAAACATACATAAATACATTTTGTCGAAACTATTAAAAAGGTAAATTTTCTCTAGCTGGAGAATTAATAATTGTTTTACCAATATGTAAAAATCTCAATTTAAAACTAAAGGAGAACAAAATGGGAAAAATAATTGTATCGATGTACCTCTCACTAGATGGTGTCATGGAGGAACCAGCTTGGACTGCTCCATACTTCAATGAAGAAGTAGCAAAGTTTCAAT
>DIDU01000160.1:1887-2384 GCA_002418295.1 Carnobacterium sp. UBA5792 | reverse complement strand
GGCGAGTAACCTATCAAGGTTTTGCAGCTGCCTGGCCTTCTATGACTGATGAAGAAGGTTTTGCTGATAAGATGAACAGCATTCCTAAATTTGTTGCTTCAACAACTTTAGAAAAAACCGAATGGAATGCAAATCTTATCAAGGATAATGTTATAGAAGAAATATCGAAACTGAAGGAACAGCCCGGTCAGAACCTTTTAATCTATGGCAGTGGTGATCTTACACAAACATTAATGCAACATGACCTCATTGATGAATATCACTTTATAGTCAATCCCGTTATCGTAGGAAGCGGAAAGCGTCTCTTTAAAACCGGAAACGATACAAAGGCTTTAAAACTGATCGAAACAATAACGACCAGTTCAGGTGTCGTTATTCTTTCCTATCAGCCGGAGAAAAAAGAATAATTATTGATAAATTATATAAACCAAAAAACTCATCAGAATAAATCCTGTTGAGTTTTTTTATAAGATAATACATATATTAATTTATAAAAA
>DIDU01000160.1:1385-1773 GCA_002418295.1 Carnobacterium sp. UBA5792 | reverse complement strand
CAGCCCATACAAAGACAAGGATCCAGAGAGTAATGATAATAATGCCTGTTATCCAATTCTTTGGTTTGCTTGTTATCTGTCTTTCCTCTACCTTTCTTTTACAATCCTCCAACACTTCTTTAGGAATCAGTTTTAATGCCAAGTATACACCTAATGGTACAAGAATCAAATCATCAAGATACCCCAAGATTGGAATGAAGTCTGGGATTAAATCTATAAGACTAAAAGCATACGCAACAACAAGCATTGTAAATAATTTAGCATACCAAGGGACTCTTTCATCTCGATATGCCAAATAAAGTACAAGAAGTTGTTTTTTTTTAGTTTCTAGCCCATTTTTTCATTTTTTGTATGATAGATATTTTTTCTTCTGTTTCTATCGGTTTAT
>DIDU01000160.1:0-1280 GCA_002418295.1 Carnobacterium sp. UBA5792 | reverse complement strand
AATCTAATTCAGTTTTTAAATGGGAACAAGCATGTGAGGGAGGGATCCCCAGATTTTCGTTCTGGGGTATTCTTTAATTTTAACCTGATAGACATAGGATATGTGTTGTTTTAAAGAAAATAGAAAAAGCGTATTTTGACTAGATAATCAAAATACACTTTTTTCTTTCTTTATTTATTTTGTAAAAGGTGTATAGGTTTAGCCGATAATGATTGTTTTGCTGCTATCCATACAACAATTATTGTTGTTATAACAGATAAAAGTATGCCTAAAATGGACCANNAGTGATACCTGAAAAGGCTAGGGCAATTCCAGCGCCAACTAATCCAGCCGATAGGGAGATAATCGTGTTTTCTAATAAGATAGACTTCATCAAATTACTAGAAGACATACCAACTGTTTTCATAATAGCAACATCTCGTGTCTGTTGCATTAAGCGAATGACAACTTGATTTCCAATTGTAAGAACAGCTGTTAAAAATGCGAACAACGCTACAATTGAGAAGAAAGCACTTTGCATTTGAATAATATACTGAAGACTATCGATTGCTGTAGCGGCAATTGAATATGCCATTGCTGAACCAGGAAGTTTTTCATTTAATTCTGTTAATATAGTATTTGTTTTTTTAGGATCACTATCTAAGGAATAAGTAATTCGGCTTGGTTTCCCATATGTAGCTAATGTTTCAGTTGGAATACGGATGCCAACGGTTTTAACTACACCAGATTTAAAGAAACCTATCATTTCGCAGTTTACTAATTCATTTCCAATTTGAATGTCAACTGTATCACCGACTTTTACACTTAATTTCTTATAGCTGTCCAAAAGAATTGCTTTTTCCCCTTTGCATCCGATAGAGCTAAATCACGCCCTTCAGATATCATATAGGATCTAGAGTTAAGAGAGGTATCTACCCCTTCTATTGAAATTTTAGTTGAGCTAAAAAATTTATCATCTTTTATATTTTTCATGAATATAGATGCTGCGTCCACTCCGTTAATATTTTGGAGTCTTCCATCTAATTGATAACCTTTTTTCGATCCTTTTATGTCCTTAATAGATTGTAGCTGCTTTTCAACGTTCCCTTCGTCATGAATGGAACTTGTAATAAGGATATTTCCCATTGCCTCTCTTTCCAATTGACCTTGAACTGACTCAATTAAATTGTCTGCAAATACATGACTAGAGACAACAGAAACAACACCAATAGTTAAGGTAACTGCCAATAAACCATTTCGTTTACTTGTAGTAGCCATGTTGTGTAAAGCCAGAAAGAGGC
>DIDU01000049.1:3223-3661 GCA_002418295.1 Carnobacterium sp. UBA5792 | reverse complement strand
ATGAAAAAGGGTTCCGCAAATCAGCTAAAACGGTTGGGAATGTGATTGGTAACTACCATCCGCATGGCGATAGCAGTGTGTATGAAGCCATGGTACGTTTGAGCCAGGATTGGAAGCAACGTGAAGAACTGATTGAAATGCACGGGAATAACGGTAGTATGGACGGAGATCCTCCTGCTGCTATGCGGTATACAGAAGCGCGTTTAGCTAAAATAGCCTCAGAATTACTACAGGATATTGATAAAGAAACCGTCGATTTTGTATTAAACTTTGATGATACGGACGAAGAACCGACTGTTTTACCTGTTCGCTACCCTAACTTATTGGTTAACGGTGCAACGGGTATTTCCGCCGGTTATGCAACGGATATTCCATCACATAATTTAACTGAAGTAATTGATGCAACGATGCATTTGATTGATCACCCTCATGCAACTG
>DIDU01000049.1:2739-3187 GCA_002418295.1 Carnobacterium sp. UBA5792 | reverse complement strand
AAAAGGAAAAGTCATTGTCCGTTCTAAAACTAGGATCGAAGATTTAAGAGGCGGGAAACAACAAATCGTGATCAATGAAATTCCTTATGATGTCAACAAGGCTGTACTGGTTCGTAAATTAGATGAAATCCGTATCAATAAACGCATAGACGGAATTGCTGAAGTCCGCGATGAATCAGACCGGACTGGACTGCAAATCGTAGTAGAACTTAAGAAAGACGTCAATGCTCAAGGAATTTTAACTTATCTGCTCAAAAATACGGATTTGCAAATTTCTTATAATTTTAATATGGTAGCTATTGACCAAAAACGGCCTAAGCAAGTAGGCATTATTCGTATGCTAGAAGCTTACCTTGAACATCAACGTGAAGTCATTACACGACGGACACAATTTAATTTGAGAAAAGCAGAAAGCCGTGCCCATATTGTTGAAGGCTTGATTAAGGCC
>DIDU01000049.1:2290-2608 GCA_002418295.1 Carnobacterium sp. UBA5792 | reverse complement strand
CAGTTTGCATTTACTGAAGCACAAGCAGAAGCGATTGTTTCTTTACAATTATACCGTTTAACCAATACAGACATCACGGCTTTAGAGATGGAAGCTAAAACACTCAAAAAAGCCATTCTTTCTTTTACAAAAATCTTAACCAGTTCTGCGGAAATGAAGCGAGTGATGAAAAAAGAACTTGCTGAAATCAAAAAAAATTATGGCAATCCTCGTAGAACGATGATTGAAGCAGAAATAGAAGAATTAAAAGTAGAAACTGAATTGTTGGTAACCCAAGAAGACGTGATTGTTTCGGTCACAAAAGAAGGCTATATTAAA
>DIDU01000049.1:1898-2230 GCA_002418295.1 Carnobacterium sp. UBA5792 | reverse complement strand
ATTACCCTATTTTTATTGAACAATTAAATACCTTAGATCATCTTTTGTTGTTTACGACTAAAGGAAACGTGATCTATCGTCCGGTTCACGAGATCGCAGAATTAAAATGGAAAGATATGGGCGAACACCTTTCCCAAAACATTACATTTGAAAAAGACGAAATGGTACTTAAAGCATTTGGGTTAAATGAATTTGATCCGGAAACGACCTTTACACTTATTAGTAAAGAAGGTTTTATTAAGCAAACCAGTGCAGAAAGTTTGACTGCCGGTCGGAGTTATCGGACCAAGTCTTTTGTTGCAATGAAACTGAAAACTGAAACCGATCTAGTT
>DIDU01000049.1:0-1883 GCA_002418295.1 Carnobacterium sp. UBA5792 | reverse complement strand
GATGATTATATTGTAAATGGTATTCTGTTTGATAGTAAGGCCTCTAAATCAGAAATACTGATCCTTACTCATCGAGGCTCCGTTAAAAAAATGAACCTCAATGATTTTGATACTTTAGGTAGAGCAAAACGAGGTTTATTGGTTTTAAGAGAATTAAAGAACAACCCGCATCGCGTCGCATTTTTGTTAGATGGAAACAAAAACCATGAATATACGATAGAGACCGAAAAAGGCAAATTGATTCATTTAGCTAGCTCGAACTATCAAATGAGCGACCGTTACTCTAATGGTTCCTTTATACTAGATGAAGTAGCGGATGGTACTCCAATCGATATTCATGAAAAAATGATTTATGAAGTAAATAATTAACCTAAAAAGCATGCAGCTAGTTTGCATGCTTTTTATACTTCTTTTTTTACTAAAGTATGTGAAATAGTAATCAAATTTACTTTTAACGATGGTTATTAAAAGTTATTGAAAAAAAGGCCTATTTAGGCAAATAATAAAGGAGTATTTTAACAAGAAAGAATTTATTTTCGAAAACTCAGTTGTTTTATCGTTTTCATGTGTTATAATGAGCAATGTAAAGTATTAGTTTATCCAGTCGAATAACAATAAGGAGGTTTATTTAAAATGGAACAATGGAAAGGCTTTAAAGGAAAAGTATGGCAAGAAGAAATTGATGTGNNATTATCCAACAGAATTATAAACCCTATGATGGAAATGATGAATTTTTAGAAGGACCTACCCAAGCGACTTCTGATCTTTGGGATCAAGTTATGGAATTAAACAAAGCTGAGCGTGAAGCAGGCGGGGTATTGGATATGGACACGAAAGTTGTTTCTACCATTACATCTCATTCTGCAGGTTATTTAAATAAAGAATTAGAACAAATTGTAGGTTTTCAAACAGAAAAACCATTCAAGCGTGGATTACAGCCTTTTGGAGGCATCCGCATGAGCGAACAATCTGCTGAATCTTATGGGTTTGAGATTGATCCAGAAGTTTCTCATATTTTTCGCGAATACCGTAAAACTCATAACCAAGGTGTTTTTGATGCCTATACTCCTGAAATGCGAGCTGCTCGCCGCAGCGGCGTTATTACAGGGTTGCCTGATGCCTATGGTCGTGGACGAATTATTGGTGATTACCGCCGTGTAGCACTCTACGGATTAGATCGTTTGATTGCGGACAAGAAAAAAGATTTGAATAATACAGGCTATGGCACAATGAGTGATACGGTGATAAGAAGCCGAGAAGAAATAAATGAACAAATAAGAGCATTAACAGAATTAAAAGAATTAGGACAGATATACGGTTTTGATATCTCACAACCTGCTGAAACTGCACAAGAAGCTTTCCAATGGTTGTATTTGGGTTATTTAGCAGCAGTGAAAGAACAAAATGGAGCAGCGATGTCTTTAGGCCGTACGTCTACTTTCTTAGATATCTATATAGAACGTGATTTGGCTAATGGAACATTGAGTGAAGTGGAAGCTCAAGAAANNCGATTAGTCAAGTTCTCCCGTACTCCTGACTATAATGAATTATTTTCTGGCGATCCTACATGGGTAACCGAGTCGATTGGCGGTGTCGGCGAAGATGGGCGCCATATGGTCACAAAAAACAGCTTCCGTTTTCTTCACACGTTAGCTAATTTAGGTCCTGCACCAGAACCAAACTTAACAGTCCTCTGGTCAACTCGTTTACCAGAAAACTTTAAACACTTTTGTGCAAAAGTTTCAATTGCTTCAAGTGCTATTCAATACGAAAATGATGACATCATGCGTCCTGAATGGGGAGATGACTACGGGATAGCTTGTTGTGTTTCTGCTATGCGGATTGGGAAACAAATGCAATTCTTTGGTGCTAGAGCCAACTTA
>DIDU01000019.1:2587-8403 GCA_002418295.1 Carnobacterium sp. UBA5792 | reverse complement strand
ATCGCAGAGCGCAATGGGTACGATTTATCTAATTTCCAAGAGGCAGGCTTGATCCGCTAGACATCGAATGTAGAAAACTTATAATACCCTACTCTATGAAAAATCCAAGCTCTTACCTTTTCTAAACAAAAAACTGAGACAAGAACGCCGAAACGGTTCTTGTCTCAAAAATAACTTTTTTCGGTTGCCGGTTTGTTTCCTTTAATCGCTATAGTTGTGAATAATACTGAGCGACAACTGATTGATTAAAATGCGGATCTCCTTACGAGCTAAAGCATATTCGCCTACTTTTACGTATTCTGTTATTTTTCCATAATGGTGTGACCGAATATCTCGGTTTTTACGCATGATTGCGCGGTACATTGGATTGCTTTGAATTTGCAATTCACGAACCGTATCCATCACAGCTGAAACAGAATAGTGATTTTTGCTAAAAGACAACAGCTCATAAATAAACTGTGTTTCTAATTGAAGAAATTCTTTTTCGGTTTTGTTACTGCTTTTTTTTAATTCGACTACTGTTTTTTCCATCTTTTGTTCATTGATGGTGATTTCTTTGATTTGTAAGTAATGCAGGTAATGAACCAGAATCAACTCAATAAATTCCAACCGTTCTTGCACTCCACGTGAATCGATAGCTTGTTCTTTAATTTTTGCGCCTTTATAAGGTTCAATTTCCACATACCCTTCTTCTTGTAGGCGTTGGAAAGCTTGACGAATTGGGGTTCGGCTGATCTTTAATTCTTTCGACAAGTTTTGTTCTGTAATATGAGTTTGCGGCAGCCATTGTCTAGCATCGATTTGTTCTTTTATGTAGTAATAAGCTGTCTTTTCTAAATTTTTCGGTTTTGGCATATCTTTTTTTCACCTGCTGTAAATTAATTTTACTCTTTGCTGTCTGACTAGAAAGATAGCCTACCCATCCGCCAGCCCCATTGATTATACGACCTTTAGTTTCTTTTTCCAACTATTTTTTCTGTTAGCAAGAACCTCTTGCGCTAAATCCATCAGCTCTCTTTTTTCTGCCGTTTTTGGTTATCTTCTTTCTTTAGCTTTTATCTGCAGTATTTTTCTTTCTGGCAGAGGCCATTCGCTGACAAATGCAGCCCCTAAAATAAAGATACCGCCAACTAGTTGTGTAAGCGACATTTTTTCATTTAAAAGCAAAGCAGAAATGAAAACAGCTGAAATCGGATCAATGTAGCTTAAAATCGCGACCGTCTGCCCTTTTAAGTCCTGCATAGCAGAAAAATAAAAAGTATAACCTATCCCTGTATGCACTATCCCTAAAATCAAAAGATACGGGAGTGAATGGTTTGGAATACGGAACAATTCGCTGCCTTCAGTCAACATTACATATGGCAACAAAACTGCTGAAGCAACAGCTAATTGAGTCACTGTACTTTCTAATCCTGATAGACCTTTTAAGAATTTGTTCAACAGAATCAAACTGGCGTAAAAAGCCGCTGCACCAATGCCGTATAAAATACCTAGTGGATGATTGTATCCCCCGCTGATGACTGGGCTTTTTCCTACAATCAAATACATGCCGACTAAAGCTAGCAAGATACAACCCACTTTCACCGCGGTTAACTTTTCTTTCAATACAATGGGAGAAACAAGCAGCACAAAAAGTGGAGCAAAATAGTAGCTTAATGTCGCATTTGACAGTGTTGTATAGCGATAGGATTCAAATAACAAAATCCAATTCAAACCAATCGCTGTTCCTGAAAAAAAGAGAATCTTGGCATTCTGTTGGAGGCTGTTCCATGAGATCTTATCTTTTTTGCTGATCAGCACAATCATTAAAAACAGGCTGCCTAACAAGCCACGGTAAAAAGCGATTCCGCTTGAGGCTAAAGGAATTTGTTTGACGAACAAGCCGACTGTTCCAAATATCAGCATCGCTAAGATCACTTGCACTTTTGCTTTTTTCATTTAGCCATCCTCCTTGTCTGCATTCTATTTATATAGTAAGAGAGATGGTATAGGGACCTTATCGGTTTCCTATACCATCTGTATGGTGTTTTTTTAATGACAGAGAAATACCGGTCAGAATGCTGCGCATCCTGTTCTTAATTCCTATTTTTGAATCGAAACTCCCATGCGGCACTTCGCATCCTGTTTTATAGTCCGACTCGGTTGAAGATTTCGTCGACGTTTTTCAAATGGTAGTTGTAGTCAAATGCATCATCCAGTTCTTCTAATGTCAAATGAGACATAATTTCGCTGTCTCCTTCTATTAAATCACGGAATGGAATATGACTTTCCCATGAAATAGCTGTTTTCGGTTGAACTAAATCATAAGCTTTTTCGCGGCTTAGTCCTTTATCAATCAATTTCAGCAGTACGCGTTGACTATAAATCAAACCGTAAGTGGCATCCATATTGTGTTTCATATTTTCAGGAAAAACAGTTAAATTTTTCATGATATTTCCAAAACGATTTAAGATATAATCTAATAAAATCGTTGTATCGGGAAAAATAATCCGTTCTGCTGAAGAATGAGAAATATCGCGCTCATGCCATAAAACAACGTTATCGTATGCCGTGATCATGTGTCCTCTAATTACACGAGCTAATCCAGTAACGTTTTCAGAACCAATCGGATTGCGTTTGTGCGGCATAGCGGAAGAACCCTTTTGGCCTTTGGCAAAGTATTCTTCTACTTCACGCGTTTCTGACTTTTGCAACCCACGGATTTCTGTGGCGAATTTTTCAATGCTGGTAGCAATCAACGCCCATGTCGCCATATATTCTGCATGCAAATCACGCGGCAAGACTTGCGTAGAGATCTCTTGCGGACGAGTGCCAAGTTTTTCACAGACATACTTTTCAACAGCAGTCGGAATATTAGCGAACGTACCTACTGCTCCACTGATTTTGCCAGCTTCTACGCCTGCTGCTGCATGTTCAAACCGTTCGATATTGCGTTTCATCTCAGAATACCAAAGCGCCAACTTCAACCCAAATGTTGTCGGTTCAGCATGAACTCCATGTGTCCGCCCCATCATCACGGTATATTTATACTCTTTTGCTTTTTCGCCCAAAATTTCTAAAAAGTTTGTCAAGTCTTGTCGCAGTACAGCATTCACTTGTTTTAGTTGGTATCCATAAGCTGTATCAACCACATCCGTACTCGTTAAACCATAATGGATCCATTTTCGTTCTTCACCAAGTGTTTCAGAAACTGCTCGAGTGAACGCCACTACATCATGACGCGTTTCTTTTTCGATTTCCGCAATACGCTGAACATCAAAGCTGGCATGTTCACGTATTTTCTGAACATCTTCTTTAGGAATATCTCCTAATTCTGCCCAAGCTTCAACAGCTAGTATTTCTACTTCCAGCCAAGTATTGTAGCGGTTTTCATCCGTCCAAATTTTTTCCATTTCTGGTCTAGTATACCGTTCGATCATTAGTCATGCTCCTATCCCCAAATACCTGTATCATTGATATTGGCTAGTGTTTTTTCTATATTTTCTGACAAAATCGTAATGTGGCCCATTTGGCTTCCAGTGACAGGTTCTTCTTTACCATAATAATGGAAATGCCAATCAGGTTTTAGCTGAATCTGCATTTCAGAACCTCTCATATGCTCACCAAAAATGGAGACGGTCACAGCTGGCGAAAGCAATGTAACTTCAGGCAAAGGCCAGCCGCAAATCGCTCGGATATGCGCTTCAAATTGTGACATAGAACAAGCTTCCAAACTATAGTTTCCAGAACTATGAGGCCGTGGAGCCAACTTATTGACATATAAAGCGCCGGATGGTGTTAAAAACATATCGATGCCTAATGTTCCTACTAAATTCAACTGCTCAGCAATTGACTTACTGATTCTTTCTACTTCCTCGGTTACTTCTATTGGAACCCGAGCTGGGACGATCGTTTCATGAAGCTTGTTTTGACGGTGAATGGTTTCAGCTACTGGAAAAGTAGCAATTTTTCCGGCTTCATCGCGAACGATCACAATCGATAATTCTCGTTCAAATGGAATCCATGCTTCAAGCACACACGTACCGAACTGCAATAATTCGCCACATCCTGCTATGTCTTCTTCATCATAAAGAACACGTTGTCCTTTGTCATCGCCTTCTGTCCCCCTGATCGTCTTCAAGATACAAGGAAAGCCAATTGAACTAACTGATTCTTTGATATCTTCCAGACTGATAATAGTGGCATAAGGAGATGAATTGATATTGTTCATTTCTAAGTACGCTTTTTCTAATAAACGATCTTGTGTAATCGACAAGAGTTCGCTTCCTTGAGGAACAGCGACCGTTTTTTTCAATCGGTCCACTCTATCTGCATCTACATTTTCGAACTCATAAGTCAGTACATCACTTTTCATGGCTAAATCCATCAATGCTTCTTGGTTATCGTATTTAGCTACAATGTGCCAGTCGGCTATTTGAGCAGTTGGACAATTTTTTTCGGGATCTAACACTCCGACATGATACCCCATTTGCTTAGCTGCCAAGGCCAACATGCGTCCTAATTGACCGCCACCAATAATACCAATAGTTTTTCCAGGAACGATTAAATTAGGCAAACTCATCACTACTTTCTACTACAATTTGATTTAACAGGTTATTTCTGTAATCTTAGTTTATCAGTTATCCTGTTATCTGTCATGGACAACCTTGCTGAAATTCACTGAGTTGAACCAATGACCTTATATTTTTCCGCGTTTCTTCAGCGCCATTCTTCTTGTTTTCACTTTTTTAGTCCAAAAACCACCGCTGATGAATTTAGGTTCATAAGAGATAACAAAAGCTTTCGGTTCTATTTCGCTGATTTGTTTGTATAATTTTCGTTCTGATTTTCGCGTAGTTAAAACTTCTAACACTAAACGATCGCCTTCTCTTCCGAGCGCAAGACTAGTCGTTACACCGTAACCCAATTCCCGTAAACGTTCTGAAATATCGCTTTTAGTATCGGGTACAATCGTCGTAACCATTATGTGGCCTAGCGCTAAGTATTCTTCAATTTGGATTCCAACAGCTATCCCGACCCCATAGCCTAATGCATAAGCAGCAATGTTCCAAAAGTTATCTAATCGATCGAGAACCAATCCTAGCCCAACTACATAAATCGTAATCTCGACCATAGACACAAAAGGAGCAATCAGTCGGTAGCCTTTCATGGTCAGCATAAATCGAATCGTATTCAGTGCAACATAAGCTAAATTAATAAGAAAAATAAGTGCCAGGAATTTTACATCTACATCCATTTTCTAAAAACGCCCCTAACGATACTATCTTTATTTTACTGCCATTTAAGACTAACAAATTATTTTTAAATAGCAAGAAAAAATGTCTGCTTGCTTGTTCTTTTTTTAATTTGGAATTTTGATACCAAGTCATAAAAAACTGCTGAAACTTATTTTTTATCATCATTCCATTTTATCTACCGTTCAAAGAATTCTATTTCACATTCCATTAGTAAAAATGTGGAATCAAATTCCTTCATAAAGTATTCAACATGTTCTCGCCTAATATATGGATGGAGTGTGAGAGTTCTTATGTTACTTAAAAGGGATTTGCCTAGTATATCCTTATATTTATTTGTCTGATATGTTCCGTATGACGTGTTTGCCTAACATATCCTGTTTTTTCACTACTCTATATGATCCTATGATGGCTTTTTCTGCCATACGCCTACCTTTTTCTCCTTCATTCGGAACTTTTCGGCCACAGCCGAAAAGCACAACTTGATCTATTGAACTAATATTGAATTAATTATATTAAAAAAATACTACGACCAGCTGATGCATTGGCCGTAGTTACGTGTCTATCGATTAAATTGCTTTT
>DIDU01000019.1:0-2561 GCA_002418295.1 Carnobacterium sp. UBA5792 | reverse complement strand
TTACGACTATCCCATTTCCAGTAAAAGTTTGGACTGTAGCTGGTAAGTGAGCAAATAATTCTGGCACAACGGTCACTCCTAATCCCAATCCAAGCGACAAAGCTACGATCATCAAGTTGCCCTCTTTGTTTAGATCGACACGACCCAACATTTTGATTCCTTGAGTAGCTACCATTCCGAATAAGATCACCATAGCTCCTCCTAAAACAGGTTCTGGAATAATGGTTGCGAAAGCACCAATCTTTGGCATCAAACCTAATAACATTAGAAATCCTGCTGCAAAATAAATGGGTTTGCGNNGCCGGACATTTGGACTAGTCCCACATTTTGAGAGAAAGCAGTATAAGGGAAAGTGTTAAAAATTCCGCCTAGAATAATCGCTAACCCTTCTGCACGATACCCTCTTTTTAAATCTTGCTCTTCAATTTTTTGTTTAGTCACGTCACCTAATGCGAAATAGACGCCTGTTGATTCGACCATACTGACAATTGAAATTAGGATCATCGTCAAAATCGAAGACCATTCGAAAACCGGTGTTCCAAAGTAGAAAGGACGCGGTATATGGAACCATGAAGCTTCAACAACAGGAGCCAAACTCACCATTCCCATAATTGCTGCAACAGCTGTCCCTGCAATCAATCCAATAATAATAGCCAACGAACGGATAAACCCTTTAGCAAACAATTGAATACATAAGATAATCGCTACAGTCAGAAAAGCTAAAAACAAAGCCTTGCCTGATCCAAAATCAGCAGCCGTTTTTGAACCGCCGCCCATTTTTTCAATTCCTACTGGGATCAATGTCAGACCAATTACGGTAATCACTGTTCCAGTTACAACAGGAGGGAAAAAACGTTTGATTTTAGAAAATAAACCGGCAATCAATAGCATAAAGATTCCTGAAGCAATAATAGCGCCATACATGACTCCGATTCCATCAGATGAACCAATCAAAATCAAGGGCGACACAGCTTGCATAGCACAGCCCAATACAACAGGCAGTCCAATACCAAAATAACGGTTAACAAATAGTTGCAGTAATGTGGCTACTCCGCACATAAATATATCAATGGATACCAAGTAAGTCATTTGTTCTGAATTGAAGCCGATTGCTCCCCCGATCAATAAGGGAACTAACACCGCGCCGGCATACATGGCTAATACGTGCTGCAATCCTAAAGCTGCTGCTTTTCCATTNNTTAGTTATTCCCCTTTTCTTCGACGAATTTAACGATTCCATCTTCAAAAGCACGAATACGCGCTAAAGAATAAATGTCAAAACCTTGTTCTTCAAGTTCTTGTCGTCCTCTTTGAAAAGATTTCTCAATCACGATTCCGATGCCTGAAATGGTTGCACTCGCTTGTTGGCAGATATCAATCAGCCCTTTAGCAGCTTGTCCGTTAGCTAAAAAGTCATCGATCAAAAGGACGGTATCTGTTTCATCCAAATAGTTTTTAGAAATGGAGATAGTATTTGTTGTGTTTTTCGTATAAGAATGCACAGTGGAAGAATATAAATTATCAGTCAAAGTTAAACTTTTATGTTTACGGGCAAAAACAACTGGCACGCCTAATGCCAATCCGGCAAAAACTGCAGGGGCAATTCCTGATGTTTCAACGGTTAGGATTTTGGTAATTCCTTTATCAGCGAAATAAGCGGCAATTTCATTTCCCATCGCTTGCATTAAAACAGGATCTATTTGATGGTTCAAAAAGTTGTCTACTTTTAAAACATCTGCTCCTAGGACAACGCCGTCTTTCAAAATACGTTCTTCTAATAATTTCATTTCATCCAACCTTTCTTTTTTTAACAACTATAAAAATCCCAACATGAAAAGTAAAAGAAAAAGCCTCTTTTTCTCTGCTTAAAGGTTCTTAAGCAAAGAAAAAAAGGCCACTGAATCTGATTGGATTCAACTTGTTTTATTTTCTTTACTTATAGTCCAGTATTTACGGTACTGGGTAGAGACTTGCCATCCATATTTTGGCATTATATAAGTTAATGTACGTTGAATATACGCTTTTTAGCTCTTACCGTCAATAGTTTTCTTTATTTCTCATCTAATTCTTACTGAATATGAACTTTAATTCGAAATAAAATTGTAATATTCGCTTTTAACAAAAAACTTGACGAGTAATGAAGTTTCCATCACTCATCAAGTTCAATTGGTTATACAAGAATTCCCTCTTCTGCTTCTTCAACTCGGTCTACAAATAGATTCACTAGTCTCGAGCCTTCAATTGCATTTGCCGTAAATACATAGTCCGCATAATGAACAATAGCTTGTTCTTCTGCGTTTGGAATGCTGCCATATTGCATAATAAAAAATCCAGCAATAGAGTCTACATCGTTTGATTCTATTTTTGTTTTAAAGAACTCATTGAATTTAGATAAAGGTGTAGAACCATCAACTAAATAACGTACTTCAGAGAGCGGTTCAATCATTTTATATGTTTCGTCGTATTCGTCATCAATGTCTCCAACGATTTCTTCTAATAAATCTTCTAGAGTGGCTATTCCAACTACTCCTCCATATTCATCATTTAAAATCGCCATCTGA
>DIDU01000086.1:17289-17516 GCA_002418295.1 Carnobacterium sp. UBA5792 | reverse complement strand
TATTTGGAATCAGTATGGGGGGCGCGACCGTTATGAACGTCAGTGGAGAAGATTTGCCTTCCAATGTAAAGGTCATTGTTGAAGACTGCGGCTATAGTTCCTTGACTGGAGAATTGGCTTATCAATTGAAAGATATGTATGACTTGCCGGCATTCCCTTTGATTCCGGTAACCAGCTTGGTAACAAAAGTACGTTCTAATTATTGGTTCGGAGAAGCAGATACAGTC
>DIDU01000086.1:16908-17193 GCA_002418295.1 Carnobacterium sp. UBA5792 | reverse complement strand
TTCCTATGCTGTTTATTCATGGGGCAGAAGACAAATTTGTACCGACTGAAATGGTGTATGATGTATATGAAGCTGATTCATCGCCTAAAGAATTGTATATTGTGCCGAATGCCGATCATGCAGATTCATATGAGGAGAACAAAGAAGAATACAAACAAAAAGTTCAAGATTTTGTACTAAGTTATATACCAGATTGATTCATTAGTAGTAAATAGTTAAACAAAAAAAGTTCCTATCAACAGGTTGTTCTGTTTGATAGGAACTTTTTCTGGTTCTATTATTTTT
>DIDU01000086.1:14662-16682 GCA_002418295.1 Carnobacterium sp. UBA5792 | reverse complement strand
CTAGTTTTAAGCGTTTGACGATTCTGGATAAGGTGAAGCAGATACTGAAATACAATAACGCCATCGCGATAAACATAGGAATCACGTAGTCTGTATTTTGACCATAAATGATTCTGGCATTATGGGTGATTTCAGGTAAAGAGATAATTGTTGCTAATGAAGTATCTTTGATCAACGAAATCAGCTGACTTAAAATCGGCGGTACCATGGCTTTAAAAGCTTGAGGGATAATGATATACCACAAGGTCTGAGCATAAGTCAAACCAGTTGAAAGTCCAGCTTCTGTTTGTCCTTTTGGCACAGAATTTAACCCGGCACGAATAATTTCAGATAACATAGCAGATTCAAAAATCGTCATCGCAGCAACAGCTGACCAGAAAATATCAAATCGGATACCAATTTGCGGTAAAGCAAAATACGTAAAGAAAATAATCAACAAGAGTGGCAAGTTTCGGACCAAGTCAATGATAAAGCCGACGATTTTTGAAACAGCGGGAATTTTTAAATAGCGAATCAATCCCAAAATACTTCCAATGATAAAGCTGAAAAGAATGGACAAGACCGCTACTTCTACAGTAATCAAGAGTCCATCCAACAAGAAGCGGATGTTGACCCATGAAAAAGCTTCTACAATATTCAATTGAATTTCCTCCTTTTTATGATTTTGTATTTAAGCGTCGTTCGATATAAGCCATCAAATACGTCAACGGCAGGGTAATAATTAAATAAAGTCCTCCGATCAAGATATACGTATCGAATGTATTAAATGTTTCGCTGGCAATCAAGTCTCCTTGATACATTAAGTCGAGTCCAGCTACCATTGCTAAAACAGAAGAATTTTTTACTAAGTTGATAAATTGGTTGCCGAGCGGCGGGATAACGATTTTGATCGCTTGCGGCAAAACAATGTACCACAGTGTCTGACTATACGTAAACCCGGTTGAAAGCCCAGCTTCCATTTGGCCTTTTGGAACGCTTAAAATACCAGCGCGAACGGTTTCTGCAATGAAAGCAGAAGTGTAGATGGTCAACCCAATCGTACCTGCTGTAAACCCGTCGATTTGAAACCAATATAAAGGCACAACGACATAAAAGAACATGACAATAATCAATAAAGGAATGTTTCGAAAAAATTCGACATAAGCGTTTGCTAGTCCTTTAAGNNCTACCTGAGTAATTATTAAAAATTTGGATCATAAAATCCACCTCACTTTTTCGTTTAAATTAAACAACCAAATCCAGTTGTATGGATACTAGTCGTTTTATTCTTCCATTTCTGGGATCCATTTGTTATAGATTTCATCGTATACACCATTTTCTTTAATGGTCTTAAAAGCTGAATTAATCGTTTCAACAAACTTGTTTTGGCCTTTATTGATGGCAATGCCATACGGCTCATCTGTAAAGTTTCCGCCAGCTAAACGGTAACCTGGGTTGTTAGCGATGATGCCTAAAAGAATCGCATTATCAGTGGTCATGGCATCTCCCTGGCCGGATTGGAGTGCTGTAAAGGCTTCTGAATAATTCTCTAGTTCTAAAACATGAGTGTCTGGAGCGTGTTTCCGAATATTGGCAGCTGAAGTTGAACCTTTGACAGCCAAGACAGTTGTATCAGAAGATAAATCTGAGACACTTTGAATTGAGCTATTTCCCGGTACTAGTAAAGCTTGCCCCGCATCAAAGTAAACATCTGAAAAGTCAACTTGTTTTTTACGTTCTTCACTAATCGTCATCGTTGCAATAATGGCATCAATATTGCCGTTTTTCAATAAAGGAATCCGAGTCTTTGAAGTAACTTCAACAAATTTTGCATTAGCAGCATCGCCTGTAATCTCTTCTGTTAAAGCTTTTGCGATATCAATATCAAAACCTTCGATTTCGCTCGTTTTACTATTATAAAGTCCAAATAAACTCGTATCTACTTTGACTCCCCATGTAATGGTCGGGTCATCTTTCAAACGTTCTGTAATATCGACTTCGGCAATACTTTTTGAACCACAAGCCGCTAACAGCAACAAAG
>DIDU01000086.1:14311-14604 GCA_002418295.1 Carnobacterium sp. UBA5792 | reverse complement strand
GATTGATAATTTTGCTTAAAAATTGTTTGGCACGAGGATCTTGAGGATCTTCATAGAAAGCAACCGCTTCTCGGTCTTCTAACACTTCGCCATTAGCCATAAAAACAACGCGGTCAGCTACTTCACGAGCAAAGCCCATTTCGTGAGTCACGACGATCATCGTCATACCTTCTTTAGCTAGTTTTTTCATAACATCTAAAACATCTTCAATGGTTTCCGGATCTAAAGCACTAGTCGGTTCGTCAAAAAGCAGCACGCTTGGATCCATAGCTAATCCTCGTGCAATCGCGATG
>DIDU01000086.1:12396-14280 GCA_002418295.1 Carnobacterium sp. UBA5792 | reverse complement strand
CTGTTGACCGCCTGACAGTTGAGAAGGGTAAGAATTTTTTTTATCCAACATGTTCACTTTATCTAGCAACAGTTCTGCTTTTTTTTGCGCCTGTTCGGCCGTTTGTTTTAATACTTTTGTTGGAGCCAGCATAATATTTTCTAAAACCGTTTTGTGCGGGTAAAGGTTAAAGTGCTGGAAAACCATTCCGACATTTTTCCGGACTTTGGTAATATTCGTTTTTTTATCATGGATATTGATTCCGTTGATCGTTAAGTCGCCTTGACTGATTTCTTCTAAACCATTGATACAGCGTAACATAGTGCTTTTTCCTGAACCCGATGGTCCAATTACGACAACGACTTCACCTTTATTGAAAGTAAGATTAATATTTTTTAAGGCATGAAAATCACCATAATACTTTTCAACATTTTTAAATTCAATCATTTATATACACTCCTTAGTTGCTTTTTTTGATAAAGATAAGTAAATGAGGAAGTATATGAAATGTTGGTTTTAAACATTCCATATGCTTCCTTGTAGGGAGACAGATATTGAAAGAAGAAACAAATACAAAAAATAAAAATCGTTCGTTTAAACGATTTTTGTTTAACGACATGACCTTGTACTTTGTACAGGCGGTGTCTAACAGAATAAGCTGGATTTTTATCCTACTTTTCTTAAAATAAAAGAGCCATCAGCTTAGCTGAATAGCTATAAGGAAGTCACTGTTTAGTTACTAAAGGGTACGGACTTTTAGTGTAAGAAAGTAATTTGATATAAAGGATTTACAGAGAAAACTTGGCCCCATTACTGAGGGCTAACAGTGGCAATAAAATAGTGAAACAGTGGATGGCGCTTGAATTTTTGGTTGGTTCTTTTAAAAAAAGAATGATTTGAAACAAACAATAAAAAACATAATGGAAAAATCGTTCGTTTCTATTTGATCAGGTCTGTTGACTATCACTAAGATTATCATTAAACTACATCGGTTGTAAATAAAAAAGTTTTAATTTTTTTGGAGAACGATTACAAAATAAGCTATGTAAAAGCAGAAGGTTTTAGTGGTTTTATACGAAAGTGAGTAATTCATTGCACAGAATAATACTTTTTTGCTGAAAATCGAGCGAAATCCTGCGAATATTGTTATACTAAGAGTATCTATACTTTAGGAAGAGAAGGTAAAACTCTATGGATCAGATTCATATTTATCATACCAACGATATCCATTCACATTTTGAAAATTGGCCTAGAATTTCTGCCTATCTTCAATCTGAGAAAAAAAGAATAAATGATTTGGATGAAACGTACTTTTCTTTTGATATTGGAGATGCTTGCGATCGCGTTCATCCCTTGACAGAAGCCACTAATGGACAAGCAAATGTGCGGTTATTAAATGAAGCACACTATGATGCGGTAACGATTGGCAATAACGAAGGGATTGGCAGTTCAAAAGCAGAACTCAATCATTTATACGATGAAGCTAATTTTAAAGTCGTGTTATCCAATGTATTAGATAAAAAAACTGGAGAATATCCAGCATGGTCTCAACCATTCGAAATTTTACAAACAAAAACAGGGCATAAGATTGGTCTGTTTGGTCTAACCGCTCCTTTTCCGACAAGTTATGGACCTATTGGCTGGTTTGTAAGAGAACCGGAAGATGTGATACCGGAAATGTTGGAGTTGCTGTCCCCATTAGTAGACACGGTTATCTTGCTGTCGCATCTAGGAATTATAGAGGATCGGAAAATTGCCGAAAAATATCCGCTGATCAAAGTAATTTTAGGTTCGCATACACATCATTTATTGCCGGAAGGGGAGAAAGTCCGAAACACTTTACTAGCAGCAGCTGGTAAGTTCGGTCAATATATTGGACATGTGGTTTTAGAAACTGAAGGAGCT
>DIDU01000086.1:6432-12366 GCA_002418295.1 Carnobacterium sp. UBA5792 | reverse complement strand
TTAAATGAACAAGAAATTGCAGTAATCCCCAGTAATTTTTCAGTCAGCTGGCAAAAAAAGTCGACTTTAGTTGAAGTCGGATTGGAAGCTGTTAAAGACTACGCTAAAACAGAAGCAGCTATTTTAAATGCAGGATTATTTATGCAACCACTGATTGAAGGCATTGTGACCAATGATGAATTGCATCAAGTATTGCCGCATCCAATGAGAATTCTGCGCTGTACTTTAGACGGTGAAAATATGATTCGTCTCATTTATGAAATGGAAAAAAACCGGGACTTTTTACGCAATTTTCCAATAAAAGGCATGGGATTCAGAGGACAAGTTTTTGGCGAGTTGTGTTATAACGGAATTGAATTTGATAAAAAAACCAGAGAAGTAAAGTGGTTAGGAGAACAGATTGTTAAAGAAAAAAGGTATACCTTTGCAACGGTCGATCATTTTATGTATATTCCTTTCTTTCCAACCATTGAAATAAAAGGAGAGAACGAAGTGTTATTCCCTTACTTTATTCGCAATGTTTTAGGTCAGTATTTACGTAAGACGTATCCTTTAATAAGCGAAGACAAATCAGAATAGAAAATGTAGGTGAAAAAATGTCAGAACAGAAAGAACAGACCATTAAGCAAAATATAGAAAAACAGCATAATGACTCTAAACCGTCATCTAGCAAAAAACAGAGTTCACATCAATCAAGCGAAAAAATAGATAAACCAACTAAACAAAAAAGAACGAAGAGAAGTTCGGTTAATGAATCTCAACAAACAACTAGAAACCTAACAAAAAAAGAATATCCTGAGAAAAAAGATAAGCATGCAACGAATTCATCTATGAGTCTAGAAATACAAGAGACTTTAGAACCGACGGAACAACAATTAGTGCAGCGAATAGACGCAACTACTATCACGATTGACGGCGCCAAATATGAAATTGTTAAAGACTACAGAGAAGCTTTTGATGCTGAACGATTAAGTGAAAGATACAGTGAAATTTTAGATAAATATGATTATGTAGTAGCAGATTGGGGTTTTGAACAATTACGGTTAAAAGGTTTTTATGATAATCGAAACCGAAAAGTTCCTCAAGATCAAAGAATCAATAATCTGGAAGATTATTTATATGAGTACTGTAATTTCGGCTGTCCTTATTTTGTTTTGCATCGTTTGGAAACGAAAAAAAGCAAAACCAAAGGAGGATTTTCAGAAAAGACTGATAAACCTGCTCGCAAACGAAGAAACCAAAAAGGAAAAAATCCTACGAATCAAAAGTCAGAACGAGTAAAACAACCGGCTGCTTCACAGTCAGCCGCAGAAAAAAAGAAAAGTAAGCCAACTGGAACAAAAGGAAAACGTGATTTTGTTAAAAAAGAGGTCACTCCGGCAACTGCTCAAAAAGAAACGAAAGTTGCAGAGAAAGAAAAATCCGCATTTAAAACCGTCCAAGACAGTAAGGGCAAACGCCACTTTAGTATTCGCCGTAAAGATGTGGAAACGAAAAAAAATAACGAATAGGAGCTGTGAAGAACACTCATGGATTACAAAGGATATTTAATTGATTTAGATGGAACAATGTATTTGGGAAGCAAACCGATACCAGCTGCTTCTCGTTTTATTAAACGGCTGCAAGATAAGCAGATTCCGTTTCTATTTGTCACGAATAATACAACAAAAACACAAAAAGAAGTGGCCGATAATTTACGGAACCATTTTTCAATTGATGTCCCTGAAGAGACTATCTATACTGGTTCATTGGCAACAGCAACTTATATGAAAGAATTAAACCAAGGCAACAAAGTGTTTGCTATTGGAGAAACTGGATTAAAGAATGCTTTAAGCGATGCTGGATTTATCGAAGATATCNNAACCCTGATTTTGTAGCAGTGGCTTTAGATCGTAAAGCCACTTATGAAGATTTTGAAACAGCTACTTTAGCAATTCACAAAGGAGCCCGTTTTATTGCTACAAATAAAGATACAAATCTGCCTAGTGAAAAAGGAATGGTTCCAGGAGCTGGTTCATTAGCAGCATTAGTGATAGCTGCTACGCGAGTTCAGCCTACTTTTATTGGGAAGCCTGAAGCAATCATTATGAAGGAGGCATTGAAGACAATCGGATTGAAGAAAGAAGAAGTAGTGATGGTAGGGGACAATTATGAAACAGATATTCTTGCCGGTATCCACAATGGAATAGATACGTTATTAGTCTATACAGGTTTTACCAAGCGAGAAGATCTTACTGTAGAGATGGAACAACCGACTTATCAAATTTCTTCTTTAGATGAGTGGACTGTGTAATGAAAATAAAATTCATTCATTTTTTAGGTATTGCAAGTCTTTTTTTATGTATCCTAACCGTGGCCATTGCCATTACGATCAACTTTGTTCCTTTATATGCTTTTGATCTTGATTACTTTTCTATCCCAGAAAAGCTGGGACTCAGCAAAACAGTGCTGTTAGAAAATTATCATACCTTACTCGATTATTTAAATAAACCCTGGATCACAGAATTGCACATGCCAGACTTCCCGAGTTCAAAAGATGGGCTGTTCCATTTTTATGAAGTGAAAAAGTTATTTTTATTTAATTATGCAGTTGCAGCAGTAACAACGATTGGCTCTGTTTTTTATGTATGTTTTATTAAACGGCAGCGTTTAGGCTGGAAATTGATTCGGCCTTTTCAATGGGGAATGCTCATTCCTTTTGTTGTTTTGATCTTGATTGCTTTAAATTTCGATCAATTATTTATTACTTTTCATGAAGTCTTCTTTAACAATGATGCTTGGATGTTTAATCCATCAACGGATCCTGTGATCCTGGCTTTACCGGAATCATTTTTTATGCATTGTTTCATATTAGCTTTTGTGTTAATTGAGCTGACGATTATTGCAGGTTACTTTTTTACCAAACACACAGCTTTTAAAAAAGAATAAAACAACCTGAAGCCCCTACTCTGTTAAAAGAGTAGGGGCTTCAAATTTTTTTGAAAATGCCGGAATTATTCGATAGTAATCTGTTTTTTCTTATTGTCTTCAGAAGAAAGTTTTGGCATGGTTAAAGTAAGCACACCATCTTTGTAATTGGCTTTGCTGTTTTCTTCATCTGCATTTTTAAGGTAAAACTGACGTGTCATACTGCCATAAGAACGTTCTTGTTTAATATATTGGCCTTCGTCATTTTTTTCACTTGTTTCTGACTGGCGTTTAGCATGAATGGTTAAGACATCGTGGTCAAATTCAATTGAGATATTTTCTTTATCAAATCCGGGAAGATCGACTTTTACTTCATATTCTTTATCTGTTTCGTGTACATCAGCTTTGAAATTACTTTTTGCGTTTGATAAGGAAGCTCTATCCCAAAAAGAATTGTCATCAAATAAACTTGGAAAGAAATCAGAGAAATCTGGAAAGTTACCTTTTTTTTGTAAATCATGTGGCATGGTTGCTCTCTCCTTTATCGTTTTTTTCTTACAAGTCTAGTATACTTCTTTAAGCAAAAAAGCCAAATAAAACAGTCGTCATTGATTGAACAACCTATTTAACCAGTTCACTTTGCGATGGATTGGCATGTGCTAAGCGACTGGCTGCTGCAGCGGCAATTGCACCAACGATATCATCCATAAAAGTATGCACTTCATCGCCTTCATGACTATTGAGCTTAGCTAGAATTCCTGGTTTGATTTTGTCGATGTAGCCGTAATTTGTAAAGCCAATTGAACCATAGACGTTTACAATCGAAAGAGCTAGAATTTCGTCAATTCCATAAAGACCTTCATCGTCTGTGATAATATCTTGCAGTGGATTCATCAATGCATTCTGCTCTGCTAACATATCCAGTTGAACGCCTGTTAAAATAGTATTTTGCACTTCGCGTTTTAATAAGACTGCTTCAACATTCACTAAACATTCTTCCACTGTTAAATCTTTGATATACGGAGTTTGTAAAAAAAGGACCAGCTCAGCAATATCGGTTAATTTTACACCGCGTTTGTCTAACAATTCGAGTGCTTTTTGATGTAACTCATTACTTGACTTTACCATAATATGCATACCTCCTAGTTAAGTAAGTCCAGTATACCTCAATTTACTGATTTAGTCGGCAGATAACCCTTAAAAAAAGCGCCTGTTTGACCTGATCAACAGGAAAAACAGACGCGCGATAAATAACTGTTTAGAATAAGCTGGTGCTGTGCATGGGTTGTACGCGCTCATCGGGGCTGATATAACTCATAGCATTGTTGATAGCAGTTGGGGCTTCACCAAAACCTGTGGCAATTAATTTAATCTTTCCTTCATACGTACAAATGTCTCCAGCAGCATAAATACCGGGAATTGAAGTTTCCATCTTAGTATTTACGACGATTTCATTACGGGTGACATCGAATCCCCAATTTTTCATTGGCCCAATGGAAGAGCTGAAACCATAATTTACTAAAAAGTCATCGATTTCCAAAGTCTCTGTTTTATCCCCGCGCACTTCTTTTAGCGTAACGTGTTCTAGGACATGCTCTTTGCCGTCAATTGCTTCTGGTACAAAAGGCGTTTTTATTTCTACACCGGATTCCATTAACAAAGAAACGGAATGTTCTAAAGCTCTAAATTTATTGCGACGATGAATCAGGTAAACTTTTTTGGCAATCGGTTCTAATGTTAAAGCCCAGTCTACTGCTGAATCACCGCCGCCGCAAATAGCGACTGTCCGGTCCTTGAATCGTTCGATATTGTTAACATAATAATGTAATGTTTTACCTTCATATTGTTCAGCATGTTCGATCTCTAATCTTCTTGGTTGAAAAGCGCCATTTCCAGCGGTAATAATAACAGCTTTTGAATAATGCGTTGCTTTCTTGGATTTTAGTTCAAAAATCCCTTCAGCATTCTTATGAACATCCACAACTTCTTCTTCCAGACAAATCGTTTGTTCAAACCGTGACATCTGAACGGATAGATTATCAATCAGCTCTTGAGCACCAACTACAGGCATAGCAGCAATATCAAATATGTCTTTTTCAGGATACAGCATAGATAACTGTCCACCGAGTTGTGGTAAACTTTCAATGATCTTGACTTTTGCATTACGCATACCGCCGTAAAAAGCAGCAAACATTCCTGTAGGACCGCCACCAATAATAGTGATGTCAAATACTTCATTCGTTGGTTTCAAAGTAATTCCTCCATATATAACAAGTCTGTTCCTCAAAGCGTTTTTCAGTATAGCACAAAAACAAAAGAACTTCATAGATTGCTCATCAACTAAAAATGCCCTTTTGCCTTCCACGATACGTTCATGGAAGGTGAAAGGGCACTGTAAAAGAAAGCAGCAATTTAAAAACCAAAAATAGACAATAATTCACGAACTGCAAAAGCAACTCCGATACCCGTTAAAATACCAAAAAAGACTTCAATGGGTTTATGGCCCAAGTATTCTTTTAAATGGCGTTCTTTTTCTTCAGCTGTGAAATTACTTGGTTCGTGTTGTAACTTGAGAACCTTATTACGCAAATCTTGAAAATCAATGACCAAATGGTTTAAAAGAATCCCTTGTTCACCGCTTTGTCTGCGGACCCCCATAGAATCAAACATTACAATCACCCCAAATGTACTAGCGATAGCCACTAAAGGGGAACGTACTCCTTCTTGTAAAGATAAGGCAGTGATGAGAGCAGAAACCGCAGCAGAATGAGAACTCGGCATACCGCCTGTGGAAGTTGCCAATGCCCATGTGGTTTTTCTTTGCAAGAGCAGCGCAATAGGAACTTTAATAAATTGAGCAAAAATAATAGCTGTTAATGCAGCAACAAGCGGAAAATTCGATAAAATTGCCATAACGTACCACCTTTTAAAAAATTAAGCTGTTTATTTTCTATCATACCATGAAAAGAATGCAAGCTTGATAAAAATGTTTCTCCGACAGTAAAAATAAACGAGAAAAGAAACGGT
>DIDU01000086.1:0-6426 GCA_002418295.1 Carnobacterium sp. UBA5792 | reverse complement strand
AATCAATGGTAAATTGAGCAAGAGTTGAGTATGATTGTTAAGTAAGTAAAAATTAGGAGGGTTTTAAAATGACTCAATTTATGCAATTGTCGACAGAAGTAGCTGAAGATGAGAAAGTAGCAACAATAAAAACAAATATGGGTGAAATCAAAGTTAAACTTTTCCCTAGTGTTGCGCCAAAAACAGTCGAAAACTTTTTAGGATTGGCTGAAAAAGGATATTACAACGGAGTTATTTTTCACCGTGTTATTCCTGAATTTATGATTCAAGGTGGCGATCCAACAGGTACTGGCATGGGCGGAGAAAGTTTATGGGGTCAAGAATTTGAAGATGAATTTTCAAATGAAGTCTTCAATATCAACGGAGCCCTTTCAATGGCTAATGCCGGTCCTGGCACAAACGGCAGTCAATTCTTTATTGTAACGGCTTCAACAACACCAGCCAATATGGTAAACCAATTGGAAGCAGCAGGATATCCCGTTGAAGTTATTGAAGCGTATAAAGAAAATGGTGGTACACCATGGTTAGACTTTAAACATACCGTTTTTGGACAAGTTATTGAAGGTATGGACGTGGTAAACACAATCCAAAATGTACAACGTGGTGCTCAAGACAAACCAGTTCATGATGTTGTAATTGAAACAATTGAAGTAGCTTAATAAGTATCAAAGCCTCTCTGCATAAGAATAGCAGAGAGGTTTTTNNGAAGGCATAAAGACTCCGCCATCACTGTTTAACGTTGATTTCCTATTCTGCAGTAGACCCTGTTTTCATTAGTGCCAATACAGTCTAGGCTATTTTTCTTTATTATTTAATTGAAAACGCCCTCACATCTGTTAGTTTGTGCTACAATATAAGGGAAAATGATGATGGAAAGGATTGTGCAAAAATGATATATGGTGCAATTGAAGCAGGCGGTACGAAATTTGTATGTGCAGTAAGTAATGAACAAGGCGAATTAAAAGAAAAGGTCAGTATCCCAACAACGACACCTGAAGAAACGCTGAATCAAGTTTTTTCATTTTTTGATTCTTATGATTTAGATGCTATTGGAATAGGATCATTTGGTCCAATCGATGTCAATACTTCTTCAGCTACATATGGATACGTTACCTCTACGCCGAAAACAGCTTGGAAAAATTATGACTTTTTAGGAGCAATAAAAAATCGGTATGCTATTCCAGTAGGGTGGACAACAGATGTTAACGCAGCAGCTCTAGGTGAACTGAAAAAAGGTGCAGCACTCGGATTGTCAAGTTGCGTTTACTTAACGGTCGGAACGGGTATCGGCGGTGGAGCAGTGATAAATGGGAAATTATTAGAAGGATACGGTCATCCGGAAATGGGACATATGATGGTCCGGTTACATCCTGATGAAACATTTGGCGGATTCTGTCCTTATCACGGAGACTGCTTGGAAGGGATCGCTGCTGGCCCAGCCATTGAACAACGGTATGGCAAAAAGGGCCATGAATTAGCTGATGAATCGGCTGTTTGGGAAATGGAAGCTTACTACTTAGCACAAGCTTTAATGAATTATACTTTAGTGTTGAGCCCAGAAAGAATTGTTTTAGGTGGCGGTGTCATGAAACAGACACAGCTTTTCCAACTAGTTCGCCAGGAATTTGAAAAACTGATGAATGGGTACGTCCAGTTGCCGCCATTGGAAGAATATATTGTTCCTCCAGCATTAGGAGACAATGCGGGCATTACCGGCTGCTTGTTGTTAGCTGCAGAACAAATCGCTTAAAAAGAAAAGGAGAACGGGATTTTATTCCTGTTCTCCTTTTCTTAATAGGCTTATCGGTTCTCAAAAGCCGCTTTGATCCGATTTAAACCTTCATTTATAAGGCTTTTTGGTGCTGCGAAGTTTAACCGCATATATTGTGAACCAGCTGGACCATAAGCTGCGCCTGCATTTAGTCCTATTTTTCCTACTGTAGCAAAGTGTGCAGCTAATTCAGCATCAGTCATATTTAAACTAGAGCAATCAAACCAGAATAAATAAGTGCCTTGCGGTTTCATATAAGCTACGTCTGGTAATTCTTTATCAAAAAATGCACAAATTATTTCTAGATTTTCACTAAGATATTGTAATAAATCAGTTAGCCAAGGACCACATTTAGTCAAAGCGGCCTCTGTGCCGATATAACCAAATGTCGTTAAATTGCTTTGTTCCGTTTTAGCTTGCGCTGATTTTAGTTGATCAGCTAGAAATTTATTTTGTACGTAAATCATTGACGTTTTAATTCCAGCTAAATTAAATGTTTTAGTAGCAGCTGAGAGTGTAATAACAAACTCTTGGTAAGACGAATCCAATGTTACTAATGAAGCAAGCTGATAAGGTTGAAAAATCAAATCGCCATGGATTTCGTCGCTGATGATTAGGATCTGGTGTTTCTTACAAAGCTCAGCCAATTGAATGAGCTCTTCTTTTGACCAGACACGTCCACCTGGATTTTGCGGATTACATAAAATAAATAGTTTAACCTGTTGCTCGACCATTTGTTTTTCCATTTCGATGAAATCCATTTTAAACTGATTTTGTTCCACGATTAAAGTAGAGCGAACACAACGGCGATGGTTTAATGTGATCATATTTGAAAAGGGTGTATAGACAGGATCGTGGATCATAATCGCTTCATTTTCTTTCGTAAATGTTTGAATGATCAAGGCAATACTTGGCACGACTCCTGGCGAAAAGAGAATCGCTTCTTTTGTCAGTTCCATGTGATGACGTTCTTTTTGCCAATCAATAATAGCTTGATAAAGTGAATCAGGCGGAGCGGTATATCCTAAAATACGAGAATCAAGTAGAGATTTTAAGGCATCGAGAACCGGCTTTGGACTCGCGAAATCCATATCCGCGATCCACATAGGAAGAACATCTGTTGAACCAAATACTTTTTCTGATTGTCCCCATTTAATATCCAGTTGATTAGTGCGATCAATAATTTCATCAAACTTACTTTCCATTTAAACACATCCTTTTTATAGTAAAAAATCCGACAAATCGTTAGCTCTATTATACGTTAATTAGAGTACGTTTCCAAATCTAGTAGCAGCTGGCTAAAACAAAAAATAAAATTTGAGTTGTTTTTGAAAGCGAATACTATTTTCATAACTTTTATTGTTGTGATACAATTGCATTGCAGTGTTAAAAGTACTATTACAGCGTAAAAATGAACGAGGTGAGAAAATGGATTATAAAATCGGTATGATTGTTAAAGGTAAGGTAACTGGTATCCAGCCTTATGGAGCATTTGTTGCATTAGACAAAGAAACACAAGGACTAATCCATATTTCCGAATGTAAGCATGGCTATGTAAAAAATCTAAATGAAGTTCTAGCTGTTGGAGATGAGATGGATGTGATGATTTTAGATATTGATGAGTATACCAAAAAAATCAGCTTATCATTAAGAGCTTTAGAAGATCAAAGCCACTTTCACTATCACTCTAAGAAAAGAAGACACCGTCAAGAAAAGTTGAATCAGGATGGATTCAAAACAATTCGTGATTTAATGCCTCAATGGATCGAAGAAGCAAAAGCAGATGAAAAAAGGCAAGTGAATTAAAAATATAGCCGCTGTTTTAAATACCTAGAGAAGTTTACTGTGTGATTACTTAAAAATTTAAGTGTGAGGTGCTTGAAATGACAGAAAAACAATGGGTAGCCGGAACAATTATGACCCATAACATAGAAGGAAAATATGTGTTTTTAGTAAAAAAAGAAGGCGAAAAATTTTCGTTTCCGTCCACCCAGATTCTGAGTAAACAAACTGGTTTAGCTTGTATTTTAGAAGAGCTAAAAAGTACCATGGCAATCGATATCCAAAATTTAAATCTTTTTGAATTAACCAATGCTGTAGTTGAAGGAAACCGTATCCCGCTTTTTGTGTTTGAATTAGCTGATGCTAGTATTCAAACTAATGAGATATTAAAAAGGAACTTTCCCCAATTATCCTGGCAAAAATCAAGCATCTTGACAGAAACTCTAGAAAATTGGAAAATATCCGGAGTTCCGCAATTTTAATCTAACTATTTTTTAACAGCATTTCTTAGTAGAAATGCTGTTTTTTCTTGCTTTTTTTCTCTAAAACTACTAAAGTTAAGAATGAATGACAGCGTTGCACCTTGATTCACAAATACAAGATAATGGAGTGATTTAAATGGGACATATTAAATTTGATTATTCAAAAATCGAAAAATTTATTCAACCACATGAAATTACGAACATGCAACAGCAAGTAACAACTGCTAATGACATGTTGCGTAACGGCACTGGAGCAGGAAGCGACTATTTGGGTTGGATCGATCTACCTAAAAATTATGATAAAGATGAATTTGCCCGCATCAAAGCTGCAGCAGAAAAAATTCAAAATGATTCAGAAATTTTAGTGGTGATCGGGATAGGCGGATCTTATCTAGGAGCTAAAGCTGCCTTAGATTTCTTGAACCATTCATTCTATAATTTGCTGCCTAAAGAAGAACGCAAATTCCCGCAAGTTTTCTTTGCAGGAAACAGTATCAGTTCAACTTATTTAAGTGATTTAATTGATGTGATCGGCGACCGTGATTTTTCTGTAAATATTATTTCAAAATCTGGAACAACTACAGAACCGGCTATTGCTTTCCGAGTCTTTAAAGAACTTTTGGAGAAAAAATATGGAGCTGAAGAAGCTAAAAAACGGATTTATGCAACGACGGATAAAGCAAGAGGTGCTTTGAAAGAAGAAGCAAATGCGCAAGGTTATGAATCATTCATTATCCCAGATGACATTGGCGGACGTTTTTCAGTATTAACAGCTGTTGGCTTATTGCCGATTGCAGCAAGCGGAGCAGATATTGATGCATTAATGCAAGGGGCGGCAGATGCAGCAGATGCATACAGCAGCGATAAGTTAGAAGAAAATGAAGCTTATCAATATGCAGTCATCCGTAATATGCTTTACCGCAAAGGAAAAGTAACAGAAATATTAGTCAATTACGAACCAAGTCTACAATACTTCTCAGAATGGTGGAAACAATTATTCGGCGAATCAGAAGGAAAAGACCAAAAAGGGATCTTCCCAGCAAGTGCGAATTTTTCTACTGACTTGCATTCAATCGGGCAATCAATTCAAGACGGTCAACGGAATATTTTTGAAACCATTGTTAAAGTAAACAAAGCAAAACACTCACTAAACATTCCAGTTACTGATGAAGACTTGGATGGATTAGGTTACCTGCAAGGTAAAGAGATCGATTTTGTTAATACAAAAGCATTTGAAGGGACTTTACTAGCTCATACAGATGGAAACGTGCCTAACTTACTTGTAACTATCCCAGAAACAGATGCGTATACTCTAGGCTATTTGATGTATTTCTTTGAAATCGCAGTGGGAGTTTCAGGTTACTTAAATGGTGTGAATCCATTTGACCAACCTGGAGTAGAAGCTTATAAGAAAAATATGTTTGCTTTATTAGGAAAACCAGGATTTGAAGAGTTAGCAAAAGAATTAAACGAACGCTTGTAAACTGACTTAACAGAAAACATACACGCTATTGCCCCAGTGAAGAGAGGAGGCTGTTTTTCAATAAGTGACTAAACTTAGAGAAGAACACCCATCTCATTTGTGGGGCAATTTTTATCTAACTTATCTACTATAGAAGAAAGAAGGAAGCATATGGATGAAACAGTTCGTCTACATCAAGCAAAAAGAACAGATCTGACAATGATAAATGATATGTTGATTCAGACCGTTTTATGGTTGCAGTCTCAGGGATCTTCACAATGGTCAGGAATATTAGAAGGTCAAGATAATCATAATACAGCGGAAGCAATAAACCGTGGAGAAGTTTTTTATGGAACGCTCAATAGCCAAACGGTTGGCATGTTCATTTTATGGGACCACCAAAGTAAGTGGGATAGCTCTTTTTGGGGAGAAGATAAAAGTACAGATTATTTCTATTTGCACCGTTTAACCATTATGCGTGCTTTTTCTGGACAAGGAATTTCGAGCAAATTATTAAATGAAGCAAAAATATATGCTAAATCAAAAGGAAAAAAAGCTATTCGATTGGATTGTATTGCTGATAATCAGTATTTAAATAAATTGTATCAAAATGCCGGGTTCATCAATAGAGGGAAAATTACANNAAAAAGGACTTTAACTTATATCAGTATGACGTAAAGTGAAAACGAACAATAAAAAAATCCAGGATAGAATGAAACAGTTTAGCTTTGCTGTCTTCTCTATAAAAAACAAATAAAAATGTATGAATATACTTAAATGTCCGTCTTATAAAAAGAATTATAAAAAAAAGAACTTTTCTATTGACCAATAAATGGAAACTTGTTATATTAATACATGTTGTTACGTCATCGAAAGCAGCGAATAACTTACGAAACAGTAATTAATAAAAAATACAAAAAGTTGCTTGA
>DIDU01000039.1:2309-2522 GCA_002418295.1 Carnobacterium sp. UBA5792 | reverse complement strand
TCCATATTATAATAACGAGCAATATTATAACTTGCCATATGATATGCATCTATTACTGGAACACCTTGCTTTATAGCAGTAGTAATCATTACATTCGTCATTCCGTTTTCATAAAAGGACGGATGAGAACCATCTGTTGTGAAAAAGAATCTATCAAATTGCTTCACACCTAATTCCAATAGTTCTTTTAATAAAACTTCTAAATCTGGTCGG
>DIDU01000039.1:0-2195 GCA_002418295.1 Carnobacterium sp. UBA5792 | reverse complement strand
CTTTGTTTCCTGCACCCAATTTAACATTTCATCATCGCCATGTAATAATTTTGGCCATGCTGTTAGCTCTCCTCCTTGAAGAACTGCTTCATGCTGTAGCCACTCTATTATTTCTTCACTATTAAATAAAGATTGCCCATTTTGCAATTCAGTTTGTCCATCAAAACGGCACCACCAATACATACTAGCTGGAAGCTTTTTAAATTTATCTAATAAATGAAATGATTCCTCACGCTTTAATGTGAAAAATAGAGTTAAATTATCATTAATAAAAGTTGTTGTCCCAAATTGCATCGCATGATTCGCTAACGTCTCTGGATTATATAATTGATATGGATGTGCATGCGGTTCCATGTAACTAGGAACGACATACTTTCCATCACAATCAATAACTTCACATTCATGTAGTTGCTCTGGTAGTTTTTCTCCTACATATATAATTCTGTCATCATAGATCCAAATATTTGCTTCCATCCATTCACGTATATAGGAATTTAAGTATGTTGCGTTCTTTAATAATTTATGAGGATTTCTTGTACCGTCTATTATTTCAACATGTTCTCGTAATTGCTCGTTACTCCATCTGAACTGATTTTGTCCCAATGTAGTTCACTCCAAATCAATTTACTTTTTTTATTAAAACAAAATAATTAATAAACTAAAGTATTATTCATTCATAACTCCCCTGTATAGCCCCTATACCTCTCATTATATGGAATAATCTCAAAAATAACAATTTTCAAAACAAACAACAACTCTTTGTCCCACAACAAAAAGGATGTCATGCAACTGACATCCTTTTTATACTAAACTATAAGATTGAATTGCAATTTGAAATACACTTGTATCATATTTATGTTCTACATATACTTAATACCATATCATGAATGTTAATACTGTCCTTATTTGTGAAATTTAAAAAGCATCTCTTTTATTTAAAACTATCGCAGAAACCTATTCGCTTTTTCTTCATCTATTTATTAAATTCAACTTGCATCATTTTATTAAACTGTGTAAGGATTTCAACCGGACCTAAAGAATTAGCATTGACAGCAAATGTATGCTTGCCTCCAATTACTCCACCAGCAAAAGTCATAAACCCAGGANNATCCGTGTCCCCAAACTGAGACACCATTTGGAAGTTTCGTCTCATAGATTCCAAGGCCATATCCATCACCAACCCCTTTTCCTTCTATAGGAACTGTAGTAAGCATTTCTTTTAACTCGCGTTCCTTCAGTAACTTACCACCGAGTAAAGATGAAAAGAACTTGTTTAAATCATCCGCATTAGAAATCATATCTCCAGCTGCATTAGCTAAACTCGGATTATAATACGTAATGTCTTTCAACTCGCCTGTTTCGTCCATTTTCACATATCCACGAGCATGATTCTTTCCTGGGATGACGGGTGAATTTCCTGGTAAAAACGTATTTGGCAAGTCCAGAGGTTCAATAATTCGCTTTTCAATTTCTTCCGAATAACTATTACCAGTTATTTTTTCAATAAGCATTCCTAGTATTACGTATCCTGTGTTTGAATACAACCAGTCTTTACCCGGCGAGAAATCTGGAGGTAGAGAAAGACCTATTTTCACTATTTCTTCAGGTGTATACGTTTTTTTCGAATTCATTATGTCAGCATCTTTTGACTTTAAGTATTCAGCGATACCACTTGTATGATTCAAAAGTTGGCGTATCGTAATTTGATTGCCATCATACCCATTTCCTTGAACGAGACCCGGTAACCACTTCTCAATTGAATCGTCAAGTTGTACGCGATTTTCTCCAACTAATTGAAGAACCGTCGTGGCGGTAAAAGTTTTCGTCACACTACCAATTCGAAAGCGATAATCTGATTTCACCGGTTTCTTTGTGCTTAAATCTGCTACGCCAGCAGTATAACTACTAATTTTCCCTTTATTAGACGTCTTAGCTAATACCCCTGGCGCTCCAATTTGAATTGTTTCCTGCATGACCCTTTTCCAACCATTCCGATTCTTTTGATCATGTGCTTCTGACGAATTAGAAATATTTTGAGTAGACTCTGCTTTTACAGTAAAACCTGGTGTGAATACAGTGGTACCCGCTAATAAAACTGCCAAACTTGCTAACTTCATTGGATTACGTTTTTTCATAAGATTCTCTCTCCCCTATTCATATCATTTTGATTCGAAATATACTTTTATCCTATATGA
>DIDU01000128.1:30047-30382 GCA_002418295.1 Carnobacterium sp. UBA5792 | reverse complement strand
TTCCACCAGCGATGTAGACGAAGCCCTTTCCTTCTTTTTCTGCATTATCAGATTGGATTCCATCCTTACCAGTCTCGAGTGTAAAGTTTCCATCTTTTATTTTTACGGAATCCTTTCCTGACAGCCCTTGTCCTGCTGCCGTAATTTGGTATGTTCCGCTGACAATCGTCAAGTCATCTTTAGAGACGATTCCATGATTGGTATTCCCATTAATGATCAAACTGCCTAATCCATTAAGCGTTAAGTCTGTTTTACTGAAAATAGTACCATCAATAGTAGTTGCATCTGTTCCGGTTCCGATAGTTGCTGTACTGCCGGCTTTATCGGTCAATGTA
>DIDU01000128.1:29810-30014 GCA_002418295.1 Carnobacterium sp. UBA5792 | reverse complement strand
CTGCTAAAGTCACAAAAACATCCTCTGCTGCTTCAATCAATAGGGGTGCACTGGATGAAGATGTTACCGTCACTCCATTTAAAATTAGGTGAACGTCTTCAGTATCTGGTGCAGTAACTTTAATTTGTCCGTCCGTCAAAGTCCCGCTGATCAAGTACGTTCCACCGCTCTCAATAGTGACTGTATTTCCATCAATACTGACAC
>DIDU01000128.1:23881-29648 GCA_002418295.1 Carnobacterium sp. UBA5792 | reverse complement strand
AACAGCCCCACAGACATTATGGCTAAAATTTGAGCCGCTTTTAACTTTTTTAGTAAATTTTTCATTATAATTCTTCCTTTCCAATTATTGGACGGCCGCAAATGATTTCTAAGTTCCCATTTAGGCAGCGCAATGCATCAATAAATTGCTTTTCTTGTAGTGGATCTTTCAGTTCAATTGTGTATTCAAGACGAAACAAACTGCCCATATTGGTTGTCTTTACTTTGATCAAATGCTGCTGAACCACATACTCCTCAAAAACTGTTTCAAAAACATCTGTATAGTCTAAATTCTCAGGTATCGTCACTTTTAATATTCGGAATTGCGGACTCATTTCTCCAAAATCAGATAAATTCAACACGATCATCACACCGCAAATAATGAGCGCGAAGACCGCTGCAAAAGCGATATAACCCATTCCGGTCGCCAAACCAACAGCCATTGCCAGAAAAATACTGCTGATTTCTTTAGCCGATCCTGGCACTGAACGAAACCGCACTAAGCTGAACGCTCCCATCACAGCGACCCCGGCTCCTACATTTCCGTTGACCAGCATGATGACCATTTGGACCATTGCCGGTAGCAGAAATAATGTTGTTACGAAGCCTTTCGTATATTGGTTGCGGTACATATAGGTTCCGGCAATGCCTCCTCCTAAAACCAAACTGGCTACTGTACAAATAATAAAACTTGTAATTGAAAATGCATTCGCGCTCTCAATATATAAACTGTTAAATAATTCACTCATTTAGTCATGACCTCTTTTTCTATTACTGTTTTGTTTGTTTCCATTGCTTGCTGTTTTAAGTAATCTTGATAAGCATTAGCGTATTTTGAAAATTTTGATGGATAAATGTGTTTTTCCGACAAGATACGAGCCAACCAAACTGGCATAGCTCCGCAAATTTTAATTTCCATCAATACATAATTTCTTGGCAAAATCGGTTTGCCATAAGAGCCGGCTGCCAGTGATAAATCTGTTGTCCGATATAAAATATTTTGATCGAATGTGATGCGGACGCTCTTATCTTGTTTGCCGAAGTAAGCTAGCCGTTCATAAGAAATGTACATAGCCGGTTTAAGATCCGGATAAAAAGACAATACTGACTCAAATTCACGAATCATTTGTTTATTCTGCACAGATTCTAAAAATGGCTGGTGTCCTAGAAACCTTTCCGCATCCTTCAATCGCATATCGGTTCTTCTTTTATAGACAACTCCATCAAATTTTTTCTTGATCTCTAAATAAACTTGGTCTGTTTCATTAGGTACCCCGTAGCTGCGCAAACGAACTTTTTCTTTATAAATTGGCTTGCTCATGGAATGACGGATCAAATACCAGTTGGTTGTATCGTAATAAACATTTGTAATCAAATGTTTTCCATAATCGTCCAATTGCATATAGGCTTCAATTTCCTTCAACACTTCATCCCACTGCTGAGAGGAAATCAAGTATTTTTTTTCGTGTCGTTCAAAAACACTCAGATAATCGTTNNTTTTTCTCTCCTCCTGTTCTATGTGCCTTACTATAATCCGCGAACCTTAATTGAACCTTAAGAGAAAAGATGACTTTAAAATTAGCACTAACACATTAAATTAAAACGGACGCAAAAAAGCTTTTATTTCTTTGATAAAGGCTTTTTTACTGATTTTTCTATTCTTATATTTGCTAGAATGCTTCTACCTAACACTTCCAACCTATTTTCTACTGCTTTTGTCTGCTAGACACCATCTACCTGACACTTCCAATTTTTTTCCACTGTTTTTGTTTGCTAGACACCCGCTAACTAACACTTAATCCTTTATTAACTGAGAAATAAGATGGCATTCTACAATAGTTTAATTTTTATACAACTTTTTATAAAACCCTACACCACAAAAAAACTCAAGAAAAGGAATACGTTCCTTTTTCTTGAGCTTTACTGTAACGGTAAAACGACATCGAACACGATCGTCTGGTCATCTAATTGATTCGCTGTAATCTGTCCATTATTTTTTTCTACAATGGCCGATGCCATCGACAACCCGATCCCATAACTATCAGCAGTTTGCTGGCGTGACTGGTCTTCTCGATAAAAACGATCAAACAATTGGTCAAAATTTCGCGGCATTTCTTTGGTTGTGTTGGAGATTCTTAATTTGGCTTTGTGTCTATCTACTGACAGCTGGACATGAATAGTGCCTAAATCTTGAACATACTTATTCGCATTATCCATTAGGATCGAGCACAGCTTGTTCAGAGACAGAGCATCCGCTCGCACAAATACATCAGACTGAATATCTAAGGTAACTGCTACTTTTTTTTGTTTGCCGATCATTACGTAAGGTTCACATATTTCCTGCAGAACCTGTGAAAGATTGATAGTTTCTATTTTTTGTTGATAAGAAGGTTCCTCCATTTGCGCTAGTTGAAGCATATTTTCCATCAAACCAGTTAAACGTTGAATCTGTTTTCCCGTACTTTCTGTCCATTCACTTTGTCCGTTTAGCATCTCCTGCACTTCATTATTAGCAGAAATAATTGCTAATGGTGTTTTTATTTCGTGTCCGGCATCGGTGATAAATCGTTTTTGTTTATCCATGCTTTGTTGAGCAGGTCGTACAATTTTTTTTGAAAAGTAAAACACTAAAAGAAAANNAATCAGACTAATAGAACCGATCAAAAAAGAGTTCCATAAAAATAATCTGACTGTTTGCAATTCTCGCTGACTATCCATAAACAACAACAAATAACTATCGTCGTCTTGTTCCTCTACTCGGTAACGAAAATCATCTACGTAGCCTTTTTCCTTATCAGTAGATAAGATACTTTCCGCATATTCTTTACCTTCTTCAGAATCCACTGACCGAATTCGGCTCGTATCAACTTGAATCACTTGGCGCTGCTTATTGGCGATGACTTTAAAAAAGCGTGTCTCATAAGGCGTTTCTGCCGTTACTGCTTGACCTGGTTTTCCATCAACTGGTAAAGGCTGTTCTTCAGGCAGGGCTTCTTGAGGAAAATTCCCGCCATTTTCAGCTAACACACTTAAAATATCATCTGCCCGTTCATTTGTATGGAGAATATTTGTCACATTCAATGTTCCCAAAACTAACAGCATAACGACAAAAACAGAAGCCATCATGACCAGCATAAATTTTTTACGCAGTTTTTCAATCATTGTTCTTCCTCCAATGCATAACCAACACCGCGTGTAGCAACGATTTTTACATGTACATTCAAAGCTGATAGTTTTTTTCGCACATTGCTCAAATGAACCCAAATGCTATTCATTTCAATATCAGTATCTAATCCCCAAATTCGCTCAATTAGTTGTTCAGCTGAAAAAATTTGCCTTGGGTTTTCCATCAGTAACTGTAAAATCTGAAACTCCTTGTTGGACAACTTCACCTCATCTTTACCGTTACTGATACGAACAGCATCACAATCCAGCAATAGATCTTCAAAAGTCAATATTCGAGGTTGCAATACCGTTTTTCTTCGCGTCATTGCCCGTACACGTGCCACTAACTCTCCCATCGCAAATGGTTTGGTCAAGTAATCATCTGCACCTGAATCTAGTCCTTCTATTCTATCTCCAACAGCCGATTTCGCTGTTAAAAGTAAGATGGGCAGCTGTTTGCCGTCTTTTCGCAACCTATCAAGAACTTCCAACCCTGTCAGTTTTGGCATCATAATATCTAAAATCATCCCATCATATTCAGCTAAAGAGGCGTAGTCATATGCATCTTGCCCATCATAAACAATGTCTACACTATATCCTTGATTTTCTAGTATCACTTGAACCGCACGAGCCAGCTCTTGTTCATCTTCTGCTAACAATAACCGCATATTCTACCCTCCTATAGTTTTCTTTTATCTTAGCATAGGTTACAAAAATAAGAAGTGCAAGAAAATTTAATAGCGCGTGAAAAATACTTTTGTTGCTGAAATCAGACTAAAGCCGGTCGCAGCTTTTTGTTGACGTGTTATACTTATAAATACTAGAAGAAAGAACACAGAAAGAGGCGGCAAATCGAATGGAAAAAATCAGAACCAAATTTCAAAAATTTATGATCGGTAGATATGGCGTGGACAAGCTTTCAACCTATTTACTTTATGGAGGACTGGCTTTCGTTTTCTTATTTAGTTTGCTGAAATGGACACCTGGCAATTTAATTGGATGGGTAGCCATTCTTGTTGGTTATTATCGAGCTTTTTCTCGTAACCGTACTAAGCGCTATCAAGAAAATCAAAAGTTTTTGGCTTTCATCCATCGCCTTAATGAAAAATGGAATAAACAACGAAATAAATTTCATCAGCGCAAAGTATACAAATACTATTCTTGTTCTAATTGCCATAAAGAATTTCGAGTTCCGCGAAATAAAGGGAAAATAAGAGTTACTTGCCCTCATTGTAAAGAGCAATTCATCAAAAAAACTTAGTTGGCAGCTTCCCAGCTAATACAATAAAATCCCACTTCTTATCTTATCGGATTTTTCTGATAACAGGAGCGGGATTTTTTTACTGTTAAAAGCAAACAGGCCTAAATAAATGGAATAGCCCCTTAAGATAATCACGCGAGTAGATATCTTAAAGGAGCTATCTTTATGAACATTATGCAAGATATTATAGGATTTAATTATAGCATAGCTGTAAAAAGCAATCTTTAGCTAGATAACTTTACAAGTGGTGTAGAGAATAGTTTTATAAAGCTTTGACAGTCATTTTTATAAAAATTTCATCATGCTTCTTCAATTGGATAATTTATTTTTTCGATTATTATATTTTCCTTAGCTTGAATTTCTTCGAATAATTTTTCTTCTTCTTTCACATTCTTTAATTGAACAGTATATTCGACATAATAAAGCTTTTTTTTATTATCTACATTTCTTTTAACTGATACTTTTGAAGATATCGGTTTTTTTTATGAAAGATGTTAAACGCTTCTTGTAATACTTTTTTATCCGATATAGAAACTCCAAAAACAACAGTTTTAGAGCTTACTTTTTTAAAAATAAACCTTGATAATTCAAAAGCAATTAAAGTTAAAATAGTGGCGCTGATCCCTATAAAATATAAACCACCACCAATAGTCAAACCAATACCAGCTGTTGTCCAAATCCCAGCTGCGCTAGTTAAACCTTTGATAGACTTTTTTNNCTTGTGCTGCTATTCGGGCAGGATCTAATTTATATCCAGGTAAATTAATCACGTCATTAAAGCCATGTTGTGAAACGATCATTATTAAAGCACTTCCTAAAGAAACAAGGAAATGTGTTCGAATTCCTGCTTCTTTTGCTTTTAGCTCACGATCAAACCCTATAATACAAGNNNACTTGCAAGTAATAATCTTAAAACAAATATATAATTTATTTTAAAGCCTCCTTATCTTTAATTATTTTTTTTAGGCAAAATATTAATTTTCACTAAATGCATTATAATATAAGCTTCTTCCGCTTTATCTAAATTAGTATTCAAATTCTTCTCAATTATTTTTTTAATTTCTTTTTCAAGAGGAACATATTCAGAATATTCTTTAAAAATAAGTTGGAAAAATTCAAATTCAGGAGCACTTTCTTTTTTTAATACACGCATAATAATAAATTTTATATGTGTTATAAACCTTGAATAAGCTATCGAGCTTTTATTCATCTTTGTTTTGCTGCTAGATTCAATCATTTCAATTATTTCATATATTATTTTATTCATTTTAGGAACAGAGATAGAATCTAATTCGGAATAAATGGATTGTATATATAATACTAAAAAGTCAATTTCAGATTG
>DIDU01000128.1:0-23871 GCA_002418295.1 Carnobacterium sp. UBA5792 | reverse complement strand
AAATGATATGAATCTTTATACAAAGCAATAGTTTCATAATGAAAAGGATTCATAATTTCATTACTATTTTCTATGCGCCTGATCATTGCAACACAATGACTAAAAAAGGCTTTCATCACTTCTGGCTCAATTTCTTTATTTTTTAATTCCCTATTTACGATTTCTAATATATTTGTAGCCTTTTTAAATAAATCTATGTTATCATATTCAGCATTAATCGCTTTTTCTTTAATAAGAGTATACTTTTTTTCAAATAATTCATTTTCACTAATTTTTTCATTTAACTTATACCGAAAACTTATACCTTTTGATATGACGATCATTTCTGTTGTATTATCAGTAATCAATAAACAATTATTATTCATTTTTTTTACTACATAATAATTGGATTTATTTATAAACTTCAATAAAATCGCTCTCCCCAATTTCAACTCGTTTTCTTTTTTTTAAAAGAGTAACTTTTTCTCCGCTTGTAAATACTATAACGCATGTAGGATCAATTTGATGCTTATAAAATTCATTCAAATCATATTTCAAAATTGTATCTCCTTGTTTTACTTTTTGGCCTTTTTTAAGAGTACTAGTAAGACCTTTTCCTTTTAAAGAAAAACTTTTTAACCCAANNATCCGTTGTAATACCAATTGCATGATAAGTAGGGTATACAGCAGTAACCCACCCGGTTACAGGAGATATTAAAGTTTCTCCTGTCGGTATAATACCAAATCCATCACCCATCATTTTTTCAGAAAAAACAGGATCTTGAACTTCTTGTATTGTAATTAGTTCTCCTCCGCAAGGAGAAATAAAATAAGGTTTTTTTTTCTTGAAAATCATTTAAAATCATCCTTTGAAATAAAATTGTGTAACCAATGAAATGGTGCTTTATCATACAAATCTTCATATACTCTCAAACCTACTCGAACTCTTTTTTCAAATCTATGAAAATCACTGCCTCCGCTAGATAGAAGATTATTTTCTTCACAAAAATCTAATATACTTAAACTTTGTCTGTAAGACGCACTTGGATGAAAAGATTCAATCCCATCTAACTTATCTTTTAATANNTTTAAATCCATACTCATATGGATGTGCTAAAATAGCTAAACCATTAGCAGAATGAACTAAGTCAATAACCTCTTCTACAGAAGGATAGGTAGTCGCTTCATTAATAAAAAAATCACTATTTGGATTAGCTAAAGCTTGCCTAAAAAAATTGCCATAAGTTTGAAATAGCTCTTTAAAATTATTATTATTTTTTATTAAATCGTAATAAATAGTTTTTTTTGAAATACCCTTTTCATATGAAGACATCTTTAAATCCTTTGTCAATATCAAGTTTTTATTGAGTATAATTTCCTTCATTCTCTCAAATAAAATTGTTTCATTTTTCACTAAATTTTCTTCTGAGTAAAAGTTTCTATACCAGTTATTAATTATTTTAGGATTTGTTAGATACCCATGGATTTCAATAACTCTTCCTTTATGAGATGTTGCTATTTCTGTCCCTGTAATATAAGGAATGTTTGTTGGTAGAATTTCTTTATATGCCATTGAATGATTGTGGTCTGTAATACTAAAAAGTTTTATATCTTCTTTTTGTAAATACTCACATAATTCTTGAACAGATAAAGAACCATCTGACAAATTCGTATGCATGTGTAGATCCCACATGGTTATTCCCTCCTTCTTTTAAATTTTAGGATGAGACACATTGACTTCTTTTTCTTTTATCTTTACCTCTTTTTTTACACTTGTTCCAAAAATTGATTGGATTTTATTTCTTTGGTAACCAAAGAAATAAGTAATAACAAAAGCAGCAGCACATCCCACTGAAAAACCAAATAGATATCCTAACTGTGTTCCTGGTTTAACAATCAAGAAGCCTAACAAACCAGAAACTCCTTGAGAAATAGAACCTACCCCCATCAAACTCATAACAATACCTCCAAACCCAGAACCTATACAAGCACAAATAAATGGCCTTAATAAAGGCAGTGTAACTCCATACATTAAAGGCTCCCCGATTCCTAAAATCCCTGCAGGTAATGTGGCCCCAATTGCTTTACTTAAACGATCATTTTCTTTTTTAGAACGTACCCATAAAGCAATAGCTGAACCCACTTGCCCTGCACCTGCAACCTGTAGAATTGGCAATAAATAATTCACTCCACCAGTAGGTCCGTTAGGATCATTCATTAATACATGTATCGGCGTAAAAGCTCTATGAAGTCCTACAGCTACTAAAGGTAATTGGAGAGCTGATAGCAAGAATGANNAATCCCCATCTTGTTTAATAAAAAGTCAGCTGATAAAAATATTCCTTCTGTTAAATAAGCTCCAAAAGGTTGAATAACAATCAAAGCTATAAATCCCGAAATAGTAAGAGCAATCAACGGTGTTAAAAACATATCAAGTACATCTGGAACAAATTTTCTGATGTGTTTTTCAACATACGCAATGAAAAAACCTGACAATACCGCTGCTAAAATACCACCAGCAGCAGGATCAAATTGTGTATGTGTAAATGGAAGCAAAATCGCCTCTTCATTAATTTCTTGTAATAATGGCATTGAAATTGAACTTACAGATAATGCGCCAATTATACCGCCTAATATTGGAGTTCCTTTAAACTCTCTAGCTGCATTCATACCTACAAAAATTGGTAAGTACTCAAATAAAGCCCAGCCTAAAGTTGTTATTAAAGCATACCACCAGACACCGGTATAAGCATTGTCTGTTTGTAAATTGATAATTTTAGAAATTCCATTTATCAAACCTGCTGCTGCAATTCCAGGTAACAACGGTAAAAAGACATTTGCAAAATGTTTAAAAAATACTTGAATAGGATTTGTTTGTTTTGCATTATTAAAACCTTTGTTCTCTCGAGCAATTTCTTCTAAATCTATATCTTCCAGATCATCTGAACCCAATGTAAGCCCCGCATAGTTAGCGAATTGTTCTCCAACGCGTTGTACTTTTCCTGGCCCAAAAACTACTTGAATAACTTCTCCATCAACTGCCCCCAATACTCCTTCGACTTCTTTTATAGCATCAAAATTCACTTTAGTATGATCTCTTACAGAGATATGAAGACGAGTCATACATGTGGCAACACGGCTGACGTTTTCTTTCCCCCCTACTAGTTTTAGTACTTCTTGAGCATTAGACTTCTCGACCATAATGAATCCTCCTTATATTTTTAAATTTTTGTAGGTATGAAACGTATCTACTCCTCCTTTTTTACACAAAAAAAGCCCAGACTCATCTTTTTAGATGAATCTAGGCTTATGCTTTTCATTACACACCTACGATTAAAAACAGCATACCACACATTTGTAAGCGTTTCAATAATAATGAAACTTTTTCTTATAAAATAGTTATAAATTTCATTTAAACAGCTACTTGAAGTTGTAACTAGTGACTTTCTCATCTACAAAATCCGAAACTCATCTAACTTTACATACTTTCTGAAAATTTATTTTTTCATACATTTGTCTCTTTTTCTTTGTTTTCCAATAATTTAGCGAACTCTTCTGAATACAAGGGCTCTATGTTTCCATATTGTTCAATAATGACTTTTGTAAGTTCAATACCTTGTTTAAATAAGGTGCCCTATTGATTTTCTTTAAATGATCCAGTAATGTAACTGATTTTTGTAAGTTTAAGTTCTTTTTCTAACTTCTTTTGTAATAGTTTTTATAAAACCATCAAGTAAAAAAGAACTACCGCGCGAGGGTAATTCTTTAAATAGCTTATTGAACTTTTTCAGCTTCTTTTATGATATTGTTATTTTTCACTTCACTATTGTCTGACAATAATTTATTCGCAACGATCAGCAAAATCGGAAGGATCACATCATCAGCATAGCCTGCTACAGGAATAAAATCCGGGATAAAATCGATAGGACTAATGATATAAAAAATAATCGCTGCGACCATCAATTTCTTTTTCCCGCTTACTTTTGTACTAAAAAGAGATAGTATAAGAGACTTTACTTGTGTCATCGGTGTTTTCTTTTGTTTTTGAATCATTTTCATTTTTCATCTCATCCTTTATCATTATAAATTCGGAAAATCAGCTAATTTCATTACCAAAATTCAGAGACAGAGTGGATGCTTTTTGCAATTGAGTTATACAACTTATCTTTGGAGAGTCAGTGACAATGAGGCAGTGGACACAACTGCTTATTGTTCTATTGTCTTCATTTATAGCTTTAGTATAACCGATTTCCCCTTTAAATAAATCAGTCTAGAGTATGAAATATACGATAAAAGTAATTAAATTATTGAAGCATTAAAATAAGCAACAATTGAAGGATATTTGTTAATTTCCCACACTAAAATAAGTGCTAATGAGTTATAATCATTGGCACCTATTTTACGTACAAATATTCAAACTTAATTGTTTTGTAAGCTTAATACAATTTCTGCAAAGTAGTTATTCTATAATCATGACATCAAATTGAGCCAATGTATCTTTCTCAGTAATCATTTTCCCAGTTAAGATATTCTTCTTACCTACTAATTTTTTTGGTATATCATATATTTCTTTATTATTATTTAAAACAAAGATAAATTCTTTATCGTTCTTCATACGTTTTGTGATTTCTAGCCCTTCAGCTTGTTCAACTATCGGAGTAAGACTCCTTTCACTTACTACAAGGTCCAAGAATTGTTTTAATCCCTCTGCNNTCTGCTTCAACATGCGTTCCATTATACCAAACAGTTCCTTTACCGAACTCATTTTTTGTTATAACTGGAGTATCGCTATAGAAATCGCTCGCATAATGAGCTATTACTTCAGCGGCTTCTGTATGAATAATGTCGCATAATAACTGACATTCATACTCTTCACCAGTTTCAAAGGCAATCGTATTGGTTTGTTCTGGAGCTAGAGCATCAATCTCTTCTACCCAGATACCTGCCATTTCGCGTAACGGTCCCGGATATCCTCCTAAATAAACATTGTCTGATTCATTGACGATTCCGCTCATAAACGTTGTGATCATGTGCCCACCATTTTTCACATACTCAGATAATCTTTCAGCCAATTGTTCTTTGATCATATATAAAACGGGCGCAACTACTAAATCGTATTTGCTGAAGTCGCTATCGACTGAGATCATATCAACAGGAATATTTTTTTTATAAAAATATTCATAATAGTGATGAATTTGATCAACATATTTTAAGTCTTTATTCGGACCACTTGTATATTCTACCCCCCAATAATTTTCCCAATCAAAAACAATTCCAACTTTATTAGTCGACACAGCTTCTAACAAGCTATCTCCAAGTGTGGTTAGTTCTTTTCCTAATTCTGCCACTTCACGGAAAACTCGTGTATTTTCTGTCCCGACATGTTCAATTACAGCACCATGAAATTTTTCACAGGCTCCAATCGATCGACGCAATTGGAAAAACTGAACAGTATCTGCTCCGTGTGCTATTGCCTGATAACTTTGTGCACGCATTTTCCCAANNGTAACATAAAAGATTGTCCATCTTTTAATCCGCGCATCAAATCGTGGCACATGGCAGAATAACTAGTAGGAGTGTTGTAACTTGGGTAATTATCCCATGATACAATATCCATTTCTTTTGCCCACTTAAAGTAATCTAATAACTTATAAGTACCCATTAAATTAGTTGTAATGGGCGTTTCTTGGTCAAAATTACGAATGGCTTCACGTTCCATTTTAAAATTATTTAGCATACTATCTGAGTTAAAACGCCTATAATCAATTGAGATACCAGCAAAAGCTGTGTTTTCATAATCTATTCCTTCACTTAATGCATTAGGCAGTACAATTTCATCCCATTCATAAACAGTATGTCCCCAAAATTCTAGATTCCATGCCTTATTTACTGCTTCAATCGTTCCATAACGTTCTTTTAGCCAAACGCGAAAAGCTTTTTCACAGGTTTCACAAAAACATTCTCCACCATATTCATTATTGATGTGCCAACATTTCACATGTGGATTAAGCCCGTAACGCTCTGCCAATTTCCCTGCTAAACGGCTGGCATATTTCTGATAGACTAAACTATTTGGACAAGCGTTATGACGTTGTCCAAATTTATGGTGTCTTNNTATTTTTTAAACATCCAAGCAGGCAAAGCAGCTGTAGAGGTAGCTAAAACGATGTCATAATTTTCTTTACTTAATAATTCAATAATTTTATCTAATTCGGTAAAATTATATTCTTCTTCAGAAGGTTGGATTTTTGCCCATGAAAATACATTAATAGTGGCTGAATTAATAGCAGCTTCTTTAAAGATACGCATATCCTCTGACCAAACTTCTTCAGGCCATTGATTAGGGTTATAGTCTCCCCCGTATAATATTCTCTGAAACACTTTTTTAGTCATTGTTGATTCTCCTTATATAGATTATAGTTTATTCAAAGCTTTATATAAAAATAAAACATCGCTCGTTGAGTTTACTTGATTGAACCTACCATTCCTTGAACAAATTGTTTTTGCATTAAGAAAAAGACAAATGCAGTTGGCAACGTAGCAATGACAATACCGGTCATCAGCATGCCATAATCAGGTGTATAAGACGCTCCCATTGCTGACAATACTAAAGGCACTGTTCGTTTCTCTGGTGATTGCAAAGCAACCAATGGCCATAAGTAACTGTTCCAACTACTCATAAAAGTAATGATTGCCGCTGCTGCATAAGTATTTTTTGCAGAAGGCATATAGACTTTAAAGAAAATAGCAACCTCACCCAATCCATCTATACGAGCTGCTTCAACTAATTCTTTAGGGAAAGATTTAATATTTTGTCTAAAGAAAAAAATCAAAAAAGCTGTACAAATAGTTGGTACGATAACAGCAAACAATGTATTGATACCTAAAAATTTAAAAGGAGTTTTACTTAAACTACTAAACATCCGGTATAACGGAATCATCAACGCTGCAAATGGAACCATCATAGATAATAATAAAAAGTTGAAAANNTCTTTTGCTTTAGATTTATAGATTTCAAATCCATAACCGGCCATTGAAGAAATAATCAGTGCTAATATAGTTGTAATAACAGCTATGACTGCTGAATTACCTAGGGATCGAGTGAACCCTAAATCAGAAGCAAAAAGATTTTTAATGTTTAGGAGAAACTGGTCTCCAATCATAAATTTCCCAGCCGTAATATCCACTGTTCTATTTGTCATTCCCAGCAGCATCCAGACAAATGGAAAAAGAGAAATGATCGAGATAATGGTTAGAATAGTATATTTTAATATGGATAATACTTTACGCTTCATTATTATCTCCTCCTACTTTATTTTGAATGATGGTCAGGATGATAATAGCAACCACTATGACAAAGGAAACAGCTGCTCCATAACCAAAGTTTGGTGTAAACTTGTAACTTAAATTATAGATGTACTGTGATAATGTCAGCGTTGCATTTGCTGGTCCCCCCACAGTAATATTTTGAACTTCATCAAATAATTGCAAGGTTCCGATAGTGGATGTAATCGTTGTGAAAAGAATAATCGGTTTTAGATTAGGTATAGTGATCCTAAAGAACTTTTGAATTGCTGTTGCACCATCAATATCAGCAGCTTCATAAATACTAGGATCAATATTTTGCAATCCAGCTATGAAAAAGATCATATTATAGCCAACCCATCTCCATGTAATCGAGATAATAATCAATACTTTGGCCCATATTGGACTTGTCAGCCATGGAATAGGCTCTGTGATCATATTGATGTTCATCAACAATGTATTTACAAATCCATTAACTGAAAACAAGCTTTTCATTACCAACGAATAAGAAACTAATGATGTGATACAAGGTAAAAAGATTGCTGTTCTAAACATTCCTTTAAATTTTAAATTTTTGTCATTTAGAATCGAAGATAACACTAAAGCCAGAAAAAGCATAACTGGTACTTGAACAATCAAATATAAAAAGGTATTTAAAAAGGCTTTTCTAAATGTTGTATCTGTCAGCATTCTTTGATAATTCCCGATGCCATTAAAGTGCATATTGGTCGGTGTACCGGACTGAAAAGACGTGACCAATGCCTGAATCATTGGAATAAATACTAAAATACTAATCAAAANNAATGACAGGGAGAATAATAAATCCATTACCATTCTTTTTAGTACCAAGTTTTCCTTTTCCATTCATCCTGATTTCCCCCCTACTAATCTTGTTGCAAAAAAATAAATCTTTACTAAAAAATCCCATTATATAATGGAATAAGGAAAGCATTAAGCTTTCCTTATTCCTAAGTCTCTTTTACATGGTTACTAATTAGGCTTATTTTAACTAGTTTGCTACTGAAGACTCAATTTGAGTTTGTGCATCTTCAAGAATTTTATCAATATTTCCACCGTCAACAACTTGTTGAACATACTCAGTTAGGATAGACTCAATAGCATACGTATGAAGACCGTAGTTAACACTTGGACCTTCTTCAGACCATGTTGAGAAATCTTGGAATACTTTTTGTCCACCATAAAATTCACTCGGTTCTTGGTAAGCGTCCGTTTCACTGGCTGCTGTTAATGTACTAATCAAACCAATTTCATTAGCTAAAGTATTCATCAAGTCGACATTAGAAGCAAATGTTTGTTTCAAGAAGTCTTTAGCTGCATCTGTGTTTCCAACTCCATCAATAACATACCAACCAGCACCGCCAATGCTTGATGCATTAATAGATTTTGAATTCTTAGNNAGAAGCAACGTCACCCGATTGAACACTATTTACACCGCCGTCCCAATCAGAAACTTGAGTAGCGATACCAGAATTCAATAATTCTGCAAAAATCTGCATAGCTTCTTTTAAAGACTCATTATCTTTAACGGTTACTGTTTCGCCGTCTTCAGCCAAATACCAATCTCCAGCTGATTGCATCATGATTCGAATAATACCTAAATCACTTGGGTTGATCGTCAATAAAGCATGACCGGTTTTTTCTTTTACGTCTTTTCCAATCTCAATATATTTATCCCAAGTAATATTGTTCATATCTTCTTGTGAGTATCCTGCTTCTTCTAAATAATCTGTGCGGTAGAATAAACCGGCTACACCACTATCAAAAGGTACGCCATAAATTTTGTCATCTACTTTATTTACTGCAAATTTATATGGAGAGAAATCTTCTTCGTTTACAATATCAGACAAATCCGTAAATGCATCTGGATAAGAAGTTAAGTATCCTTGAATTCTGTAGTCCTCAATCAATACAATATTGGGCAATCCATCTGTATTTCCAGAAGCTAACCCGGTATTTAATTTTTGTACAATATCGTCTTGAGACATCGTTACTACATCAACATCCACATCCGAATTACCGTAAGCTTTTTTCGCTTCTTCTACTGCCTTAATGTTAAAGGTCTCGTCCCAGGCCCAAACGGTGATTTTGTCTTCATTGCTGCTTCCGTTCTCCGAGCCTGCACCTTCGCTACTGCTTCCACAAGCTGTTAATAAAAATAAAGATGCTGCTGTTAAAAGTGCTGGTAACCATTTCTTCTTGCCCTTCATTTTTCTCATCCTCCAAAACTATTATTTTTATTTAAAAAACGACTTGCAAATCATTTATAGCTTTTAGACTGTTTTTCACATATGTGTCTTACAAGGCTAAATATACCTTCGAAAGAAAGCGCTGTCAACGAATGCTGTATAGGTTCAAAACATAATACAAAAATATAAATTTTTTACAAATAGAGCCTTTTAAAAAATGATACGTCCCTTTTTCATGAATAACTTTTAAGCGTAACGGCTGTTGACTATCTTTCAAAAAAGCATTAAGTTAAGGGTATCCCGTTGAAAGCGGTTCGAAACACCATTAAATCGAAAAAATGAAAGATGTGAGGCAATCATTATGAATGTATTTTACAAAATATTAATTGTAGATGATGAAAGTTCTATTCGAAATGGTCTACTTAATTTTATTGATTGGAATAAAAATGGTTTTAACATCATAGGAGAAGCTGCTAATGGAAAAGAAGCGCTAAAAAAAATCGAAGAGTTGAGCCCACAAATTGTCATAACCGATATTGTTATGCCCATTTTGGATGGAGTTCAATTAAGTAAAATCATTCAAAGTAACTATCCCGACATCAAAATTGTTATTTTGAGCAGTCACAGCGACTTTGAGTACGTAAAAAAAACTTTTCAAAGTGGTGCAGTGGACTATATTTTAAAACCTACTTTAAATCCAACTGAATTGCTAAATGTATTAAAAAAGCTTTCAGCTGACTTTGATACTACTCACACTTTTTTAACAATCGAAAATAAAATAGAAAGCATGATCAGCCAATATCTCTCTGGATATACTGATCATATTGATCCTTCTTTAATGGACAATTACTTCCGAGATTCATTATTTTGTTTGTTGACCATAGACCTTAAATTATATGCAAATCCAGCGAACATTAAAACATTTGTTCAAAGTGAATTAATTGAAATACTTGTAGATTATCAGCCAATCTTATTTACAACCAATCAAAATGTATTATGTTTAATATTCAATTACGGTATTTCTTATAAAAAAATATGCTCAACTATTCAGATGTCTTTGAATAATATACGAATAATAGAACCTACTACATTTTTTGTATTAAGCAAAGAATTTAGTAACATAAACGAGATAAAACCCGTTTACGATAATCTAGTTCACGAGAGTAAAAACAAGCGATTTTTCTTTAAAGAAGCTGCATTAATTACACAAGAACAACTCTTTATTCCTAAAGCCGTTCAGTCCTTTGATACAAAAAAATACTTTATTCACTTGGTAAACCAAAATTTTATTGAGGTATTAGAAAATATAAAACACCGTCTTCAAAAAATGATTGCCCAAAAAGTCAATGAAAATGAATTAAAAAGATTTGCAAACAGTGTTTTTTACGATTTATTTTCTGCTATTGAAGAATCTAATTTTCCATTTGAAAATCTTCAACAGAAAAGAATGATTCTTTTGACAAACATGAATAGCTGTATCTATTTAGAGGATTTTTCTACACTTACTCATGCATTTATTGATGAGCTTAAAGAAAAATTAACTGCTTATTACGCCCAATCAAATGGGGATTTGATTTCTATTATCTTACAGTACATTAAAGAGCATGCTGCCGAAAAAATTACCTTAAATGATATTGCTCTAAAGTTTCACTTTAACTATCATTATTTATCCAGTTACTTTTCCAGTCATTTTAATGAAACTTTTCCAGACTATCTAAATCGTATTCGGATTGAACAAAGCGTTAAATTGCTGAAAAATTCTACCATGAGTATATCAGAAGTTGCAGAAAGTTGCGGATATTCAGATATCAGTTACTTTTCAAAAGTTTTTAAAAAAATAATTGGAAAAACACCTACTCAATTCCGAAGAGAGGCTTAATACGTGAAAAAGCTAAAAGATAAATACTTAAAAAACGAATTGCTTTTCAATATTTTTCTCATTGTTATTTTAAGTGTTACACTCGTAACTGTTGTTGTTACAACAGTGGTATTAAACATTTCTGAAAAGGCTTACGTTCGTTCTTATAGAGAATCTAATTCGATTATTCTCAAGAAAGCTCAAGCTGATTATGAGGAATTAAACAACAGTGTTTTCAACATTTTAAACCAAATTAATCAAACTGCTACCGTTGAGAACTACTTAAGCCCTAGGGAAATGACACCAGGTGAAGACTCTCAGACTATCCGATTGATGATCGAGCAACTATCAGACACGGCTTTACTTTATCAAGATATTCCTTCAAATTTAATACTATTCGGTGTTAATGGAAAAACCTTTTATCAAAATGAAGCCGTTGGCACCATGGACTATGATACATTTCTGTTAGAAAAAATTTTTACGGATGCAAATAAAAACCCAAATTTGATCTCTTATCAGTTTATCGAACATGGCTATACAAATTATACAAAGAATTCTCCCGGTTTAGTCATTGTTCAAGTATTAAAAAATTCGCATCATGAAGTATATGGCCATGCACTTCTCTTTATCCGTGAAAAAGACTTTGCTCAATTTTATGATTCTCTTGTCGATCAATCAGTCAATGCAATTTATGTCTTTGATTCAAAAGGAACAGTTATTTCTTCTAATCACAAAAATACTATTGGAGAAAAAAATAATACGTTATTCGATATAAGTCAACAAATCCTTGCCGCAACTTCAACAAATACGACGAGTAAAAATGCAACCGTCGTTCCAAAAAGGCTTTATTCTTATGGATATACTCTAGCAAGCGTTGTCAATGAGTCTGCTTTAATTAAGAATATGAACTTACTTACTCCTACACTTTTAATCGTCATTGGTTCTATCTTACTAATTTCTCTACTTGCTTATATAATTGTCAAGAAAACAACAAATCCTATATATCAATTGATTGAAAAAATTCCTGCTGTATCATTAAGAGATTTTGATAAAAAAGTTGAAGTAACAGGAACAAACGAAGTAAAAGAACTTGCCCAAGTTTATAATTCCATGCTGGAAGATTTAGAAAATTCTGTTGAACAATTATTAAAAGCTCAAGACGAAAAACGTATGGCTGAGATTCATGCTTTACAGATGCAAATCCAACCACATTTTATCTATAATACCCTAGCCTCCATCAAATTTTTAATATGGCAAGGAGGCAAAGAAAAAGCAGCCCACTCAATTGACGCTTTTATTAAACTATTACAGAGTACAATTGGGATGAAGGACGAATTTGTTACATTGGAAGATGAATTAACAAGTGTTAAAAATTATACCACGATCTTGCAATTGCGTTTCGGAGATAATATTCATATCGACTATTATTATGGCGAAGCTTTGAGTACACGTTTTGTTCCACGAATGATTCTCCAACCTATTATTGAGAATGCCTTTTTACATGCTTTCCCTGAACAAACAGAAGGATACATCAATATTTTTATCCAAGAAAAGAATACTCAATTAATTATTGAAATAATGGATAATGGAATTGGTATGGATACAAATAACATTGATTTAAATTATCTTGAAGAAAAGAAAAAGAACCATCTATCAGGTATTGGTTTGAAGAATATTGATGACCGCATCAAATTACTTTTTGGCAAGAGTTACGGTGTGACTATTATTAGTTCTAAAGGTAACGGAACAACTATTCGAATAGAGTTGCCAATCAGTAACCAAAGCTCATCATCAAATTCTGATTAATAGATAAATAAAATAAATAAAGGAGTTGATTTTTATATGGCAGCCTATTATATAGGGGTAGATTTAGGAGGTACAAATTTAAAAGTTTCTATCTTTAATGAAACCTTATTAAAAGTAGCTGAAACAAGAGCATCAACAGAAAGATTTCTGGGTTCCCAGCATGTACTGCAACGTACTGCTTCTATCGTCAAACAGCTGATCAAGGACCAACAAATCGCTACTAAACATATTTGTTGTATGGGTGTTGGTGTTCCTGGATTGTTGGATTTAGAGAAGGGCATTTCAATATTTTCTCCTAATTTCCCAAAATGGAAAGACGTTAACGTTGTCCAATATATGGAGGAAACTTTACATATTCCCACCTTTATCGATAATGATGTAAGAATGAATTTATATGGTGAGTGGCATTATGGAGCTGGAAAGAATAAAAATAATATTGCCTTGCTTACTTTAGGCACAGGTTTAGGTTCAGGTATTGTAATGGATGGTCATGTACTGTATGGAGCGACAGCCAGTGCCGGAGAAATTGGACATATGAATATGTACCGTGAAGGACGACCTTGCAGATGCGGCAGCTCTGGCTGTTTGGGCAGATACGTTTCTGCATTAGGTATGCTCCATACCGTGAAAGAGAAATTAGCGGATCAAAGAAACAGTATTCTTCTTGAATGGGTTCAAAATGACGTTGAAAAAATTACCGCTAAGATGGTATCAGAAGCTTTTGATTTAGGAGATTTAATAGCCATAGAAACCTTACAAGAAACTGGTGAATTGTTAGGATATGGTTTAGTAAATGCCATTAATTTATATAATCCCGAAATCATCATAATTGGTGGAGGAATGGCCGCAGCTGGCGAACGATTACTCAGCTCAACAAGAAAAATTGTAAAGGCTCATGCTTTAAAAATATCACAAGCAGCTTGTTCGATTACTTTGGCTGAATTAGGAGACTCTGCTGGAATGAGAGGCGCAGCCTTTTATGCCAAACAAAGACTCCAACAAATTCAAACTTCTAAAAAACTATGATGACAAGTTGGTTAAGGAATAATTTTTTAATAACTATTGAAGGACAACTAATTTTTTCAGAAAAAGGAGAGAATAATTGATGTTAATAGTAGTAAATAAAAAGAAACAAGAATTTCATTTGAGAAATAATTTGATCAGTTATGTATTGGGTGTTGAAGAAAAAGGAATACTAAGTCAACAATATTTTGGTAAGCGTATCCAAGAATACCATGGAGGAAGAAATTATCCACGGCTAGATCGTTCTTTTTCGCCTAATCTACCTGATTCAAATGATCGGTTATTCTCACTTGATACAGTACTACAAGAATATCCTGGTTATGGAAATGGCGATTTCAGAACACCTGCACAAACTATCACACATGAAAATGGATCCACTGTTACAGATTTTAGATATAATTCATTTGAACTATTTAAAGGAAAAAAACCATTACAAGGCTTGCCAGCAGTATATGTAAATGACCTTGAAGAAGCTGAAACTTTAATTATTACATTGAAAGATCAGTTAAGCGAGTTATTTATTGATCTACAATATACAATTTTTAGTGATAGACCAGTTATTACCCGTTCTGTTAAAGTTCGCAATGAAAGTTCTAAAGCCGTTCAGATAGAAAAGATAGCCAGTATGAGTTTAGACTTTCCGGCCAAAGAACTTGAAGCACTTAATTTAAATGGAACATGGGCTCGCGAAAGAATGGTAAGCCGAGAAGCTATAAATAAAGGAATTCGAGTATTCGATAGTAAAAGAGGCGCAAGTAGCCATCAACAAAATCCTTTTCTTGCTTTACTGACCCCGACTACTACCGAAAAAAGCGGGGAAGTTTATGGGTTCAGCCTAGTTTATAGTGGCAATCATCAGATTTTAATCGAAAAAGATCCTTATGACCAAACTAGAGTACAATTAGGAATTAATCCCTTTAACTTTTCTTGGAATTTAAATTCTCAAGAACAGTTTCAGACTCCAGAAGTAGTAATGGTCTATAGTGACAAAGGCCTAAATGGAATGTCCAATGCTTATCATAAGCTTTTCAGAGAACGTTTAACAAGGGGTGTACATCAATATAAAGAAAGACCTATCCTTATTAATAACTGGGAAGCCACTTATTTTGACTTTAATGAAAAAACGATACTAAGTATCGCTGAAGAAGGCAAAAAGTTGGGCATAGAATTATTTGTTTTAGATGACGGCTGGTTTGGAGAAAGAGATAGTGATTCAAGTTCTTTAGGAGACTGGTTTGAACATGCTAGTAAGTTAAAAAATGGTTTGAAAGAAGTAGCTGATCAAGTACACAAAAAAGGAATGCAATTCGGACTTTGGTTTGAACCTGAAATGATTTCCAAAGAAAGCGAACTTTTTAAAGAGCATCCAGATTGGGCTCTTCAAATTCCAGGACGAGAAATTTCAAAAGGCAGGGACCAATATGTATTAGATTTTAGCAGAAAAGATGTAAGAGAAAATATTAGTCAACAACTCGTTACTATTTTAGATAACATACCTATTGATTATATCAAATGGGACATGAATAGGCATATGACCGAAGTTCACTCAACTCTTCTTGGGCCGAATCAACAAGGCGAAGTAGCTCATCGTTATATTTTAGGACTGTACGATTTTTTAGAAAAGCTTATTAATCAATACCCTAATATTCTTTTTGAAAGTTGTTCTGGAGGCGGGGGCAGATTTGATCCAGGATTTCTTTTCTATATGCCTCAAACTTGGACCAGTGATAATACCGATGCAGTAGCCCGACTTAAAATTCAATATGGAACAAGTATCGTTTACCCTATTTCTACGATGGGTTCTCATGTATCAGCAGTACCTAACCACCAAACACAAAGAATGACCGATTTAGATATGCGTGGAGATGTAGCAATGTCGGGGGTTTTTGGCTATGAACTAGATTTAGAAAAGCTTACAGAGAATGAAAAAGAAAAAGTGTTAAATCAGACAACGTTTTATAAAATACATCGTAAATTAATTCAGTATGGAGATTTTTACCGTCTATTAAGTCCTTTTGAAGGAAACGAAACGGCTTGGATGTTCGTATCTGACGATAAATCAGAAGCACTCGTATTTTTCTTTAGCGTCTTATCTGAAGCCTCTCCCTCTTTAAAAATTTTACAGTTAGATGGACTTGCGGAAGAAAAAAATTATAAATGCAATAATTCGGAAATATATGGCGGAGATGAATTAATGAATGTTGGTTTCTATATAGATCCTTCTCTAAAAGGAGATTTTCAGTCTAAAGTTTACCACCTTTTAGAAGTCTAATTATTTTTCTGATTTTTTTGCATGAAAAGACGCCAGTGATCAAAAAATCACCGGCGCCTTTTTTGTATCTTCACTTAATCCTCTAAGCTATAAAAGGCGGTTCATCAGTTAAAATGATATGATCCTGCACTTTACCTTCTGTTTCAAAAACAACAATTTCATTTGAGCCAGCTTTCAATAGAGGAGCAGGAAGATATAGTTTAGTTTGAGGACCAATTTCCCAGAATCGACCTAAATTAAACCCATTGACAAATACTACTCCCTTACCCCAACCAGTCATATCAATAAAAGTATCTCCCAGTTCAGCTACTTCAACTTTAAATTGGTAAAAGCTAGGTGTATTTTCTTTATATTGAGTGTCAAAATCGATAGCATCAATATTATCCAATGGTAATGTATATTCATCCCATACACTTTGAAAAGCCCCATTAACAATGACACCATCTTTGATTCCTTTTTGTTGATGGCCCATTTTTATAGAATAATTTACACGGCCTAAATTTTCTACTAATATATCCAATGTATTTTCATTATCATTCAATTCAAAAGATTCTTTATCTCCTAATTCTAAATCATACTTCGTGAATAAATGATCCTGATTTACATAAACTTGTGCACGATCATTAGCGCCGACTAATCGAAAATCTTCAATAGTTCTCTTTTTCCCAATGTTGCTTCGATAAAGTATATATCCGAAGTTTTGATCTAATTTTTCCATAGGGATGGTGTAATCCGTTCTTACCGGTTCAACCAAACTTTCCAGTGTACTAAATAAAGAAGTTTTTTGTTGAACAGTCAATTTTCCATAATGTATCTTTTTAGCATTTCTAGGCATAAACGTCTCAGCTTCAGGTAAATGTTTTTTTATAACGGACTGAAAAGCTTTGTACTTTTCAGTAACATCTCCCCACTCCGATAATGGAGCATCATAATCATATGAAGTGGTATCAGGAGTCAAATGATCATAGTAATTTGCACCATTAGTAAAGCCAAAATTTGTTCCTCCATGAAACATGTAAAAATTGATATGTCCGATAGATAGTGCATCATCTAACTCTTTTGCAGCACTTTGAGTATCACGTGTATGATGTTCTGGATCTCCCCATGCATCAAACCAGCCAACCCAATATTCCATCACCATTAATGGGCCTTTTTTCTTATTAAATTTCTGTAGTATTTGCAATTGATTCTTCAAATCTGAGCCGCAGTTTACAGTTGGATGTGCATATTCTGGGATTGAACCATTTTCTAACATATCTCCCCATGGACCATCGCTTGTAACAAAAGGAACAGTTGCTCCGTANNATTACCATATCCACCATATTCATTTTCAACTTGCATCATGATAATTGGTCCGCCTTCGTTTATTTGTAGCGGAATAATCTCTTTAAATAGTCGATTGAAATAACGATCTACTTTATCTAAAAAAGGCTGATAATTACAACGAATTTTCATATCATCATATTTCAACAACCATCCTGGTAGGCCACCATATTCCCACTCAGCACAGATATAGGGTGAAGGACGTACAATTACCCATAATCCTACTTCTTGCGCAATTTCAATAAAGCCTCTTATGTTTAACATCCCTTCGAAATTAAATGTTTCTTCGTGAGGTTCATGTAGATTCCATGGTACGTATGTTTCCACGGTATTACAGCCCATCGCTTTTAGCTTTTTCAATCTATCTTCCCAATATTCTGGAACAACTCGAAAATAATGAACTGCTCCTGAAACTATTTTTACTTCTTCTCCGTCTAAATAAAATTCATCTTTTATTTCAAATATTTTTGACATATGCACACTCCTGTAATCGTTTTCTTAACCATACTATTCATTTTACCTTTTTACAAGCATGTTTTAGTAAAATTCACTTAATTTATTAACGAAGTATTACAGTGATACAAAAATATACTATACATAATAAATAATTTTACAAAGAAGAACACCTAAAAAAAATAATTTTTTAGGTGTTCTTTTTATTCTTCTTTTTCTTTCATTTTCGTTAAGAAATAAATGGACGTCCGCCTGCTAAAACAAGTCCGACAATAGCAGTTACTACTAATAAACCAACGAGCAGGTTTTTCATCATCTTTGTTCCCTTTTTACCAAAAGCCATTTCACAGACAGCGATCGTACTTAATCCAAGTAAGATTTTTACTGTTGTTAATACGGCTTGAGAATCAAACGTATAAAGTGCTAAACGAATCCCTGTTGCAATCAAGACTAAATAAACGACTCGAATGACCATAAAAAGAGTCTTCATTTCTTTGTCTTGATTAAATAGTTTTACTAAAATAGCAACAAATATCAATATAAAAGCTGTTAAATGAATGTGCAACCACATCTGTTTATCCTCCTTTAATAATAAATCTTTTCTTTAAAACTCATTGTAACACTAGTGTCACTTTCTTTCAATCAATAGCATCGACCACCTTGATAGTATCGATTATTTTCTTTTCAAAAAAACACTCTTCAAAATGAGCACGTTTTACCGTGCCTGCTTTGAAGAGCGTTTAATAGGTATTCTAATTTTAAATTTAGCGAATCGTGCTGAAAGCTTTTGACCATAATAATAAATCATCAAACATACCTTGTGCATTTACTTTGTTGTAATCATTTGGTTTGAAAACACTCATGTTTTCAAAGTCCGTCATTAAAGAAAAGTTTGTTGTTGTATGAACAGAAGCAACGCTCAATTCACCTAAGATAGAACGCATATCTTCATGAGCACGTGCGCCGCCTAAACTGCCGTATCCGACCATGGCTGCTGCTTTATTCGCTACTTCTGGTTTTAAGTAATCTAAAGCATTTTTTAATGCTCCACCTAATGCATGGTTATATTCTGGAGTGATAAATACATATCCATCAAATGAAGCCATTTTTTCAGACCAAGCTTGAATTGCTGCCCCTGCTGCGGCTTGACGATCTTCAGAAAGTTTAGCTCCTAATAACGGTAAATCATAATCTGCTAATTCAACGATTTCGTATTCTACTCCCTCGTCGTTCCTGTTTACTGCAAAATTATGGATCCATTGCGTTACTGCTTCTGAGTTTCTTCCTTCACGTACGCTTCCTGAGATAATACCGATTTTCATATTGTTTTTCCCCTTTTCTTCTGTTTGTAATTTTTTCCCAAATATTGCTTCGCTCATTCGAGTGAATATTGACTTACTGTTCAATGTGTTTCCTCCATTATGTTAGTTTAATTGAAGGTAACCCATCAATTACTTACTTACATTTCGTAAGTACTTATTTAGTATGCCACAGAATAAATTACATTGCAATACTTATTTTTAGTAAGTTGCCATTTTTTATATTGATGTATAGTAACCATCCATTCAAGGGATAAGAAACCCTTTAGAAAATAGTATAAAAAAATTTTATACTACTAAAGATAAAAATAGCATCGCGATACGATACTATATTCTTGCGAATTATATCGCATCATGATATAATATGCACATCAAATATATCGAGGTGTGATACATTGATCAATGAAAAATTGAAAAATTCTTATATTCCCATGACTGAAACAGCATTCTATATTCTCCTATCTTTAGTTGCGCCAAAACATGGATACGCCATTATTGATCATGTTGAAAAGCTGACTAAAAAACGTATTTCATTAGGCCCAGGAACCATTTATGGAACGTTATCAAAGATGAAAAAGGATGGTTTGATCGAACCCGTAAAAGAAGAAAGCAACCGAAAAATTTATCAAATCACGCCCACGGGAAAAGAAATTTTAGATAGTGAAAAAGCACGTATTAAAGAACTCTATTTCAACTCTAAAGGAGGGCTATAAGCATGGAGAAAAAAGTTTTTAAATTCATTACAGTGGATCAATTGGAAAAAGAACAAGACTTTTTGCATCATATGGCTTTAGAAGGTTGGCATTTTACGAAGTATAAAAACTTGCGGTACCACTTTGAACAAGGTAAACCGGAAAATTATATTTATCGAATTGATTATAAAGAATCTTTAGAAGATTTAGATGAGTATTTAGCTATTTTTGAAGATGCAGGCTGGGAAGCCGTTTACTCCTATCCTATATTCCAAGGCAGTTGGATTTACTTCAGAAAGCTTAGTACAGACGAAACTCAAAACCTTGAAATTTTTACGGATAAAGATTCGATGATTGGTTTATTAAAAAAAGTGAGAGCGCAGTGGACCTGGTTCGGAATGTCTATGTCGTTTATCTTGCTTTTTCTTCTATTATCAAATATGTTCACTATTAAATCTCTTATCAGCGGTATTCCAATAACTATTTGTTTCCTAGTCATTTTAGTTCTCTACGGGAAGCTTTTCTTTAACTTAACCAGAAAAATCAATCGATTAGAACAGACATGATGCAAGAAATATTCTATTGAATCTCTCCTAATAGTACAACCGTTCTATCTTTCCTGCTGTTTACTTATTAAAAATCCGCCCCAGCACAAAAGAATGATCATTTGTGCTAGGACGGATTCTTTGATTACATGTTACTACCTATTTACGAAAATTACATAATCTTTATTTCCAGTACTAAATCGAAACATAACTTGTCAGAATCCATTTTTAATCTTCCTCTTTCGGAGCTTTGAGATGCTTTTCAGGAATAATTTTTTCCCCTTTAAACAACATAATAGCTCCTGCTATCAGTGCAGCTCCGATCAATCCAATAACACTTCCTAAAACCAATCCAATGAAACGGTTTCCTACTAATTCATTCACGAAAGCGCCACTTGATAAATTTGCCAGCAGTAAAGCTAGAGGATTTGTAAAGAAATTAGCCAGTCCATAGTTGCGTACCATGGCATACTCCACAAAAAAATTCAAAATCGTAATGACAATAATCGTCTGAATCACGTTAAGGTCTAATGAAAATAGCAACATCCCTAATAGCAGCCCGAAAACACCTCCAACTACCCGTTGAATATTCCGATACATAATGACGATCAACTCTCTGCCTTGGAGAACAGCAGCACAAGAAATCGTTATCCAATATGGATTGCCCAATTCTAAAGCTGATCCCAAATAGGCAGCAAAGAAGATAATCCCTGCATGGTGAATAGAAGACAACAACAATTCCGGATCATGCTTTAGAGCATAGGTAAATTTTGTTTTAAAAGCTACAGTTGTATATTCTTCTTTTTCTTTAATCAAAGCTCGATGTGCTATACCCACTAAATAAGCCATCAAAACTGCAGTCAAGACGCCACAAGCCACATAACTTGCAGCCCAGATTATTTCTGAAAAACCTAATGCTAATCCTGTTCCCATAGAATTTACCATGATGATGAAGAAAGCTCCAGGTTTTGGCAAATTAAGTATTCTGAAAGCTAGAAGACTGATTAAACTGACTATCCCAATCGTAATAGGAATCATCCAAGGTATAAATGTTGACAAAGCTCCTGCAAGAAAGCTTAATACCAGACAGATTCCCACTCTAAAAATACGTGGTATTAGTGCTCTTGTCGGGATCGGTTGATAATACAAAAACGCGAATGCTCCAAGTGCTCCGAAAGTTCCAATTTGCATATTGTTCAGCAGGTAACCTGCCATGAGCATAATTCCAGTCGTAGCTCCCGCGCCAAAAACACGCAACAACGAATCTTCTGTTTTTTTAATAGTCGTTATTTCTCGAAAAAATTTTTTCCTCTTATCCATTGCAAAACTCCTGATTCCATAATTGATTTTTGTGCCTGCTATTTTCGAATAAGTAGTAACTTTTAAATTATTCAGGATTAACGATAATTGTGAGATCACAAATCCATATTAATTAAAAAAAGAAGGCATCATGTAATCACATTATACCTTCTCCTTCCTATTATAAAAATACTAAAATAAATTACTGGTTCAGTAAAGCTATTTACTTACTTCATTTACTGCCTAACTAATTCCGTCTTTTCTTTAGGTACCGTCATCATAATTGAGATCAAAGCAACAATACCGAAAGCAACGTTTAGCAATAATCCTGCTGAACCAGCTATTTCCATATTTCCGTTTGTTCCAATGGCATTAAATAAACTTGAAGATAATGCAACTCCCATAGCACCGCCTAAAGAACTAGCCATCTTATAGATACCAGAAGCACTACCTATTTTATCTGATGGTGCATTTGAAATAGCAGCATCTGTTGAAGGTGTTGCATAGATTCCTAAACCAAAACCATATAAGGCAAATCCAACAAAAACTAATACATTATAGGCGATTCCAGGTATGAACGTGAATGTCATAAGAGCAATCCCGATAATTGCAGTAAATGTTCCAACCATCATTGGTTTCCGAGAACCAAGTTTTTGTAAAACTTTTTCGCCTATTCGAATAGAGCTTAAGACACATACCAAATAACCAATAGTTAATAAGCCGGATTGGAAAGAAGAAAAACCACGGGCAATTTGAACGTACGTATTCGCAACGATCATTGTTCCTGCAGAAGCATTTAGCAAGAAATTAGATAAAGTAGCTCCACTATACGCTTTATTTTTGAATAATGAAAAATCAATAAAACTGTTTGTATGCTTCATTTCGATTCTCGCAAATAAGAGAGCTGAAATAAGAAATACCACAAGCAAGCCTACAATAACAGGATTTGTCCAGCCCATAGAAGCTCCTGAAGTGATTACAATATTAATGGTTAACATAGCAACGACAAAAGTGATCAGTCCGCCAATGTCAAAAGGTTTCTTTTCGCCAACAGCTGTGACTTTGCTTTCTGGAGTGCCTTTAAGTAAAAGCAGGCTCGTCACTGCAATAATGATTGAAATGATGAAAATTGAACGCCATCCGAAATACGTTGCAACAAATCCTCCAAAAAATGAACAAATACCTGATCCACCCCAAGAACCGATTGACCAATAGCTCAATGCACGTTGTCTTTCGGCTCCTTGAAAATAGGTTTTCATCAAGGCTAATGTAGAAGGCATAATACAGGCAGCTGAAATCCCTTGGATAATACGACCAGCAATCAATAAAACCGAACCTTGTGCTACAACCAAACATAAAGAACCGATGATACTTAGAATCAATCCAATATTTGTTAATTTAACACGTCCATATTTGTCAGCTAATCCTCCTGCGGCTACCATAAACATACCTGAGAATAAAGCGGTCAATANNCGGTCAAACTAATAGAGATGCTTAAAATTCCTGATGAAATGCCTAAATCTGATTGAACAGCTGGCACAATATTTACCATTGATTGAGCAAATAACCAGAACGTCACTACTCCTAATACAATCCCCAATATCAGTTTATTATTTCCTTTATATTCTGTTTCCACTACTCTTCATTCCCTCTTTTCAAATAATCGATTACTAAAGTTCCCATTGTTTCTGCAGCAACCGTCATGCTTTTTTCATTGATTTTAAATTTTGGATGATGATGAGGGTAAGCTTTTTCACCCTCAGGACTTGCGCCAACATATAAGAACACGC
>DIDU01000021.1:2924-3318 GCA_002418295.1 Carnobacterium sp. UBA5792 | reverse complement strand
CTAAACTGTTAAGTGTTTTGTTAAAAGAAAGTTTTACACTAATACTTCTACTTTGTTGTAAAATGTACGACTTTCTTTTAACGTGTACAATTTTGTTTTAACTTCACAATTATGATTTTTTATATTTTGCGAAAAACTGGTTTGAAAGCAGCTTGCATTGCATCATCCAGACCTTTCCCTTGTGCTGGGTTCCATGCCGCAATAATTACGTTATAGCCCTCTTTCTTTAACTCTGTCGCAAAAGCAATTACGGCAGCTCTTACTTTTTCATTCTCTACTAAGTCAGCATCAAATGCTAAGTATACATTTTCTACTCCCATATCTTTTAATACTGGCATAACGATTCTCCATGCATTTACACCTGGAATCGCAAGAACTGTTGTCCCTACTTTAG
>DIDU01000021.1:2161-2871 GCA_002418295.1 Carnobacterium sp. UBA5792 | reverse complement strand
AAGAGATCCATAAGTATTTTTGACCTTTATGTATCTTTACAACAACCTTTTCCCCGTCGATTAATAATTCTTTATTTTTCCCTATTTCTAGTTTTCCTTCATAGATACAATCCTCGTTTTTCGTTATTTTCACTACATTAGGCTGTTGGACTAGTTCGGCTTGTATACCTGTAGGTCCAGATTTCACATGAACAGAGTTCTTTACTTCATCTACACGTACTTGCCAACCAACAATTTGATTATATTGGTTTCGGAATGGAATCATAATTCCTGGAAAACCTGCCATTAAACGAAGAGAAGTTTGTCCTTTCTTCATTTCATAAAATCCAGGTATTCCCTTCCAACAATCTTTTTTGCCAATTTGTTTAAATAACTTTTCCCAAATAGTTGTGTACGTATTATCATCTTCCAACACAATTTGTTGCTTTAAAAACGAACGATATTGACGTACCTGTACTTCTTCTTCAGTCATTTTTCTATCTTGCAGTAAATGTATATGATGCTTCTCCTCTAACGGCAAAAATCCGATTAAATTACGATTAAATACATCTAATTCTTCCTTACTTCGCTTACTATGCCCCTTTACTACATCTACCTCTGGTAATTGGTATTGCTTCTTACCATTTAGATAATGGATATAACTTGGATTACTTGAATTTTTACCGTATACCCACTTACTTTCCACACGGGTACATGCTACTTTCTCTTGT
>DIDU01000021.1:1123-2025 GCA_002418295.1 Carnobacterium sp. UBA5792 | reverse complement strand
TAGCAAACATCTCATGATTTGTAGACCAATACTTTTTAGTTCTCTTCTTATCTAACTTAATGGCTGTATCAAAATATATGGACCCTTTCACTTGATAGGGTATTTCACTAAGTTTTTCGCCTGTTTTTTTATAATGATATGCAGCTAACATTTGTGCGGTTTTCTCAAATTCTTTTTCAATTTTACGCTCCATACGCGTCTTTGTTGCTCCTGATAAAGTATCAAGCTTCCTACACAAACTAGCATGATGTGATTCTAAAATATTTGAAAGATTTCCTTTAAACACATCATAACTATCGATAACACCACCATAGAAATACCACTTTCTACTGTAGGCATTTTCCACGTTGATTACTCTGGCCACTTTTCCTTGTTTACAAGCATCTAACACAGCTTGCATCTTTTCCTTGATAATAGCAGGCAAGATATTCCCAATACTCTTCCCGCTTGATAAGAAAGCAAGACTACCATTTTGAAAATCATGACTACAATCATATAAGAAATGATCCAATGCATGTCCCCATTCATGACACAATGCCCCGACTCCATTATCACGAGTTAAATTAATGACTTTGGTAGAAGGTTCATAATGTGCTAATGCATTGCCGCTTCCTCTCGCACCAATCGCAAGTCCTAAGCGTCCTCCTAACCCTATATACTCAGGTGAAATCCCTAATATACGAGCTAAATCATGCAATGCTTCGGATACATGCCCGATATGTTCTTTTGCATATTGTTCGGTGCAATAATGACCAAATTGCATCCCCTTCAACCCAAACATAGCCACTACGTCTTCAGGTTTGGTAGCAATTTCTACTCCTGGTCCTTTTCTTTGCAGAGTATCTGGCAGTTTCCTACTCCAAGCAGCTGCGGATTTCTTACGAGTCGTAACCTTTTTCGTA
>DIDU01000021.1:0-1021 GCA_002418295.1 Carnobacterium sp. UBA5792 | reverse complement strand
TTGTTCATTTCCATTCCATAAGAGACCACAAGATCTACCCATTGTTCTGAGGTATGTACCGACTGTATATCATGCCATATTCTTCTACATGCTTGAACATATAGTTTCCTTGCAGTCGGTGTATCTACAATTGGCTTCTTATTTATTCTGCCCACTAGCAACTGCTTTAACTTTGCAACATGTGGTGGGACATCATTTTCTTTTTCATGTTCAAAAGAGAATGGAATCAATGTATTTCGATCCAATGCATTTAGCGCCTCTACTGGAGATTCTTTTTCAATTTCAGCTAAAATTTCTAAAGAAAATGATACTACAAATGATTCTTTTAATGCTCGTATCTCTTTCTTTGCTCCCACTAATTTCTCACCTACATCATAACTGTATCGATTGCGAACTTGTTTATCTGTTCTCACATCTTGTACCATTACGTCTTCTCCAACCTCTAAACCAAACAGTTCAAATAAATTCATACTAAAATCCTCCTGAATAAAATAAAAGACAGAAATTCATAGTCATTTTGCACTACGGATTTCTATCATTCCCTCTGTCTGTACACTTCCATATAGTTATGTAAATTACTCATTACGATACACTCACACCTGTTAAAGAGAATAGATCCTCTTTTGTCGGATTTAGTGCTTGTAACCAGCTATCTACCTCTAAGAAGTTTACTTTTTTTAATTGTTCGCCTTTTTCCGCACGCTTAACCACCTCTAAACCTCCATGGTGATGCACAATCATTACAAGATCATCTTTCTTGAAAATACAATCTACATCTGCAGAGTTTATGTGGTGGTTACGTAGAATTGGTTTCCATTTCTTAAGTGAATAACCTTCTACATCTAAAAAACCACATATAGCAGTAAAGCGAAAGCTCGTTCCTCTAAAACATCTTTCCAATAAAAAAAGGAAATCCCGTACACATCCATTAAAATGAACATGATACAAATAGATTTCCCCTGCTTGTTTTGCTGCTCGCTGTGACAAGTTTGATGGTTTAATGGCAAACTGATAACAATCT
>DIDU01000195.1:788-5755 GCA_002418295.1 Carnobacterium sp. UBA5792 | reverse complement strand
TATGTCGCCGGATTATCTGAGTCCTTCAACTGCTTGTTTAGTTCAAGATTATCTTGGAGCCAAGCAAGGAATGGCTTTTGATATAAGTGCAGCTTGCTCAGGATTTATTTACGCTTTGTCTGTAGCTGAAAAAATGCTGCAAAGTGGCGCTTTCCGTTATGCTCTTGTTTTAGGCGGAGAAGTTATGTCTAAGATTATTAATTGGGAAGACCGAAGTACAGCTGTTTTGTTCGGTGATGGTGCTGGCGGGGTTTTATTATAACGAACAGAGACAGAAGGAAGTTTTCTAGGCGAAGACATTCATGCAGATGGAAGCCGAGGCTTAGCTTTACCAACTGGCTCATTATCCGTTCAAAATCCTTATAGCTCTCAAAAAGAGCCGGATGATGTATTTTTAAAGATGGAAGGCCGAGCAATTTTCGACTTTGCTATTCGANNAGAAATTAAAAATACCTTTTGAACAGTTTGCCTTAAATATTTCCAATTATGGAAATACTTCGGCAGCTAGTATTCCAATTTTATTAGATGAACTTGTTTCTTCTGGTGAATTGACTCTTGGTAAAGACGAAAAAATTATTTTAACTGGATTTGGTGGAGGACTCACTTGGGGTTCCATGTTAATCCAACTTTAATTAAGTAACAACAAGCTTGCTTAAGCTATAAAAAAATTAAGCACATACTAAAAAACAACTATAATGGAGGAAACAAAAATGACATTCGAAAAAATTCAAGAAATCATCGTGGACCAATTAGACAAAGAGGAAGAAGAAGTACAATTAGAAACAAACTTCCGTGAAGACTTAGAAGCAGACAGTTTAGACTTATTCCAAATCATTAACGATATTGAAGACGAATTTGATATTAAAATCGAATCAGAAGAAGGACTAACTACTGTTCAAGATATCGTAACGTTCGTAGATGCAGAGTTAGCTAAAAAATAAGAACAACCAATTAGAAAGAGGGAACCTGTATGCAGTCTCAATTAATCGAAAAACTTGGCATTAGATACCCCATTATTCAAGGTGCTATGTCATGGGTCGCTGATCCAAGTCTAGTAAGTGCGGTTTCAAATGCAGGAGGTTTAGGCATTCTTGCTTGTGGGCATGCGACAGGAGAAACTGTTCGTGAATTGATCATAGAAACAAAGAAACTAACCGATAAACCGTTTGGAATCAATGTACTGCTTCTTTCTCCACATGTAGATGAAGTGGTACAAGTTGTCTGTGAAGAAAAGATAAAAGTTGTCACAACAGGCGCGGGAAGTCCAGGAAGATATATGGAACAATTCAAAGCTGTTGGAACAGTGGTAATCCCAGTCGTAGCTTCAGTTGCTTTAGCACGAAGAATGCAAGCTGAAGGAGCAGATGCGATTATCTGTGAAGGAATGGAAGCCGGCGGACATATTGGCAAAACGACTACTATGAATTTGGTTCCACAAGTGGTAGATGCGGTTACAATTCCTGTTATTGCTGCTGGTGGAATTGCAGATGGGCGTGGTGTAGCCGCTGTTATGTCACTTGGCGCTGCTGCTGCTCAACTTGGGACTCGTTTTGTTGTTGCATACGAAAGTAATGCACATCGAAACTTTAAAGATTCTATTTTGAAAGCAAAAGATATCGACACCGTAGTAACAGGTATGATTACTGGACATCCCGTTCGCGTATTGCGTAACAAACTAACTCGTGAGTATTTAAAAGTTGAGAAAGAAATCACTAGTGATGAAAATCCTGATTTTTCTCGTTTAGAAGCTCTCGGAAAAGGCGCTTTGAAGCGGGCAGTAGTGGATGGAGACAATAAAACCGGATCTTTTATGTCAGGACAAAGTGCCGGTTTAGTAAAAAAAGAACAAAGTTGCGAAGAAATCATTCATCAACTAATGGATGAATACAAAGAAGTAATCGAAAAACAAGCACGCGCTTTATCTTTATAAAAAGTAAATTGTTTGATCTATTTAAATACCAGAAAGCTGAAAGAAGTTCCTATTGGCTTCCAAGGATTTCTGGTTATTTTTTTGGAGTCGAAATTTCTGGTATTCCAGTAGTAGTAATTTTGAAGGATTTTATTAAAAAGCGAACTGAAGGAGTCATTATTAATGAAGATTGCTTTTGTATACAGTGGCCAAGGTGCTCAATATTCTGGGATGGGACAAGAACTTTACGATAACCACGAAATTGTCCGTACTCTATTTAATGAAGCAAGTGCAGCTTTAAATATAGATGTTGCAGCACTTTGTTTTGAAGAAAATGAATTGCTTAATCAAACAACTTATACGCAGCCAGCTATTTTGACACTCAGTACAGCAATTGATGCCTTACTGAAAGAAAAGGGAATTGAACCCGAAGTTGTAGCTGGTTTAAGTTTAGGCGAATATAGTGCTTTTGTGAAGGCTGGAGTACTAGATTTCACTGAAGCGGTCCAACTAGTGAAGAAACGCGGTCAGTACATGACGGAAGCTGTCCCATTAGGCGAAGGGGCGATGAGCGCTGTTTTAGGATTAGATCGCGAAACCATTATGGAAGCTTGCCAAGAAGCAAGTAATCTAGGAATGGTTTCTCCTGCTAATTACAATATGCCTGGACAAATAGCGATTANNGTCTTAAAGAAGCGGTTGACAAGGCAGGAGAAATTCTGCTGGAAAAAGGTGCTAAACGTGTGGTTCCGCTTCAAGTAAGTGGTCCTTTTCATACAGCGTTACTCCAACCCGCAGCTGAACAACTAGCAGAAGCTTTAAAAGAAGTGACGGTTAATGATCCCGATTTGCCTGTCATTAGTAATACAACTACTAAAGTGTTTACGACGAAAGAAGAAATTCTTGATACGATGGTTAAACAAGTAATGTCACCTGTTTATTGGGAAGATGGTGTTAGAGCCATGATCGATTTAGGGGTAGATACCTTTATCGAAGTTGGCCCAGGGAAAACGTTGAGCAGTTTTATTAAAAAAATTGATAAATCTGTCCTTACTTTAAATGTGGAAAATAATAAAACATTAGAAAAAACGTTAACTAAATTAGCAGCGTTGAAGTCAGATGGTCACATATAAAAATTGTTTTTCATTAAAAAAAAAGGAATGAGTTCATGACGTTAGAAAACAAAACGGTTATCGTTACAGGTAGTTCAAGAGGAATAGGGAAAGCCATTGCCGTAGCATTTGCAAAAACTGGAGCAAACATTGTCCTAAACGGTCGAAAACCCATTCCGACAGATGTAATTGAGGAAATCCAAGCCTATGGTGCTAAAGTACATACCATACTTGGTGATATGAGTGATTTTGAAAGTGCCAAACGATTGATTGAAGAAACCAAAGAGGTATTTGGCAGTGTGGATGTGTTAGTGAACAATGCCGGTATAACGAATGATATGCTTTTGATGCGGATGTCTGAAGAGGATTTTGATCAAACAATTGCAGTCAATTTAAAAGGAACATTCAATACCATCCGTCATGCTACAAAAGTCATGTTGAAACAAAGAAGCGGTACGATCATTAACATGTCAAGCGTTGTGGGATTGGTTGGAAATGTGGGCCAAGCTAACTATGCAGCCAGTAAAGCCGGTGTAATTGGTTTAACGAAATCAGCTGCTCGTGAATTAGCAGCTAGAGGAATCACAGTAAATGCGATTGCTCCAGGTTTTATTGAAACAGAAATGACAGATGTCTTATCAGAAAAAATGAAAGAACAAGCTGTGGGACAGATTCCGTTAAAACGTTTTGGTCAAGTAGAAGACGTAGCACGAGCTGCAGTTTTTTTAAGTGAAAATAACTATATTACCGGTCAAGTTATCAACATTGACGGCGGTATGGTAATGAATGGTTAAAGAAGGAGGACGAACAGATATGAACCGTGTAGTCATAACAGGTATGGGTGCCGTTACGCCTTTAGGAAATACAGTCGATGAATTCTGGGATGGTTTGAAAGCTGGAAAAAATGGAATTGCACCGATTACAAAATTCGATGCAACTGAAACAGGTATTAGTGTAGCGGGGGAATTGAAAAATTTTGATGCAACAAACTACATGCCGCGAAAAATTGCANNATGAGTTTTCAAGATACGGGGTGGCTGCTGCTGTTCAAGCCGTTGAAATGAGCGGAATTGACACAGAAAAAACCGATATGGATCGTTTTGGTGTGATTGTGGGTTCTGGTATTGGCGGATTGAACGCTATGCAAGAACAAATCATCAAAATGCACGACAAAGGACCACAACGTGTTGCGCCTTTCTTTGTGCCGATGGCGATCGGAAATATGGTAGCTGGTAACATCTCAATTGCAATCGGTACAAAAGGGATCAATACATCGATCGTGACAGCTTGCGCTTCAGGAAATAATGCTATTGGAGAAGCTTATCGCAACATCAAACACGGCTACTCAGATGTTATTTTGGCAGGTGGAGCAGAAGGAACGATCAATGAAATCGGAATCTCTGGGTTTGCAGCTCTAACAGCACTTTCTACTAGTACAGATCCAGATCGTGCATCCATTCCATTTGATAAAGACCGTCATGGTTTTGTCATGGGTGAAGGAGCCGGAGTCTTAATGCTGGAAAGCCTAGACCATGCAGTAGAACGAGGGGCAACTATTTANNCTCAACAGGTGATGGCTATCACATGACGGCGCCTACTCCTGATGGAAGCGGAGCAGGTAAAGCGATGCTAAATGCGATGGCAGAAGCAGGGATCACACCTGAAGAAGTCGGCTATATCAACGCTCACGGAACGAGTACCCCAGCAAATGATTCTGCAGAAACAATGGCAATCAAGTACGCTTTAGGCGAAACAGCTAAAAAAGTTGCTATTTCCAGTACTAAGAGTATGACCGGACACTTGTTAGGAGCTGCGGGAGCAATTGAAGCCATTGCTTGTGTCAAAGCTTTACAAGATGACTTTTTACCGCCGACAATTGGACTAGAAACAGCCGATGAAGCATGTGATTTAGATTATATTCCGCGAGTAGGAAGACAGGCTGAAGT
>DIDU01000195.1:381-758 GCA_002418295.1 Carnobacterium sp. UBA5792 | reverse complement strand
TTCGTTATGCTTTAAATAACTCATTAGGATTCGGTGGCCATAACGCAGTCACTTGTTTCAAAAAATGGGAGGGGCAATAATGGATTTTGAACAAGTTAAAGAAATACTTAAACTCGTTGATCAATCTGAATTGACGGATTTTGATTTGCAAATGGACAATGCTTCTGTTCGAATGAGTAAAAATACTGTTCCTATGCAATCGAATGTGCAACCTGCTGCTTTGAATCAAACAGCTGAAAATACACAGCCGGTTCAACAGCAAAGAACAATGGCAAAATCAAAAGCATCCCTTCAAGTAGACGAAGTGGTTCTGCCGATAGATTCTCAAGCAGAAGAAGCGAAAGAGGGACACATTGTCCAATCGCCATTGGTTGGTA
>DIDU01000195.1:0-319 GCA_002418295.1 Carnobacterium sp. UBA5792 | reverse complement strand
CCATTGGTTGGTGTAACCTATATGGCACCATCTCCCGATCAAGCCGCTTTTAAAAAAGTTGGCGATCCAGTCATGGTTGGCGAAACATTGTGTATTGTTGAAGCAATGAAATTAATGAATGAAATAAAAAGTGATGTCGAAGGTACAATTGCTGAAATCTTTGTTGAAGATGAGCAAGTTGTCGAATACAATCAACCGCTTTTCAGAATTGTCTAGGAGGAAATAAAAATGACTAAAATGAATATTGCAGAAATTCAAGAATTAATTCCTAACCGCTATCCCATTTACTTTATTGACCGTGTAGATGAAATGATTCCAG
>DIDU01000096.1:8612-8807 GCA_002418295.1 Carnobacterium sp. UBA5792 | reverse complement strand
TGTCGGCAGTTCGATTCTGTCCCGGGCCACCTTTTTTGCGGGTGTAGTTTAGTGGTAAAACCACAGCCTTCCAAGCTGTTGATGCGAGTTCGATTCTCGTCACCCGCTTTTTTTTTATGGGCCTATAGCTCAGCTGGTTAGAGCGCACGCCTGATAAGCGTGAGGTCGATGGTTCGAGTCCATTTAGGCCCATTG
>DIDU01000096.1:7798-8383 GCA_002418295.1 Carnobacterium sp. UBA5792 | reverse complement strand
TTATAAGGAGTATTGATGGTCTTTTTTAGAATCAGAAAAACCGGGTACTGATAATAGCTGCAAATATTAAGAGGAAGAAAATGGAATAGGCAGATAATTGCTTAAGCCGCGAGGAACGTCTCATTTCTTCCTTTTTAACTGGCTGAAAAGAACGCATTACTTTTACAGCCATCGGCATACTCAATAATAAAAACAAGGTAATATATCCGAAAGCAGGCCATAATATAAAGAAACTACTCAAATAAAGGAATACGAGTAAGCCAATAAATAAAATATGCAAATTTCGAACAGAAACTATTGTTTTTTCTGCTAAAGCTGTTATTTGTTCTAGTTTTACTTGGTAATTGCCTAACTCTATCAGTAGTGCTAAGACAATTAAGGGAATACTCCATAAAAAAAGCGTATTTGGAATAAAAGATAATTGAATAGAAAAACTAAGATAAGTTAAAATACCACCTTTAAAAATGGCTTGCATAACAATGGAGAACCAATCCAATCCGATTTTGATTAGATAAGAATGTCCTTGAATCAACAAGCTATAAAGTACTAAAAGCAGGCCTATTAAAGAGTTTAAAGAAGAAATGC
>DIDU01000096.1:0-7759 GCA_002418295.1 Carnobacterium sp. UBA5792 | reverse complement strand
CCTATTAATAAGTAGGTCAGGGGAGTTGCTAAAATAATAAAAAACGGATGGAAGAAAAAATCCCTCCATTGTGTATAAATGGTTTTATTCAACGGTAAAACTCCTTTCGCTTGCGTCTCGTTTCTATCTTACCAAAAATTACAGGAAGACACAGTATAAGGTTAAATTAATTTGAAAAAATTAAGTAGCTAATTATATGAAGCAGAAGGTACACTTACTCATTAGTGCTAAATTTGAGAATCTAATATTTTTCTAAGTAGGAAGCTGATTTTAGTCAAATGAACAAAATAAAATGTCTACAGACTGGCCTTTCATCAACTTTTCTAAAATTAAAATATTCTTTACCTAAAGTCTGGGAAGTGTGTTAAAATGTATAAGGTTTGCAAATGGATTCCCGAGAGGATTCGCTTGATAAAAAAAGTGGAGAAGCCTTGTAACCGAAAATTTAAAGGGGGAACAAAAATGACAGAAAGAAGATTATTTACTTCTGAATCAGTATCAGAAGGACATCCAGATAAAATTGCTGACCAAATCAGCGATGCTATTTTAGATGCCATCATCGCCAAAGACCCAGATGCACGTGTAGCATGCGAGACAACTGTAACAACGGGTCTGGTATTAGTGGTCGGTGAAATATCTACTTCTACTTATGTGGATATTCAAAAAGTTGTTCGTAACACCATTCGCGATATTGGTTATACGAGAGCTAAGTTTGGGTTTGATGCCGATACATGTGCAGTGATTGTAGCGATTGATGAACAATCTGCTGATATTGCGCAAGGCGTAAATGATTCAGTTGAATACAAAACAATGAATGAAGATGAACTGGATCAAATTGGAGCAGGAGACCAAGGGTTGATGTTTGGTTATGCAATCAATGAAACACCCGAATTGATGCCGCTACCTATTTCGCTAAGCCATCGTTTAGTTAGAAGACTGGCGGAACTGAGAAAAGATAAAACACTTGATTATTTAAGACCAGATGCTAAATCTCAAGTAACTATCGAATATGATGAAAATAACCAGCCTTTACGTGTAGATACAGTGGTTATCAGTACACAGCATCATCCGGATACAACTACTGATGAATTGAAAAAAGATATTATGGAATTAGTCATCAATCAAGTTATTCCAAAAGAATTATTAGATGAAAATACAAAATACTTTATTAACCCAACTGGCCGTTTTGTGATTGGCGGGCCACAAGGAGATTCGGGCTTGACTGGACGTAAAATTATTGTTGATACGTATGGTGGATATGCTCGTCATGGCGGCGGAGCATTTTCTGGTAAAGATCCGACGAAAGTTGACCGTTCAGCTAGTTACGCTGCTCGATATATCGCTAAAAATATTGTAGCAGCAGGTTTAGCTGAAAAATGTGAAGTTCAACTAGCTTACGCTATTGGAGTTGCACATCCAGTATCCATTGCCATCGATACTTTTGGAACGGGAACTGAGAGCGAAGCTGATTTAATTNNAGAGCGAACTTTGACTTGCGACCAGCTGGGATTATAAAAATGCTGGACCTTCAAAGACCTATTTATAAAAAAACAGCTGCTTACGGACATTTTGGCAGAACGGATATCGATTTGCCTTGGGAAAAGACAGATAAAATCAATTCATTAAAAAATTCTTTAGCGTGATAATCGACGAGCGTATTCTAATCTTAAGAGGGTTAGGATGCGCTTTACATATACGCACAAGAAAAATTAACTATGAAATAATTTAATTGGAGGTAAATATGGAAAAAAATAAAAAACAAACAAATGTAACGATCGTAACCATTGCGATCTTTGTGGCGACATTTATGACGGCTGTGGAAGGAACAATTGTTTCAACAGCTATGCCGACGATTATCGGCAGCCTTGAAGGAATGTCCATTATGAACTGGGTCTTCTCGATCTATTTATTGACTAATGCTATTATGACACCTATTTATGGGAAATTATCAGATATGATCGGTCGAAAACCTATTTTGATAGCAGGACTGCTTATTTTTGTAATTGGTTCTTCTTTATGTGGTCTTTCGCAGACTATGACTCAACTGATACTGTTTAGAGCTATTCAAGGGATAGGAGCCGGTGCAATCATGCCGGTAACATCAACAGTTATTGCGGATATTTATCCGATAGAAAAACGTGCAAAAGTAATGGGGCTAAATGGAGCAGCTTGGGGAGTAGCAGGGATTTTTGGACCGTTGTTCGGTGGATTCCTAGTTGATCATTTAAGCTGGCATTGGATCTTTTATATTAATGTTCCTATTGGAATCATCACCATTTTGCTGTTTTTATCTTTCTTACACGAAGAGTTTACGTATGAAAGAAAAGCAGTTGATTATTTAGGAAGCATTTCCTTAACAGGCACTTTATTGTTTTTATTATATGGTATTCAAATAATAGGAGATACAGAAGAATTTAAGCTCTCTATGTTGGACTGGTTTGTTGCTTCACTAATTTGTTTCGCTATTTTTATATTTGCAGAAAAACGTGCAGCCGATCCTATTTTACCGCTAAGTTTGTTTAGCAGCCGGACTTTTGTTATTCAAAATTTAGCTGCTGCCTTAGTCAGCGGATTTTTAATAGGAGTAGATGTTTATATTCCCATGTGGATGCAAGGTTTAAAAGGATTAAAAGCCGCAATGGGAGGATTTGCAATCACGCCAATGTCGCTTACTTGGATCGTAGGGTCTTTTATAGCTGGACAGATGATGCTTAAACGGCCAGTTAAAACTATTTTAACGACTAGTCTATTAATCGTTAGTATCAGCGCTTTGATACTAACTTTATTACCTTTCACAACGCCTTTTTACGTTTTTCTTTTAATTACCGCGCTTATTGGATTAGGCATGGGATTAACGATTACGACTACTACCGTTACAATTCAAAATGTTGTTCCTAAAAACCAAATCGGTATCGCTACATCGGTAAATACCCTATTTCGGATTTTAGGGCAAACCATTATGATTTCTCTTTATGGAATTGTTTTGAACAATAAAATGGCAGAACAATTACAAATCCATCAATCAAAAGGTGTAGAAAGCAAAATGATGAATGAATTAATCAATCCATTAACAGCGATTCATTTAGATCCAGATTTATTGCCAACCTTAAGAATGATTTTATACGATGGCATTCACCATGTTTTTATCTATGGATTTATTACTGTTGTACTTGCTTTAGTATTCAATCAGTTCGCAAAAAAAGAAAATGTGATTTAAGTATAAAGAACTGCTGGCAGTGTTTAATTACTGTCAGCAGTTCTTTATTTGGTTATTTTTTTTCAATTATAAGTAAAAAGGGCGGATCGTTGCGTTGATTGATGAATCCATAATGCAAGACATTAAAAAATTGTTGGGGCAATTGTTCAGTAAATGCTAAAACAGCTTCTTTTTCTGTCTGACCTCCTTGATGTCCAGAATAAATCACCAATAGAACCAAACCGCCTTTTCGCAGCATAGGCAGAATGGCATGGATTGCTTGAATAGTTGTTTCTCCTTTTGTAATGATCTTCTTATCGCTTTTTGGCAAGTNNTTTCTGTCTTCTCAGGGACTACACTTTTTAAAGTCTCGTGTCCTTGCAAGTAAAGGTCGACTTGTTCGCCTAACCCTGTTAAAAGAAGCTTTTCTTTGGTGGTTTGCAGAGCCAGTGATTGGACATCGAAACCATAAACTTTACCGGTCTTTCCTACTAAAGCGGCTAACAAAATGGTGTCTCCGCCATTTCCGACGGTAGCATCAATAACTGTATCTCCCGGTATAACAGTATTTTTTAATAATGTATGACTGTAACGCATGGCATTTTCAATCATTTTGATGTCCTCCTATCTTTCAAATTCTATCTTAACACGAACATGCTAATTTTTAACGCAAAAAAATACCACTTGAAACGATTCAAGTGGCACAATTTTATTCACTATGCGGAGAAGTTCGCTTGTTAAACCAGTGCAGCCACCTTTGGTAAAGTCCAATCATTAAGGATAACCAAGCTCCACCTAATAAGTATCCGCCTAAAACATCAGAAGGGAAATGGACACCTACGTATATCCGANNAAAAAGAAGATGCATCTTTTCCATACGGAGCGTCTAGTGAGTTGAATGAGCAGAAAAGCAATACCGCCGTAGCAAATCAATGATCCCATGGAGTGCCCACTGGGGAAGCTATAGCCGCCTTGCACAACTAAGTGTTTAATTGTTGGACGCTGCCGTTGGAAAATATCTTTAACGTAGTGATTTAACAAAGCAGCTCCTAAAATAGTTTGTAATGCAAACCAAAACACCATACCTAGACTTTTAGTTCTCCAGAATAAAAAAGAACTGAAAAGAAGCACGATTAAAACCATTGCAGCCACACTGCCCAAATGAGTGAAGGCTATAAAAAAGAGTGTTTTATTTTCAGATCGCTGTTCTAAAATTGGCTGACTGATAAATTGATCAAAAGATTGTATCCAATCCGCCTGAATATAGAGTCCAAAAGCAATGATACTGAATAAAAAAAACAATAAAAGGCTTGTAAAATAAGGTGCTTGTGAAACGAATTTTTTTGTCTGCATGTTCTCATACTTTCTATTAAAAATTTTTCATGAAGTTGTTTGAAACAAGTACTCATTTTACCACAACGTTTTTATCTGCACAAATTTGAAGAGACGTAACAACTTAAAGAATTTAGTTGTTTTCAAACTCTTCTTCTTGCTCTGTTAATACTGAAATATCACCTGTATCTGATTTTAATTGCATGGAGTGGCTGCCTTTACCAAATTGAACAGTAGGCACAGACTTATCAAAAAGCGAAACGCGGCCTAAGTTGGTGGAAGTAGTTATTAATAAATCAGAAGGAAGCTGTTCTGTAGTAACATAAATCGTTCCAAAGTGCGTTGTAAATGCTGTTTCCTGTTTAAGCGTATGGTTGGCTAAAGAAATCGTACCGGTATCTGCTTGTGCAGCTAAATTTCCAGCTACTTGAGAAAAATCAATTTGTCCCGAATCAGTTGTAACGNNTAGCGATCACTTCATTTAAATAGGTGGACCCTGAATCTGAATCAACTGCTACCTTTTGAATAGTGGATTGATTCAAATGTGTTGTTCCCGCAGAAGTTTGTATAGATAAATTCGCTAATTGGCTTTCTGCTACAGACACATCGCCGCTATCTGTAGTAATTATTACGTCTGATAAAGCTAAATGATCAATTGAAACCATACCAGCAGTAGTATCAAGAGCCAACAAATCGATGGACTCAGGTACTTCAAGTGTAATGTGAACATTTTCGAACTGCAAAAAATCTAAAACCGTATTCGAACGTTGTTTATGTTCTTTAATAGCCAAGTTTAATTGATCCCCCTTCTTAGAGGAATTCAATTGATAAGCTGTTGCATTGGTATCCAACCCTTCAATTTTAACAGATAGCTCTTTTGCATGGGTTTTAGCGACTTGTATAGTGGCTGAAGAACCTGTAAGGTTGATTTTTTTAATACCGTTAATGGAAATTGATTCTTGCTGAGTGACGTAGATTGAGTCATAAGCTTTTGCGTATGTAAGGCCTGCCCCAATACTTCCAACGATAATAAAAAGAAAACTTAAAACAATAAGTGCTCTCGTTTTTTTCTTCATGCTTGAGAACCTCCTGAGATCATTCGAATTGACCAAGAAAAGTAGCGTCTGAACAGCTTAAGTGAAAAAGAAGTAAGAAAATAGCAAATAATACTGATGAATAAGCCAAGACCGCACAATAAAATAGAGATGAATAATTGAAATAATGTAGCAGCTGATACAACATTAATTAGTCCGAGCATACCGACTATGGGTGCAAAAACCAATACGATTCCAGAGATCCATGCCCCAAAAAGTAAAAATAGAAAAGAGACAATGGGAATAGACAAAATAACTAGATTGAGACCAATAATGAACACGGCTCTGAAAAAATAAGCGAATGGAGAAAAACTGCTTTTGGGATAATCCTTTTTTTGCTTTGGAGCTTTGTGTTGAGTTTCGAATTCAACCCAATCACCTTGGCTGTAATGATCTTCTTTTAAATGAGGCGGCAAGCCCCGATCAGTTAAGATGGTGGCGGCTAATCGGCTGGGATGGCCTAGTTCTTTTGCAATTTGCTCTTCAGACTTTCCAGCCTCTAATCCAAGTCTAAATTTTTCTTGATAATGGGATAGAATCTTTAGTACTTCTTGCTGGGGTAAATCAACTAAGTTTAATTTTAACTCAATTAAAAAGTGTTCTTGATTCATCGTTTTGCCTCTTTCTTATAAAATATTTTTTCAATAAGTCAGTTTTAAAAAATAACAACAACTTCTTATAGCTCTTTCTAAGATACTATACCGCCTGATATAACCTATCACAATAGCCATAACGATAAATAAGCCTTAAGTCTCAGAGCGCTATCAGTCTTGAAGTTGAGAAAGTAAAAAGATGTGTTTTTTAAAAACAACAAAGAATTCACACTTCCTTATTAAATCCTTAATAACTATTCGGTACACTAGCATTAGCTAGAAGATAGGGGTGTAACAAAGTGCTCATAGATGACGTGGAAAATTTAGAAATGATTGGTTCTGGTCAAATAAAAAGTATTGAGTTTCCAAATATAATCTTGCAAACAGAAGCTAACCAATTAGTAAAAATTAAAACAACAAAACAACAACAAGCAGATGTGATCTTTTGGGAAGCGATAATGAATATTAAAGAAGCTGAGATTTGGCTGCCATTTCAAAAAGAAGTAAATTATCTGTTGGATTTTGATTGGTTGGCCAACCCTCAATATACTTAATTTCAAAGTATGAGAAAGACAGCGGAAAAAGTCCTTTAAGCTCGTATCTATCTTGAAATTGCATTTAAGAAAAACAAATAAGAAACAGAAAAAGTGGGTGGGGCTTTGGTCTCATCCGCTTTTTTGTTTAAAGAACTAATTGTTATTTACACAAGAAATATTACGATTGTGTAACGTATATTAAAAAATGGTCATGGAACTGGATAGTTCTATTAAAACAGCTTACATAACGCTATAATAGGAGAAGGACTAATAATAAGTTGTTTTCACGATTAAAGCGTTTAATTATAATCGAAGGAATCGTTTAAATCAGGAGGTATAGCATTGGAAAAAACTAGAAAAGAAAGAATCGTCGCTACAGGTAGTAAGAAGTTGTTTGGACAATTGAATCAGTCAAGTGCTGTGTATAAAAGAGGGACAGCAGTGTTAAGTACAACTTTATTAGTTAGCTTATTGGCCTTTCCTTCTTTTTCAGCATCTGCTAGTGCTAATGATTTAGCTAAAACAAGTAATAAAACTTTAGAAGACCAACTAGAAAATAAACCAGAAGTTGCTGCAGAAGGTACAGAAACTGCTGTCGAAACAGCTGCTTCATCAGCAAGTCTAAAAGAGAACAGCAAAGAAGTTCTGTCGGAAGAATCTGTCATTGAAAAAGACCAAAAGATAAAAGAATTAAAAACTTTATTGACTGCGGAAGTATTTGAAGGTTTGGATTTTGAAGAACTAAGTAGTGAAGAAATCGACGAGTTAATTACAGAAGCATTAAGTTCTGCACAAGAAGATATGAAAGATACTGAACAGCTGTCAGAAGAAGGAGCAATTGCTTCTGAGGAACTAGCTGTAGAAACTTCTCATTCTGAAAACAATGAAACTTCGCTAAATTCACAAGTAGAGGAAAATGAAACAACAGATACATACCACTTAAAGGCAGAAAAAGATGTCATTTCTGAAGAAGAAAGGACACAAGAAACAGAAGAAGTAGAAGAACCA
>DIDU01000104.1:11281-13751 GCA_002418295.1 Carnobacterium sp. UBA5792 | reverse complement strand
CAGCGAATCCAACCGAAAGACAATTGAACGAGTTGATGTAATCGTTCACTAATTGATTGCATATCTCCCCCTTTACTTGCTATAATCATTTTATACATAATTAATAGGTTGCACTCGTTTTGCAATAGGAAAGTAGTGAATAAATCAATGCAAAAAATCCGTATACTGAAACAACCCAAAACATTGATTACTTTTTTAGCTGTTTTGATTTTTATCAGCATTACAACTTTCGCAACCGTTGCGTTGGCTAATCAAAGCACAATCAAAGTCGATGCGAATGTCGTAAATATACGAACCGGACCAGGGTTATCTTACGACATTATGACTCAGGTTTNNAGGCGGCGAAAAAATAAATGTAATCTCTGAAGAAAATGAATGGTATAAAATTCGGCTGAGTAATGATCAAATTGGCTGGGTAGCGAGTTGGTTGATTGCAAATACTGAAATAAGTGCAGCCTCCAATAAAACCGGAACGATCATCGGTGAGACTGTAAATATCCGGAGCGAGGGCAACACAGAAGCTACTATTTTAGGAAAAGCAACTAAAGGAACTGAGTTGACTGTGCTCTTTCAACAAAATGGCTGGACTCAAGTGCAATACAATGAACAAGTAGCTTGGGTAAGTTCTGATTTGATTGAAGTCACTGCAGAAACGAAGACAGCGACTCCTACGAGTCTTACCAAAGAAGATACAAAAGTTCCGATTCAAACCATCACTGTCAGATCAGATGGGACTAACATTCGCAGTGGACCATCCATTGATGAAAAAGTCCTAGTAAAAGCTTCCAAAGGAGACAGCTTTACCTATCTCAGCACTGCAGGAGACTGGTATCAAATTGAAACGGCTGATGGACAAAAAGGCTACATCGCAAATTGGGTCGTTGATCTATCCGCCAACAAAACTGCTGCTCCAACAGCTAATGTAACTTCTTTATCAGAAGCAACAATTGTGATTGACGCAGGACATGGTGGTGAAGATCCTGGTGCTCCAGCTCCTACTTATAACGAAAAAGAAGTTACGCTAAAAACGGCTAAAGTATTAGCTGATCGGTTACAAAAAGCCGGAGCGAATGTTATCTTGACTCGAAATTCAGATGAAACGGTCAGTTTAAATCAAAGAACCGTCATCAGCAATCAAGCTGCTGCAGATGCTTTTATCAGTATTCATTATGATTCAACTGAGAACCCTAATGAAGCTAGCGGAACGACGACTTATTATTATTACGAGAAAGAAAAACCATTAGCAGAAACAATCAATGCTCAACTCCAGCAAAATGGACTACTGCCCAATAATGGAGTCCATTTCGGTGATTTTTATGTTACACGGGAAAACAGACAGCCGGCCGTGTTATTAGAGTTAGGCTACTTAAATAATACCGTTGACCAAGCTACTATCAATACGGATTCTTATCGTTATTCTATTGTGGAAAGTATTTATCAGGCTTTAAACCCATACTTTGCTCCTTAATTTTAACAGCAAAAGAAGCTTACCTGTGTCTATCCTTTAATGAGATAGATGTTAAACAGGTAAGCTTCTTTTTATTTATATCAAGAAAGAATAAAGAGCTAAACTCCATTGCATTGGTAGAATTGCCTTACAATTACTTTTTTATTTGTTTTTACTGTCGATCAGAATAGTTACAGGTCCATCATTTACTAATGAAACTTGCATGTCTGCACCAAATCTTCCCGCTTCAACATGAATTCCTTTTTCTCTTAGGCCTTCATTAAAGGCTTCATATAAAGGAATAGCTGTATCTGGTTTGGCTGCCTGAATAAAGCTTGGCCGATTGCCCTTTTTAGTATCAGCATGTAAAGTAAATTGAGAAATAGAAAGAATTTCTCCTCCTGTCTCTTGAATAGACCAATTCATTTTGTCGCCTTCATCGGAAAAAATGCGCATGTTGCACACTTTTCGAATTAAATAGTCAACATCTTCTTGTGTATCTGCTGTTTCTATTCCTACAAGCAGAACTAACCCATGAGCAATATTTCCTACAATTTCATTTTCAATTTTCACTTCAGCCTGTTTGCTTCTTTGAATAACAAGTTTCATAAAATGCCTCTTTTCTTTTTTTATAAAAAATGAAGTAAAAACAGAAGATCGTCAATCCATCTTCTGTTTAAAGATCCTTTTTAGTTTATTAAGAAGTTAATCTGCGAACACTATACACATCAGGAATCATTTTAACTTTTTCAATAATTTTTTCTAAATGATTTAAATTTGGGATAGCAACGGTTAATGTGATGGTCGCCATTCGATTATTATCCACTCGTCCATTTACGTTGTTTAAATTTCGTGTCATTGTGTTGACAACTTGTAAAACTTCATTCAATAAACCAGATCGGTTATAGCCTTCAATCTGCAATTCTGCATCGTAATCTTGTCCCTGAGAAGAAGTATCTTGCCACTCTACATCAATAAGCCGATTCTCAGCATCCTTAGCTGATTGAACATTTGGGCAGTCAG
>DIDU01000104.1:308-11268 GCA_002418295.1 Carnobacterium sp. UBA5792 | reverse complement strand
AATGTACCCTACAATTTCGTCACCAGGAACTGGGTTACAGCAACGGCTGATACGGACTAGCAAGTTATCCACTCCTTGAATGACTACGCCGCCTTCATGCCGAACTTGGATTTTTTCTGTTTCTTTTTTTGACTTCACTTCTAAAGTATCAATTTCTTGAGCACGTTTTTCACTTTCTCGAGCACGTCTTTCCTTTTCAGTTAGCCGATTAGCCACAGCCAAAGCTGTTACTTCGCCATAACCGATCGCTGCAAATAAATCGTCTTCTGTAGTGAAATTAAAACGTTCTAAAAGGTTTTTCATATTTTGTTTAGTTAAAAACTCTTTTGGCAAAAATTGCATATCCTGAAGCTGTTTATCAAGCAAATCGCGTCCTTTGATGATGTTAGCTTCGCGATCTTGCAATTTAAAGAATCGTTTTATTTTGTTTTTTGCTTTGCTCGTTGAAACCACACTGATCCAGTCACGGCTTGGTCCATAGGAATTAGGTGAAGTCAGTACCTCAATGATATCACCAGTTTTTAATTTGTAATTCAAAGGAACGATCTTACCATTAACTTTAGCCCCAATTGTTTTATTTCCGATCTCTGTATGAATATTGTAAGCAAAATCTAATGGACCGGCACCAGAAGGAAGTTCGCTGACATCGCCTTTTGGAGTGAATACATATACCTTGTCTTTAAGAATATCTCCCTTTACGCTTTCCATAAAGTCGCANNAACCAAGGTAAGTTTTCGCCGACTTCTGTATTGTCTAATTTTTTGGTAATGCCTTCTTTATAAGCCCAGTGAGCAGCCACACCATATTCTGCCACTTGATGCATTTCTTCTGTTCGAATTTGAACTTCGACAGGCTTGCCATTAGGTCCAATAACGGTTGTGTGAATGGATTGGTACATATTAGATTTTGGCATAGCAATATAATCTTTAAACCGTCCCGGCATTGGTTTCCAGCGTGTATGAACGGCCCCTAAAACAGCATAACAATCTTTAATAGAATCAACAATGATTCGGATAGCCAGTAGATCGTAAATCTCATTAAATTGTTTTTTTTGATCCCGCATCTTACGGTAAACCGAATAAATGTGTTTTGGGCGACCATAGATTTCTGCGTTGATATTCAACTCGTCAGTAGAATCTTGGATTTTCTTGATCGTATTAGCAATATAGGTTTCTCGTTCTTCACGTTTAGAATTCATTAAGTGAACAATACGGTAGTACTGTTGAGGATTCAAATAACGCAAAGAAGTATCTTCCAATTCCCATTTTACTTTACTGATCCCTAGACGATCGGCTAATGGAGCATAAATTTCTAACGTTTCATTTGCTATACGTCTTTGTTTATCTGGACGGTGAAACTTTAAAGTTCGCAAATTGTGCAACCGATCAGCTAATTTGACCATGATCACGCGTATGTCTTTTGCCATTGCTAATAACATTTTACGATGGTTCTCAGCTTGTTGTTCTTCATGAGATTTAAATTCAATTTTTCCTAGTTTCGTTACACCATCGACCAACATAGCTACTTCTGGTGTAAACTCCCGTGCAATATCTTCAAAAGTAATATCAGTATCTTCAACAACATCATGCAAGAAACCTGTTGCCACAGTCACAGGATCCATTTTTAATTCGGCTAATATGCCTGCAACTTGAATGGGATGGATGATATAAGGTTCACCGGATTTACGGAGCTGCCCTTCATGAGCCATCGTTGCAAAGTCACATGCCTTCTTGACAAAAGNNATAAGTGATCGTTAAAGCAATCACTTCTTGTGCAGTATAATTTCTATTTTTGGGCATCTTGTCACCTTCTCTTCCAATTGATTTTCTTTACAGTTCACTTTATTTCTATTTTAACCAATTTACTCTAACAGTATAAATAAGCGCTCGCTTGAGAGTGCCAGTTGTGTTAAATGCCTTCCTGCTATTATACCGTTAAATGAGGGTAAATTCAATCTGAAAACTTACATGGTCACAAACCTAGGAACCAAAAATAAGCATAATAAAAAAGCAAAGAACAAATAAATCAATTCTTTGCTTTTCCGTCTTCTGTTGTCCAAACTACTTAGCGACAATAGCAATACCGTTTGATGAACCTAATCGCGTTGCCCCTGCTGCAATAAAAGCTTTCGCGTCCTCAGCTGTTGTTACACCACCGCTGGCTTTAACACCCATTTCTGGTCCTACAGTTGCTCGCATTAACGTGACATCTTCCAGAGTTGCGCCTCCAGTTGAAAAACCATNNAGCTCACAAGCTCTTACTTTTTCTTCGTCTGTTAGTAAACTTGTTTCAATAATAACTTTAGAAAGAGCTTTAGTTTTTGCTGCTTCTACTACTCCTTTAATATCACGTTCCACTAATTCACTATCTTCATCTTTTAAAGCACCAATATTGATCACCATATCAACTTCAGTTGCACCATTTTGGATAGCGTTTCTTGCTTCAAAAGCTTTTAATTCAGGTGTGTTAGCCCCTAAAGGAAAACCAATCACTGTACATACTTTTACATCGCTATTTCCTAAAAAAGCTGCTGCTTTTTTTACCCATGTCGGATTAACACAAACAGACATAAAATCATACGTAACAGCTTCTTCGCATAACTGTCTAATCTGTTCTTCTGTTGCATCTGCTTTAAGTAGTGTGTGATCAATATATTTATTTAAGTTTTCTGCCATTGCTAGTTCCTTCTTTCTTTAATCAGAATAGTATTTTCTCATCTATTATAGCTTGCTTTTCGGTAATATACAAAATATCATTTGTTCTAATTTAATTCGAACTGATAAGAGATAGCAGCTAATGCATATAACGGTGCTGTTTCTGTCCGAAGAATTCTTGGTCCTAAAGCACAAGGAAGCATTCCACTGCCAAATAAAGATTCGACTTCTGTCTTGCTTAATCCGCCTTCAGGACCAAAGACAATCAGCAACTTGCTGCCTGGTTTTAATGAACTTAGTGTTTTGACAAAATTTTGAGTTTCCCCTGTTTTTGCGCTTTCTTCATACGCTACCAGACAGGCATCAAAAGAACTGCTGATTGTTAACAATTCTTTAAAAGAATGAATNNGTGAACGGCAGTTATTTCTGGGAAAACAGATCGATGAGACTGTTCCGCTGCTTCTTGTGCTATTTTTTTTAAACGCAGCAGCTTTTTAGCAGCTTTTTTTTCATCCCATTTGGTAATAGAATAGGTTGCTTGGAAAGGAAGAAAACAGGCTGCTCCTAATTCTGTTCCTTTTTGAACGATATAATCCAGCTTGTCTCCTTTAGGCAGCCCGCTGGCAATCGTTACGTGAATCGGCAACTCAGTTGTTGTATTTTCATCTTCTATCCATTTTAGGATAACAGCATCTTGTTCTATTGCCTGGATTTCTGCTTTAAATGCTTGCTGTTCAGGAAGAACCAAATAGACTTGGTTCCCAGGTTTCATTCGCATCACGCGAACAATATGATGGTATTGTTCGCCGNNCTCCTCCTCAGCAGGTTTTTGTGCAATTACAGCAACCCAATCTTTCATTTGAAGAATCTGGCTGATTTCAAACCCTTGCTCTCTTAAATGAGACAAAATAGTGTTCTTTTTTGATTCGATAATTCCTGAAGTTAAAAATAACCCACTCGGTTTCAAGGCTTCCCAAGCGTCCGGTATAAGAGGAACAATAATTTCTGCTAAAATGTTAGCTACTACAATATCAGCTTTTATTTCTACTCCTTTAAGTAAATCATTAGCAGAAACTTGAATGTCTTGAGCATACTCGTTTAATTGAATATTATCATAAGCCGATCGAACAGCTACATCGTCTAAATCATAAGCGTATACTTTTCCTGCACCTAAAGCTTTAGCTGCAATACTTAACACACCTGATCCTGTACCGACATCTAAAATGGTTTCTTCCCCTGTCATACTTGCTTCTAAAGATTGTAAAGATAAACGGGTGGTAGGATGTGTTCCTGTTCCAAAAGCCAAGCCCGGATCCAATCGAATGATGCGTTCGTCTTTATATTTTGGTTCATAGTCTTCCCAACTAGGTACAACCGTCAAAAAACGAGTCACTTTTAATGGATGATAGTATTTTTTCCAAGCGGTTGCCCAATTGGTCTCAGTCACTTCAGCAACTGTTAAAACATTGGGTTCAATAGCCAATCCTACTGTTGTTAATTTAAGGATGCGTTCTTTGATGTCTATTAAAATTTCCGGTAAAAAAAGTGTCTCTGGAAAATAAGCTTTAATAATAACACCTTCTGTTGAAAAATCGGCTTCATCTAATGCCCAGACTTGACCTAACCCATCGTCAGGCGCCTNNTCTTCAATTGACACTCCTTGGGAACCTGCTTCAATTAAAATATTCGAAACAGCTTCTACCGCTTCATTTGCTGTCTGTACACTCACTTCTATCCATTTCATATTTTCAAAAGTCCTCCATCTAAGTTATGAGTTTAAAATTTTGGATAATCCACTCGTTCTGTATTATAACGGTTCGTATCTTTTGCTGTTTGGAGAGTGCTTTCAAAATTTGTTTCGTTCCACTCCATTTCAAACGTTTCAATTGCTGGATCAGTGGCAAAGTCTAATAAATCAGATTGTCCTTCTGTAACAACAATGCGCAACATTTTTACTACAGTATCTAAAAAGCCCTTTTCGATCCCTTTTTTTAAATCAAATGGGAAAGCGGCTAAATAATCGTCTAATCGAATCTTTGATTTTTCTGGATCATAAAAACAAATAATGTCTTCAAACTGGATGATATTTTCTTTGTTGACCGTGCCTTCTACATCTTGAACAACCAAATTAGGTGCTGTTTCAGCATAGATAGTAAACGCTACTTCAATCGTGTGCTGTCTTTTATTCCAATGCACAGCCCAATCAAATTCTAAATGACTTTCTTCCATAATTGTTTCTAAATAATCTATGACGTCTTGTTTTGCCATTTTGTCCACTCCTCTATTTTAATGATCCGTTTCAATTGTTCCTTCCCAACCTAAGTCGTTATCTGTTTTGCCTTTGATTCTGGAAACGTACGGATTTCCGATAACTGTATACCGGAGTAAAGCATCTGTCCATTCTCCTTTATTGGGAATGCCAATTCTAGCTGAGACTCCAATTTCTTTTGGAATTCTGCGGTGTGTTTTCGACAAATATAAAGGCGGCTCGTTGATTGAAGCTCCATCATCGCTTTTATCGATTGCTAGAGCTTTTGTCAATTTCCCGGATCCGTCTGTCAGCGTCACACCATATTTACCGCGCCGTTCTTCCATCAGTTCAATGCCCGTGTAAGGTTCAATAGCACGAATCAAGATGGCTTGCGGTATACCGGCTTCTTGAACGACTAAATTCAGCATTTGATGGGTATGCATAGAATAAATGTAAATCGTTCCTGCTTCTTTATACATTGAAGCTAAGCGTGGTGTTTTTTTTAAACCATAGCTATGAGCCGCTGCATCTATTTCACCTAGATAAGCTTCTGTTTCTACGATCCAGCCTGAACAAATTCCCTCTTCAGTCTTTTTAATTATAAGACAACCCAACAATTCTTGCGCAATCTCTTCAGTTGTTTTAGTTGGATCAAGCCAAAAAGTCATTAAATTTCCTCACCTATCTTAAATAATCTCGTTTTTTATAAAAATGTCTTCAGTTATAAGTATACAACAAATGAGATCATTTCGTATAGAAAAGCCCGTTAAACAACTAAAAAAGACGCAGGTCAGTTAAACCTGCGTCAGCTTTATTTTTCAGGTATTTCTATTCGTTCTCGAAGGAAAATAGCTTATCTTTTGTTTTTTCAAATGTTTCAGNNTACAGAGTGTTTTGTTGTCACGTGTCGAGCAATTTTGACAGAATGATCCCCGATACGTTCTAAACTGGACACAATATCAATAAATAAAATTCCATCGCCTGGTTTTTCTGAACCATTATTAATAGATTCTATATATTTCTTACGTAATTTTACTTCCATTTCATTGATAAAAGGATCGTGTTCAAGAACTTTATGAGCCAGATTTTCATTGTCTTCCTCATATGCACGCACAGCCATTTTTACAATCAGCTCTACCATTTTGAACATACTGATGACGTCTGTATCATAAAGTGAACGTTTTTCTCCATTAGATCGTCCTTTTTCTTTGCTTTTCGCTTTCTTATCTATTTTAAGAACTTCCTTGACATTTTTTGCTATGTTTTCGCTATGGTCTCCAATACGCTCCAGGTATTTTGTAATATCAATCAAAGCACTTAATTCATTTGATTCTGCAATAGTTAATTTTTCTGCCGAAACAATCATCAAATACTCAGTAAGCCGCTGATCGATATTGTTAACGGCTTCTTCTAAATGATTCACTGTAGACAAATCATTTTCATTTTGTTCTCGATAGTAGCTGAATGCATGATGAAACTCTTCTATAGCAAATTTGCTCATTTGGTTGATTTCTAATTTCGCTTGACTTAAAGCCACATTAGGAGAAGTTTGAATGACTTTCGTATCCAAATTTGTTGTGTCGTATTCCACAACGGCGTCTTTTCCAGGTATGATTTTTTCCATTAACGTAGCAATGTTGCTAATAAACCAAAACTGGATCAAAACATTTCCAATATTGAATAAACCATGCGCAAATGCAATTTGCAGAGCAGGGTTCAAATCTAATGCTTGACTGATCAAAAGAAGCAAACTTGTAAAAGGATTTAAGAAAATAAGAAAAACAATCGTTCCCACAATATTAAAGAGCACATGTGCACCGGCTGTACGTTTAGCAGCAGTGCTGGCTCCAATAGTAGCTAAAATAGCAGTAATCGTTGTTCCAATATTATCACCAAACAAGACCGGTAAAACCGCTCCCAGCGAAATGCTGCCTTGCATGTAAAGTTTCTGCAAGATACCGACAGTTGCGCTGGAACTTTGCATAACTAATGTCATTCCAGTTCCTGTAAAAACTGCAAATATAGGGTGATGAGATAAATTGATCATCAAATCGTTAAAAGCTGCAACTTCTTCAAGAGGAGCCATTCCGCTTCCCATTAATTCTAACCCATAAAATAAAGCTCCAAAACCAAACATGATTTGTCCCATATTATTAATAAACTGCTTTTTAAAGAAAAAGAGTAAAATAGCTCCTACTCCTAATATAGGCAAAGCGTATTCTCCGATATTGATTCCTATAATAAATGCGGTGATTGTTGTTCCAACATTGGCTCCCATAATAACGCCAATAGCTTGACGCAGTGTCATAAATCCAGCACTTACTAAACCAACTGTTAAAACAGTTGTTCCTGAACTACTCTGTATTAAGGTGGTGACCAATATTCCTGTTAAGACAGCTTTTAAAGGTGTAGACGTAAATCGGTTCAATAGTTCGCGTAAACTGTCTCCAGCAGATTTCTGCAACCCATCTCCCATAATCTGAATTCCGAACAAGAAAATTCCTAGTCCGCCTAAAAACTGAAACAACATTAGTTTGACATCCAAATCTTTTCCTCCATTTCAAAGCGATGCTTTTTCAAACAAGCGTTTTCAACAAATAAAGTAGCCAACGCTTAAACGTCCTTTTCTATTATCTAGAAATCTATCCTATTAATCAATACCTTTTTAAGAAACAACCTATAAATTTGTCTGCTTTTTGAAGCGGGGTTAAGGTAAATCATTAAATAACAGAAAAAAGGACGAGAATTTTGTCTCGTCCCTCTTTTCTATGTTCAGTTTAACTTTAATCTCTACCAGTAGCAATAAGCTCTTTAAATACAGAACTAAGCGAATCTTCAATAATTAAATCAAAAACAGCTGGATACGGAATGGATGTCCGGTTTAATAAGACCACTGCATCTCCATTAAAGTAATGAATCAAACTATTAGCGGGATAAACAGATAAAGAGGTTCCCGCAATAAGTAACAAATNNGCAGTCCGACTCATTATTAAGGCTGATTGATCTAACATTTCACCATAGAGAACAACATCTGGACGAACTATGCCATTGTCATCCGGACATCTGGGAATCCCTTTATTATCTTGTTTTAAATCAAGTAAAGAATACTGTCGTCCACAAGTTAAACAAGTATTCTTTAATGTAGTCCCATGAAGTTCTAAAATATTTTTACTTCCGGCCATTTGATGCAACCCATCGATATTTTGTGTGATAATCGTGACATCTTTCCCTTTTGCTTCAAGTTCAGCTAAGTAAAGATGCGTTACATTAGGAACGGCTTCTGGGTACACTAAGTGTTCAAAATAATAGTTAAAAAAAGTTTCCGGTTGCTCCTTTAAAAACCAATCGCTAACGATATCTTCCGGTTGGTAAGTTTGGCCAGAATCTTGATTAAACAAGCCATCGGCGGATCGAAAATCAGGTATACCACTTTCCGTTAAAACTCCCGCACCTCCAAAAAAGACCACATGATCAGCTTGTTCAATTAATTTTTTTAATTGCATAAGTTTGTTTTGCATATCCTTCCTCTTTTCTTATTTATTTGTTTTAAATCAGCAATAAAAGAAAGGTATAGCCCACTACACCTGTTAAAAAGCTACTTAGACTACTTTTTTGTTCTTCTGGTAATTCTTCTTTCAACACATTTAGAATAACTCCTCCAGCTATAAAAGCCTGCAAAACCGATAGTACAAATTCATTCAGTTCTGTCAATGCTCCTATCAGCCACCCTAAAATAGGAGCTGCTGATAAAATAAGTCTGCCATATTTGTCATACGCTTCTTTGTGATCTCTTCTAAGACTCCAATCATTCGTTATAAAATGTACCCCTAATGCCAGAAAATAAAAGAGCATGCCGAAAGAACTTTTGTATTCTTCTCTGATTAAAAGATACCCAATAACAGCGTTATAGATAAAAAAAGAACCCATATGAATCCAAAACACACCCGAATCTGCTTCTTCTGGATTCTTTAAGTACTTGCTTTTCCGCGATATTTTGACTAAACGTTCCATGGCGTAAAATAGAACTAATCCTAGTAAAGCGATGATGTAGATATGATTCTCAATATGCCGCCAACTGCTTTGTTGTAGTTTTTCAGTGACAATTTGTTGATAATCATTTAATTGGGGCAACAAATGCACAAAAACATAAGAAACGGCTACTCCAGCAGAAAGTGATAAAAACCTGCTGCGTGGTACACGATTAGCAAATTGCATATATTTGGAAGAAAAGTGAATGAACGCGAATCCTACAGCACAAATAAAACTAACCACGAGATACAATGAAACCACCCTCTCCATTTTTTGTAACTATACTAAAGCTCTTATTTAGGATAAGCTTTAACTCTATTAAAATCAAAAAAAAGAGCTGAATCAATAGTTGATCTGCTCATTTTAAAAATATTTGGAGCGTAAAGTTAAGGTAGAACGAGCTGTGCATGATAGCACCTAATACACTTATTAAATCAATTAACCAGTTTTGATAAGAATAAATAGTGCTCGTCAAATGGACTAGCAAGCTTTTAAATAATATCATTACTCATTTTGATTTTTATTGATATACATTATTTGAGATTCAAATTCGTTATAGGTTATTTTGCCTAATGCAAGGTCGCTGCTTTTTCTATATATCTGTTCAGCTTTAGTATATGTTCTGTTAGAGTCAATATCGATTAACTTGTTTTCATCCACTAGCGGTTCCATTATATGTTTTTGTTTAGAAAAAGCTTCGAAATACCTTAAACCAAATTTTCTCTGCGATACGGCATTTATATGAATACCATCTGGATTAGCTGTTAAATTAGATGCTGTAACAAAATAACAGTTCTCTTGTTCAAGCGCGAAGTTTTTCAATTCTCTATTTACTAGATTATATTCAATAGAGCCTTTTCCAAAACCTTCTCGTCCCAAATAATCTCCTAACTCACCAATAATAATCGGGATATTAGGTAGATTTAACTCTTTTCGTAAATTATTTATAATTAATAAAAATTTCTTGTAATAGTCTTTATATTTACCACCAAAACTATCACTTTCGCCTTGATGCCATAAAATACCTGCTAATTCACTGTTTTCCATAGCAAATTTTGCTTCATTAATGGCATGCCTAAATAAAATACCATCCACAGCCCATTCATCTAAAGTACTTCCACCTTCAGCACAAGGAATAAGGCCAATTTCATCCTCTTTATACTTATGACACCATGCAGCTGCAAAAGAACCAGCTAAACTAATACCAGAAACGGGACGATCATAATTAATAGGTTCGGTCATCATTTGCCACCTACCATTGCGTAACATTTTTATTCTTTCATTGTAGATAGGTACTACATCTTGAATGAAACCACGGCCTGCCATATTCGATTGTCCTACCATTAAAAAAGATTTAATCATTTTTTTCTCCCTCCAGTAAACATTACAACGGAAAATTGAAAAGCTAGGAATTTCCCTAAAAAAATGCCTATCGAAACCCTACAAAATTTATATTGATAGGCAAATGATAGGCAAGTTAGCTTTTTATACTATTTAATTTTTTTGAAAAACAATGTTATCTCAACGTTTTACTCGTCATCCATCTTAAGAACAGACATGAAGGCTTCTTGCGGTACTTCTACGGAACCGACTTGTTTCATCCGTTTTTTACCAGCTTTTTGTTTCTTCAATAGTTTTTGTCGACGGGTCACATCACCACCATATAATTTTGCTGTAACGTCTTTACGTAATGCTTTGATGTTTGAACGAGCAACAATTTTTTGTCCGATAGCTGCTTGAACCGGGATTTCAAATTGTTGTCTTGGTATAATCGTCTTCAATTGATCAACGATAGCTTTTCCACGATTAAAAGCAAAATCTTTATGCACAATAAAACCTAAAGCATCAACTTTCTCACCATTTAATAAAATATCCATTTTAGATAAATTACTCTTCTTGTAGCCGATCATTTCATAATCTAAAGAAGCATATCCCTTAGTGCTTGATTTCAATTTATCAAAGAAATCATAAACGATTTCTGATAAAGGAATTTCATAGACAACGTTTACTCTGTTGTCATCAAGAT
>DIDU01000104.1:0-298 GCA_002418295.1 Carnobacterium sp. UBA5792 | reverse complement strand
TTGGGAAATTTCCATGACAGCTCCAACGTAATCATTTGGGACCATAATTGTTGCTTTTACATAAGGCTCTTCAATCGATTCGATAACACCTGGTTCAGGCATTTCAGCTGGATTAGCCACGGTTTTTTGAGTACCATCTGTTAAGTTTGCATGGTAGATAACGGATGGAGCAGTTGTGATCAAATCCAAATTGAATTCACGTTCAAGCCGTTCTTGAATAACGTCCATGTGTAAAAGTCCTAAGAATCCGCAACGATACCCAAACCCAAGTGCTTGAGACGTTTCAGCTTCAAATTGT
>DIDU01000156.1:516-6123 GCA_002418295.1 Carnobacterium sp. UBA5792 | reverse complement strand
AAGCTCAAAATTATCCTTTGACTGAAATTGAACGAATGACGATCAAAGAAAATCGGAAACTGCATTTAGTAGGAGAACCAAAAGAAATAGCTGTACGTTTAAATGAGGAACAAGCTCATTACGGATTTGATGAAGCGATGATCTGCAGTATTCCGCATTCACAAGAAAAACGGTTAGATGTTTACCGGTTATTAGCAAAAGAACTTCTTTAAAAAGTGAAAAAGAAAAGAAGATGGAATCGATTATCTCATTCCCTCTTCTTTTTTTTGTTGTAGTGTAGCATAGGACAGTATAAAAAATGTAGAAAAATAGGGAGTGATCAAACTTTTTTTAGAATGTCAGCTTGTTTTGCAATTGATAAAGAAGGAAATGTTAGCTAGAAGCGGTCTAGCAGACAAAAGCAGCAGAAAAAATCAGGAAAAAGCTNNCTTTTCTGCCTCTAGTCATCAAATAAATTTAAATCGAGTTGTTGAGGGCCTAATTGATCAAAAGTAAGATCGAGCATCTTTTGTAAATATTTTGCATTAGCGGCTGCGTGTCCGCCGGAGTTGTTATTGAAAATGACGGCTACTTCTTTAGAATCTTTTTCCAGCGCATGAATGATGGGCACAAAACTAGCCAGCTCTGCTTGACTATAATCATAGAAAGTCCGTTTTTCGCGCCAATCCGGTCCATTCGCATGCAACCAGCCTTCATAATTGCGTCCATGTAAACGTAATAAAGTTAACTCTTTATTTGTGGCTGTTGCAATCATCGGGATGCTGTTGCCCGGGGTTTGTGGTTGATCAATGACCGCATGGATGAACTGCTGCTGTTCTAAGAATGTTAATGTCAACGGTTGGTTTTCTTCGTTGAACCAGCTAAAATGACGAAATTCAACAGCGACAGGCAAATCCCCCATCCATTGACGTATGTTTCTTAAATACTACAGGTTTTCTTCTGAATAATGGAAAAACGGCGGGAATTGGAATAAAAAAGCCTTTATCCTATGCGCGCTGATCATGGGTTCAAATGTAGCAAGATATTGTTGGAACATGGCTTCTTCTGAAGGAAAGAAATCGAGCCATTCTTTGTGTTTTGTCATTGCTTGGAAAGCTTTAGGGATAAATTGAAAGGCATCAGGAGTTTTTTCTATCCAGCTTAAAATATTTTTTGCTGGCGGAATAGCGTAAAAACTCGTATCCAGTTCAACAAAAGGAAAATGTGTAGCATAATCTTCTAATTTGCGTGATTTATGAGTGACTAATAGTTCATGATCACTCCAACCGGTTAAACCTATGGTAATCATTTATGGAAAACTCCTTTCTTAAAAAAGTTCCTGCTTTTATTGTACCGTATTTGAAGCAAAGAAAGAAAAAAAGAGCTTTAAAGATTTAAAAACACGAGAAATGTTTCACGGGAAACATTTACATTTGAAAGGTAAAAAAGTAGAATACTTCTTATAAACGGTTAGGATAGAGAAGTAGTTTTGTTGCGCAGGGAATGAGAGCAGAACAATTTTAAAAAATAACCATTTATTCTTAAATAAAATGCTGAAAAAAGGACAGCAGAGGTAGAGAAATCTACAGGAAACACCTTATTCTGCTCTATTTCTATGGTATACTAATTTAGGATTGTTCTAAACGATTAGTTCAAAGATGAAAGACAAGCAGCAAGAAAAACAAACCAAGATAAGACAACTAATCACTGATAAAGTTGAGAATAAATTTAGGAGGCACTTATGGTGACTGAAAGAAATACTTTTTACATTACAACGCCCATTTATTATCCAAGTGGAAGACTCCACATCGGCAATGCGTATTCTACGATTGCGTGCGATGTGATGGCTCGTTACAAGAGAATGCTTGATTTTGATGTTTTTTACCTTACCGGAAGTGACGAACACGGGCAAAAGATTGAAAATAAAGCAGCAGAATTAAACATTACTCCTCAAGAATACGTAGACCAAATGGCGCATGATATGCAAGAGCTATGGAAACTATTGGAAATCAGCAATGACAAATTTATCCGGACGACTGATCCGGTTCACGAAAAAGTAGTCGCTGATATTTTTGAACGTTTCTTAGCTCAAGGAGATATCTATTTAGATGAATATGAAGGCTGGTATTCGGTTCCGGACGAAACATTCTATACAGAGACTCAATTAGAGGATGTAGAACGTGATGCAGATGGCAATATTATTGGTGGTAAATCTCCTGATAGCGGGCATCCTGTAGAATTGGTCAAAGAAGAATCTTACTTTTTCAAGATGAGCAAATATGCAGATCGTTTGTTAGCTTATTATGAAGAACATCCTGATTTTATTCAGCCAGAATCACGCAAAAACGAAATGATCAATAATTTTATTAAACCCGGTTTAGAAGACTTAGCTGTTTCACGGACAACTTTTTCTTGGGGAATCAAAGTGCCAAGCAACCCAAAACACGTGATTTACGTTTGGATCGACGCTTTGGCTAATTACATTACAGCATTAGGCTATGGCACAGAAGATACGGCTTTATTTGATAAATTTTGGCCAGCAGACGTGCATATGGTAGGGAAAGAAATCGTGCGTTTCCATACGATTTACTGGCCGATCATGTTGATGGCGCTAGAACTGCCATTACCCAAAAAAATATTCGGCCATGGCTGGTTATTGATGAAAGACGGCAAAATGTCTAAATCAAAAGGAAATGTTGTCTATCCAGAAATGTTAGTGGAACGTTACGGCCTCGATTCTTTGCGTTATTACTTGATGCGGGAAGTTTCATTTGGCAGCGACGGCGTGTTTACTCCAGAAGATTTTGTCTCTCGAGTGAATTATGATTTAGCGAATGATTTAGGCAATTTATTGAATCGGACCATTGCTATGATCAATAAATACTTCAAAGGATCGGTTCCAGCTTACACAGGAAATGTTACAGCTTTTGATGAAGTTCTGAAAAAGACAGCTGAAGAAGCAGTTGCGGATTACCAAGTTGAAATGGAAAACATGCAATTCAGCAGTGCTTTGAGTGCGGTTTGGACATTGATTTCGAGAGCGAACAAGTATATTGNNACGAAGAGAAAAAAGCTGAATTGGCTAGTGTTATGGTTCATTTAGCAGAAAGCCTGCGTGTTTCTGCAATTTTACTTCAACCTTTCTTAACGCATGCACCAAAAGCTATCTTCACACAATTAGGCATAGAGGATGAAGCAGCAAGAGATTGGGCAACTGTACAATTCGGCAGCTTCCCGGAACAAGCGCAAGTTGTTCCAAAAGGTACTCCAATTTTCCCACGTTTGGATATAGAGGAAGAAGTAGCTTATATTAAAGCTCAAATGGATAGCGGAACAGTTGGAGAAGAGGAAGAAATTCCATCTGAATGGGATCCAACTGAAACAACATTGGCATCAGCTAAAGAAAAACAAATTAAATATGATGATTTTGATAAAGTTGAACTGAAAGTAGCAGAAGTGATTGATTGCGGGAAAGTTGAAGGGGCAGATAAACTATTGAAGTTCCGTTTGGATGCCGGAGATGAAGGACACCGTCAAATTCTTTCCGGAATTGCGGAATGGTACCCGGATCCTGCAGCTTTGATTGGTAAAAAAGTCGTGATCGTTGCTAACTTAAAACCACGTAAAATGCGGGGAGAAATTAGCCAAGGCATGATTCTGTCAGCTGAAAAAGACGGAAAACTCCAAATCATTGAAGCGCCAAAAGATGCACCGAATGGATCTGAAGTTGCGTAAGTAGCTAAATAAAATGAACACCCTGCTGAAGAATGTTTAGCAGGGTGTTCAACTAACAAATAAAGAAAGGATGAGAACCGTGTTATTTGATACACATACTCATTTAAATGCAGAAGAATTTGATGCAGAAGTTCCTGAAACGGTTCAAAGAGCAAGAGAAAACGATGTTGCACGAATGGCTGTGGTAGGATTCGATACAGCGACGATTGAAAAAACATTGGCGTTGAGCAAAGAGTACAAAGATATCTACAGCATTATTGGCTGGCATCCAACTGAAAGTTATTTGTATACAGAAAGTATCGAAGAACAACTATACCACCAATTGCAGTTGCCTAAAGTCGTAGCGATGGGAGAAATGGGATTGGATTACCATTGGGATACTTCGCCTAAGTCGACTCAAAAAGAAGTTTTTAGAAGACAATTGCAAATAGCGAAAGAATTAAAGTTGCCAGTCAGTATCCATATGCGGGATGCGATTGAAGACACGTATGCTCTTTTAAAAGAGGAGCATGTGGAAGACATCGGCGGAATTATGCACAGTTTCAGCGGCGACACATTGTGGATGGAACGTTTTTTAGATTTAGGCATGCACATTTCATTAAGTGGAGTGGTCACATTTAAAAATGCACAAGAACCTAAAGATGTAGCCAAAGTAGTTCCTTTCGATAAATTATTGATTGAGACGGATGCTNNTGTCCCATTTAGAGGCAAACGCAATGAGCCAGCTTATGTGAAATACGTTGCTGAAGAAATTGCGAAACTACGCGGTTGTACCTATGCAGAAGTAGCGGAGCAAACAATGAAAAATGCCAATCGTTTATTTGGGTTAGATGAATGGAAAAAATAAAAGAAATTATTGTTGTCGAGGGGCGTGACGATACACGTCGAATCCATGAATCAGTCGAAGCCGATACGATCGAAACAAATGGTTCTGCTATTAATGCAGAAACGCTGCAGCTGATTGCAAAAGCCCAAGAGACCAGAGGCGTAATCGTCTTTACCGATCCAGATTTTCCTGGAGAAAAGATCCGTAAAACGATCTCACGGGCCGTTCCGGGAGTGAAACATGCTTTTTTGACTACTACTGAAGCCAAGCCAAAAGGGCAGGGCAGTCTAGGTATTGAACATGCTTCCCCTGAAGCAATTCGCAAAGCTTTAGCCAAGAGTTATACAGAAGTTTTGGAACAAGAAACAGTGATTCCCCGTCAGTTACTGTTAGATGCGGGTTTGATTGTTGGGGATTTTGCACGAAAAAGACGCGAAAAACTAGGTGAACGGCTAAACATCGGGTATACGAACGGCAAGCAACTTCAAAAGAGATTGCAGATGTTTCAAATCTCGCCGGATGAAGTCATTCAAGCTATGCAACGGATTTTGGAGGAAGAAAATGACAAATCATAAAGATATCGCATCACCTATCAGAACGAAAGAAATTTTAAAGAAACACGGCTTTTCATTAAAGAAGAGTTTGGGTCAAAACTTCATTATTGATTCGAATATTTTAACAAAAATCGTTGAAACAGCTGGGTTGGATAAACAAACGAACGTCATTGAAGTAGGGCCTGGAATTGGAGCATTGACCGAACATTTGGCAAGAGCCAGCAAAGAAGTCATCGCGTTTGAGATTGATGACCGTCTATTGCCGGTTTTAGCAGACACGCTGAGTCCTTATGACAATGTAACGATTCTTCACAACGATGTATTGCAAGTGAATTTAAAAGAGGTCGTAGGAGAGAAACTAGATACGGAAGAACCTTTGATGGTGGTAGCCAACCTGCCCTATTATATTACCACGCCTATTATCATGTATTTTTTGGAATCTGCTCTTCGAATTGATGCATTAGTGGTGATGATGCAAAAAGAAGTAGCTGAGCGGATCACGGCAGCTCCTGG
>DIDU01000156.1:0-439 GCA_002418295.1 Carnobacterium sp. UBA5792 | reverse complement strand
CAGCAAAGCTTATGGTTCGTTGTCAATTGCAGTTCAATACTATATGAATGCTGAAATTGCTTTTATTGTGCCGAAAACCGTTTTTGTCCCACAGCCGAATGTGGATTCTGCTATTATCAAACTAACACGCCGAGAAACCCCTAGTATTAAAGTAATGGACGAAGGAGTATTCTTTGAAATTACGCGTGCTGCCTTTGTGCAGCGACGAAAAACGTTATGGAACAACTTGTTAGGTAAATACGGCAAAGAAGAAGCAACAAAAGAAAAATTGATTGAAGCATTAGAGTACGCTGGAATCGATCCAAAACGTCGGGGAGAAACATTAAGCCTGGCTGAATTTGGAAAATTAGCAGATGGAATTTGCTTGAAATTATTAAAATAACGTTAAGAAAAATTAAATCAAGCCAACAAGTCCCTTAGCAATAAGCGATTTGCTGGC
>DIDU01000026.1:3633-3898 GCA_002418295.1 Carnobacterium sp. UBA5792 | reverse complement strand
TTGTTTCAAAAAATTATTTAATCTAATTATATATACAAAAGAATTCTACAGGTTATCTAAATTGGTAATTTTTATGTTCTACATTTGACATTGGTGAAGAGTTTTAGTCATTTATTTAATTAAAAAAAACTTGAACACTTTTCATGCTAAGTATTAAGTTGCTGTGAAAAGTGTTTTGGCTCTTTGACAAACATACTAAGATTAGTGGGTAAGCGCCTAATAGAAAGGGGTTCTTGGACAAGTAGTGGTTATACAATATTTGACA
>DIDU01000026.1:2597-3548 GCA_002418295.1 Carnobacterium sp. UBA5792 | reverse complement strand
AATATACGCAATTCAAAGGAAGAAAATGCAAGTTTATTAAAGGCCGTTTGACCTACATTCCTCAGGAATGTATGAAATGCCATATACCGAATGAACAGTATACCGTCTATGGCAACGGAACTCAGGTCTCACGTATTACTTTACCAATGAGTGGAGTGCACCCTACTTATTTAGTGCTTAAAAAACAACGATTCAATTGTAAGAGTTGCGGTGCTTCTTTCACTGTAGAAACACCGATAGTAAAAGAAAATTGTTTTATCTCCAACTATGTAAAAGTACAAATTTTAGATAAATCATCCATGGCTCAATCGATTAAAGACATTTTAGTCCAAACGAGCGTTTCTTGNNTGATAACTGAATACGTTAAACAGTATCAACCGCATTCTGCTTGGCTACCTAAACATTTTTTCCTTTGATGAGTTTAAGTACGCCAAAGGAACGATGGCTTTTGAATACATAGACGCTAAAGAAGGTAAAATCCTAGATATTTTACCTTCTCGAGATAGCCGAACAATAAAAAAACATTTTATTTCACGCTATAGCCTAAAGAGTAGAAATAAAGTAGAAACGGTTACTGTCGATATGAACGCGGGTTATGTCACGATCATTCCGATGCTCTTCCCCAATGCCAACATCATCTTTGATCGTTTCCATATTGTTCAGCTGATCAATCGTTCATTGAACCGTACTAGAATAACGGTCATGAATCGCCTTCACATCTCAAATGGAGAAGAGATGAAAAAATACCGTCGGTTAAAACGGTTCTGGAAAAAAATTCTAAAGAAAGAATCTGAATTGTCTTATACAACCTATAACTATTACACTATGTTTGGTTTACGTTTAGAATCGGCCATTGTAGACGAGCTGTTAAGCTATGATGTCACGTTGAGAGAAACTTATGAGATCTATCAAGCTCTTCTCAAAGCGATGGAGAAAAACGACTATCATGAG
>DIDU01000026.1:2196-2510 GCA_002418295.1 Carnobacterium sp. UBA5792 | reverse complement strand
GCGAATCTTTTAGAGAAGGATCATCCACTGATTTCAAGGCCGATGAAGACCAATTTGAAAACATTGAGAACACATCTCAAGCACATAGAAAACATGTTTATCTACCCATATACAAATGGAAAAATCGAAGGAATCAATAATAAAATCAAAGTCCTTAACCGGGTAGCCTATGGCTACAGAAGCTTTATGAACTATAAAAACCGTATTCTTCTCCACTTTAATCAAAAACCACAAATTGAACAGAAAGAAAAAGCACTTCTCATGGCAGCTTAATGGATGCCTTGAAAAGTGCTCGAATCTTTTAATTAAATTGG
>DIDU01000026.1:679-2150 GCA_002418295.1 Carnobacterium sp. UBA5792 | reverse complement strand
CTATATAAATCCTTACGGAACAGTTCTTGTAGTATGAAAAGTAAAGTTAGACAGTACTGCTCAACGGCAAACCAACTGATTAAATAATTATTAGCTTTCTATTCAATCTATTTTTTGCTTTTTATATAATTTAGTCTTATATTTTCATTAATAATTTCTCTTGATTTAATTCATTTTTCTAACCTTTATTCACTAATTATTCTTTCTTCTGAACAGTTCAATTACAAATATTCTTTCCAACTTTCTTCCTGTAAAAATAAATTTCTATACGTCTCCAATTCATTGAATTGTTTGTCCCACCATTTTAATTTTAGTAATTTGTTTATCGTTTCTTGGTCAAAACGCTTTTTTATTTCTTTTGCCGGTACACCACCAACTATACTGTATGGTTCTACATCTTTATNNCTACCCAAACATCATTACCTATTTCAACAGATTTTCCAAATTCATCCCTATTCGATTTAACTCCTAAGAGATTATTTTTGCCATAAATAAAAGGTGATGTAGATAAAAAACTAGTTGGGTGTTCAAACATACCTATGCAACAGTGATAAGCAATAGAAGTATAATTACCAATTTTTACATCTTCACCTATCATGGAACCTTTATTTATATAGCTACATTTTCCAATTTCAACACCATTCATCAAAGTTACTTCTGGAAATATAATACTTTTTTCTCCAATTTGTACATTTCCAATAAGGGAGGAGTAGATTACACTTTTTGCGTATTTATTTTTAAGTTTTTTTAATTTGAAATCTTTCTTTAAAGCTTCAATTAAAGTAAACAATTATAGAACCTCCTATTTCTTAAATAATTTCAATCCTTTATACCGTATGTTAAAATTTATTGTCCTTTAATATTTTCTTTTTTTTAATCATTTATTTATATCAAAGACTTCCTTTCTATCTATAATTAAAATACAAGCAAATTATCAAAGGAAAAATTCTTGATCTTATACATTATATGGAATATGTGTTGCTTGGTGGAAAAGGGTATTTAACGAGTCTGCTAAGGTTAGTGACGATTCGTAGAAAAGGACGATCTGATCTGCGAATCATTACGAATGATGTCTTTAAGTCCGCTGAAGAAATCGGTNNATATACCACTCGCGTTGGCAAATCGAGCTGTTTTTCAAGCATATCAAACAACACATGACGATCAAAAACTACTATTCGAAAGCAGAAGTCGGTGTTGAAAATCAGCTGATTATGGCGATGATCGTCTACTTACTAACGTTACTCATTAAGTTAGAATTGGATTTAAAGCCTTCCATTTTCCAAATTTTGCGTCAATTACGCTCGGTCAAGTATGAACCGTATGCCTATTTCATCGCTCTTTTCGAACCGAGATAAGTGAAAATCCTCGCAAAACTAGATTAAAACAATAAAATAAGTCAAAAAAATTCTGGAAAAAGTCACCCGCTGCGCCAGCATTTGACTTTTTTTAAATTTTAAACGAAAACAACTTG
>DIDU01000026.1:0-643 GCA_002418295.1 Carnobacterium sp. UBA5792 | reverse complement strand
ATTTTATGATAACTGATAAGAGGACTTATGTAAAATCACTATAAAGGACTGTTCATATATATAAGGATAAACGAAAAATTTCATTTTGTAAATGAATAGAATTTATTGAATAGTATCAATTTATTGTTAGAAAAATTTCGTTATTGTATCCAGAAGAATTTTTAAATTTTTTCTTATTATTCTATCGTACTTTGCTTAGTTGAATTATATACGAAGGTTGAAGCTTCCTCAGTATAGTATAAAATTATGATTTAATCCTTGGTCAATCTGACGGTAGAAGATAAATTAATTGTATTTTTTCACTTTCTACTATTAGCAGAACTAACAGATGTATTTTGCAATAGTTTTGTACTCTTATTCTGCCACAAACAATTGATCCTAGATGATTCTTTATCTGCTTTAGACTACCAAACCGATTTGAATTTACGGTAGGCTTTGAAGCGGGACTTGGATTGTACAGACATGATCATTTCGCAAAGGATTCCTTCTCTGCAAAAAGCGGAGAACATTTTATTGATGGATAGCGGTCGGTTACTGGCTAAGGGAACACATGAAGAATTAGTAGAAAACTCACCGGAGTATCAAGAATTAGTCGCATCACAGGAGGAGAATTAAGATGAAAAAACTATCTTCCAAAGGGTTC
>DIDU01000115.1:9229-12176 GCA_002418295.1 Carnobacterium sp. UBA5792 | reverse complement strand
CGGAAAATACGGATAACTCGGAAAACCCGGAAGGCTACCGTTCCGCTTGGGAAAAAGAACGGCAAGTAAAATGGGAAAAAGGATAATAAGTCAACCAATCCGGTAAAAGAGAACATGTATTTCATTCTAGCTTTGCCTTTTGAAGCAGCAGGGTAAAGATAATCAGCAGTCCATATTCTTAATCCATATTCAATAGTAAATAGAATAACACTGACAGCCTCAATGGTATAAATAATAGAGGTGTAATTAGCTGAACTGTCAAAAGTAGAAAAAATAGCTAATCCTAAATTCAACAAAATAGCTAAGACAATGGTAAAATCAAACAAACGACTGATAAAATCTGTGTTGCGTCCAATTTGAATAATTTCAAAAATTCTTCTTTTTTTCATTTTTTAAGACCTCTTTTTTTAGTTTGTCGATAAATGCATTAACTAACTCTAATTCTACCCTAATTCACAACTACTGTGTAGTGCAGAACCTCAAAATGAGGAGACCTATTTACTCTTTCTATCTGTTGTAAGTAAAAGCCAGCTAAATAAACTTTACAAAAAAGAATGAGCAAACTAAAATGACAGTAACGTATGAAAAGAACAAGATCAAAGGGAGGAGGGTGAGTAAGAAATGGGGAATAAAAAAAAGCCGTCCAAAAATGGATGGATAAGAAAAGTAGATAACGTAAGTTTNNNNGGTTCATTGATTGCTGTCGGGTATGTTGATCCAGGTAATTGGGCAACGTCAATAGCAGGCGGTTCAGAATTCGGCTATACTTTATTGAGTGTGATCCTGATTGCTAGTTTGATTGCCATGTTGATGCAGGAGATGGCGGCCCGGCTTGGGATTGCTACAGGTAAAGATTTGGCACAGGCCACGAGTGCCTCAGTTGGAAAGAAAACCTCTTTCTTCTTATGGATTTTAACAGAATTGGCTATTATTGCAACGGATATTGCTGAAGTGATCGGTTCAGCAATTGCCTTAAAATTATTATTCAATATCCCTTTATTACTGGGAGTTACGATTACCACACTAGATGTCTTATTGTTATTGTTACTGCAAAAACGCAATTTCCGAATCATTGAAAGTATTGTGACCGTATTGATGGCCACCATTTTTATGATTTTTGGTTACGAAATCTTTTTGTCCCATCCGGATGCAGTCCAATTATTGAAAGGGTACTTGCCGCAGACTGAAATTGTTACCAATACCAATATGCTGTTTATGGGCTTAGGTATTTTAGGAGCCACAGTTATGCCGCATAATTTATACTTACATTCTTCTATTATTCAAACAAGAAGTTACGAACGGACAGAAGAAGGGAAAAAAGAAGCAGTTACTTTCGCGCGGATCGATTCTGTCTTTTCTTTGACAGTCGCTTTCTTTATCAATTCGATGATTTTGATTTTAGGAGCAGCTGCTTTTTATAACAGCGGACACGTGATCAACGGCATTGAAGATGCTTACGCTTTATTGGCACCGGCAGTTGGAGCATCCATTGCTAGTACACTATTTGCTGTAGCATTGCTGGCTTCTGGACAAAATTCGACCATTACAGGAACTTTAAGCGGTCAAATCGTCATGGAAGGTTTTATCCATCTTAGAGTCAAACCATGGGTACGCCGTGTTATCACTCGGCTGATAGCAGTTATTCCAGTGTTTATTGTTACGCTGATTGCTGGAGAAAACGGTACAGCTGAGTTATTGATATTAAGCCAAGTTATTTTGAGTATGCAATTGCCGTTTGCTCTCGTTCCCTTGGTGTTGTTTACCAGCGATAAACACAAGATGGGGAGTTTTGTTAACTCAAAATGGGTGAAAGTGATTGCCTGGATAGCCACCGTCGTCATTATTTTCTTGAATGTGTATCTTGTAGTTTATACACTAATGGGGAAATAATAAAATTGGAATAAGCCTGCTAGACATTTAAGACATGGGGAGATGTTATGAATTCCTGCCCTACAAAAAAAGGAAAGCCCTAATAAAAATGGGTCTTTCCTTTTTTTGCATTCTGCTGATGTCGAAAAATTATTTTTTACGCACGTCTTCAATAGCGTTTAATTTTTCCATATCTTCATCTGAGATATGAAAATCCAATTGGCTATTTTCGATAATTCGTTCTTCGTGAGTTGATTTTGGAAGAGGCAGTGTTTCTCGTTCCAAACAGTAACGAATACACAATTGAGCTGGCGTGACATTATATTTTTGGGCCATTTCTTTGATTGCTGAACTATTGAGTATTTCTCCTGTTGCTAAAGGTGAATAAGCTTCAACAACAATTTTATGTTTTTTACAATAATTCAACAGATTTTCTTGATCACGGCCGATATAGAAAGGAATTTGGTTGGCCATCGGAACGATTTCACAGGCATCAATCAATGCTTGAATATCCGATTCTGAAAAGTTAGAAACACCAATAGCTCGAATTTTACCCTCATGGTACAATTTTTCCATTGCTTTCCATGTCTGAATATTTTCTGCTGTGCAATCTTTTCCTTTTTCATCCCATGGCCATGGTGCATGGATGAGGTAAAGGTCTAGGTAATCCATTCCCAAATTTGTAAGAGTTTCCTCAATAGCTTTTAAAGTTTCGTCATAGCCTTTGATTTGTGCAGGTAGTTTACTAGTTAGAAAAATATTTTCTCGTGAGATACCAAAGTCTTTGATGGCTTTCCCAACGTTTTCTTCATTATGATAAGCTAAAGCGGTATCGATATGAGTATAGCCATTTTTAAGCGCCATCGTTACGGCATCATAAGCTTCCTCATTAGGAATTTGCCAAGTACCAAAACCGATATATGGGATTTCCACACCATTGTGAAATACAAATGTTTTTTCTTTCATCATTAAAAATTTCCTCCTCTGATCTAATGTATATTGCGCTTCCATTTTAATACAAATAGCTGTAGAAAAATAATAATAATGCTTATTTTTTCGATTTGACCAGCTGTTACAC
>DIDU01000115.1:1962-9190 GCA_002418295.1 Carnobacterium sp. UBA5792 | reverse complement strand
CAGACTGACCAATAAAATCAACATATTTGCCTTTTTATTTGTATACATATTCCACATAAATAATAGCATAATAATGGCCATGGCAGCACCCATCATGAATGCCATATACACACGCGTTTCGCTGAAAAAAATATGATCCAATTGAAAGACATTGAAAAACATCATAGCGTACATGACTAGAGTAGAAGTAGCAATCATTAAGCCAAACTTAAGATACTTGTTCATTTTATTCCTCCTAAAGGTGAAATGATACATTTAGCATAGCAAAGAAAAAGAATGGAATAAAACAATAAGGTCCAAAGTAAAAAAAACTTTTTAGGTGCTTTTTTACTATTTTCCAGCAAATGTATCATAGGAATGAATGAGGATATGTTATGATAGAGAAGACAAAAAACGAAACTGATAAAAAGTGAGGAAAGAAATAATGAGCAAAGTTATTTTAACAGGCGACAGACCAACCGGAAAACTGCATTTAGGACATTATGTCGGCTCTTTAAANNAATAAAAATTTTATTATGATTGCAGACCAACAAGCTCTGACTGATAATGCCAAGAATCCTAAAAAAATTCAAGACAGTTTGCTTGAAGTCGCATTGGACTACCTGGCAGTTGGGATAGACCCGACTAAATCAACTATTTTTGTGCAGTCTCAAATTCCGCAATTGTCAGAACTGACGATGTATTATTTGAATTTAGTGACTGTTTCGCGTTTGAAACGAAACCCGACAGTTAAATCGGAAATCAATGAAAAGAATTTTGGAGAAAGCATTCCGGCCGGCTTCTTTATGTATCCAGTCAGCCAGGCAGCAGATATCACGGCGTTTAAAGGAACACATGTGCCAGTCGGCGAAGATCAAAGTCCTATGATTGAACAAACAAGAGAAATTGTCAGAGATTTTAACCGCATTTACAATACAGATGCATTAGTGATGCCTGAAAGCATTCTGCCGGATAAAGGTCAAGAAAGATTGGTCGGCATTGATGGCAAAGGCAAAATGAGTAAATCTTTAAACAATGGTATTTACTTGTCCGACTCGTCAGACGAAATCAAGAAAAAAGTTATGAGCATGTACACAGATCCAAATCATATCCATGTAAACGATCCAGGAAAAGTAGAAGGCAATGTAGTCTTTACGTATTTAGATGTTTTTGGAACAGACAAAGCTAAAATCCAATCTCTAAAAGAACACTACCAGCAAGGTGGTTTAGGAGACGTGAAAATCAAGTTGTACCTGAATGAAATTTTACAGGATTTTTTGAAACCCATCCGAGAAAATCGGGAACAGTTTGCTGCAGATAAAGAAGGAGTGCGCCGGATGTTGAAAGCTGGCAGTGAGTCTGCTGAAAAAGTGGCGGCTCAAACCTTATCAAAAGTCAAAGCCGCTATGGGAATCAACTACTTTAAATAGTCCGAGTAGGTTTAAAGAAACAAAATTTCTTTTAACCGAATAGCTCAATAGGAAAACTCTTCAGCCATTGTGACAAATACACTGACTGAAGAGTTTTTTGATTTTTAAGTGGAACTGTATTTCGCAGTGGATATCGTGCATCTCATCATGAAATAAGGTCATTTCGACTGGAAATTCCTCTTTGTAAATCTTCTTTTAGTAAAATAGAGACATTAAATGAAAAGGGTTACAAACAGATCGTAAAAGGAGGAAAAAAAGATGGTAACGTTAGTTGGAGGCATTATCTTATTGATTCTAGGTTATTTTACGTATGGCAAGTACATTGAAAAGAATTTTTCAATTGATCCTGATCGTGCAACCCCGGCAGAAATGTTAAAAGACGGGTATGATTTTGTTCCCATGTCGAAAGCAAAAAATGCTATTATTGAGTTATTGAATATTGCCGGAACTGGACCGATTTTTGGCCCCATCATGGGAGCCTTGTATGGACCAGTAGCTTATATCTGGATTATTATCGGCTNNTCACTGCGTAATAACGGAGCACAACTGCCAGAATTAGCCAGCAAGTATTTAGGCAAACCGGTCAAACATGTGGTCAATATTTTTGCTATGCTGCTGTTAATGTTAGTGGGTACGGTATTTGTGACGTCTCCTGCCAGCTTGATTGAAAGCATTACACCTAGTTGGTTAACAGGAGGAATAGTCGTCTTATTGATTTTTGTGTATTATATTATTTCAACAATTTTACCAATCGATAAAGCCATGGGAAAAGTATATCCTTGGTTTGGCGGTATTTTAATTATTAGTACAATTGCAATCGGGCTTAGTCTGCTATTTGGAAATCACGCGATTCCAAATCTTACTTTAAACACAATGCAAAACTTTCATCCCGAAGGAACTCCTATTTTCCCAGCCATTTTCTTTACCATTTCATGCGGAGCATTATCAGGGTTTCATGCTACACAAGCTCCAATGGTATCAAGAACCAGTACAAACGAAAGAGAAGGACGGTTTACTTTCTATGGCATGATGATTGCAGAAGGTGTGATTGCTGTGATTTGGGCCGCAGCTTCTATGTCTCTATTTGATGGACAAACACTCAGCCAAATGATCAATGCTGGTACTCCATCTGCAGTGGTTAACCAAGTATCTGTACTGCTATTAGGCAATGTAGTAGGGACCGTGGCGATTATTGGGGTAATCGTATTGCCGATTTCTTCTGGTTTATCTGCTTTCAGAAGTTTGCGTATAATTTTATCTGACTACTTGCATATTAAACAAGATACGATCAAAAAAATTCTTATGGTCACGATTCCGTTGTTTGCCATATCTTTTATCTTGACCAATATGGATTTCAATATTTTGTGGAGGTATTTTAACTGGGCTAATCAAGTAACGGCAGTGATTGCTTTATTGGTTTCCACTCGTTATTTGTATCTGAAAAATAAAAATTATTTGGTAACCTTAATTCCTGGAACATTTATGTTGTATGCTTGTGTGGTTTATATTTTCAGTGAACCTATTGGCTTTAAAATGGGCTTAACAACCCTTACTTATGTTCTTAGTCTGATCTTGTCATTAGCTATCTTGGCTCTATTTTGGAAAACTGGTCAAAAGCAAAAAGAGAACCTGGATCCAAATGGAGAATTGATCAATGATCAGCTACCTATTGGAACATTTACAACAGAACAACAATCCTAAAAATTCTTAACTAAACGAACCAGCCGTTCTTTCTTAAAAAGAGCAGCTGGTTCGTTTGTAATGTAAGCCTTTTAATTTGACTAGAAAAGTGCTCGATGGTATACCTAAACTAATCACTAGTTAAAGGAGGGTAACCTAATGGGNNAGAAAGAAGGCGAAGACAAGCCGGTTTTTACTACTGATTCAAAATCAAAAGCTGCGGACGAAGCTAACCGTTTAGCAAAAGAAGCAGGTACGATCGCTATTATTCATAGTGAACACGGAAAAATTGAAGAACAAAATAATTATGAAAAATAAGAAAACTCCTCTTAAGCAAACAGAGCAAAAAGTAAGGCTCTGGCTGCTTAAGGGGTCTTTTTTATGTACATGGGACAAACTACTGCTAAAAAACATTGAGTTTGTCCCAAAAATAGAGCGTGGTTCTTGAAATCAGGATTTTTATCTGCCGACAGTCCAACCGCCGTCGATTTTGATTTCAGTACCTTGAATATAGTCCGATTCATCTGAAGCTAAAAATAAAGCTACTGCTGCCACTTCTTCGGGCTTTCCAGCACGTTCAGCTGGAATGTCTTTCAAGCGCGGATCATCAATTCCTTCTGTCATTTTGGTATCAATAAATCCGGGAGCAATCAAGTTAGCTTTAATACCTTCGCTGCCAAAGTCATAAGCCAATTGTCTGGTAAAACCGACAAGTGCATGCTTTGAGGTAACATAAGCTGCTACGCCGGGACCGGCAACAAAACTACCTTGAGATCCAACATTAATAATAGTGCCTTTTCCTTTTTCTAATAACGTTGGTAAAACAGCTTTAGACATTAAAAAAGGCCCTTTAACATTTACATTCATTAATTTATCCCAAGCTTCTTCATCGGTTTCGATTGCATTATGATAAGCATCGTGAATGCCTGCACTGTTAAATAAAATATCGATTGTGCCATAGGTGTCTAACACTTTAGAGACACAGTTCTTGATTTCTTCATTGTTTGTCATGTCTGTCTGGACAAAAAGCGCTTCACCATTTGTATCTTTAACCGCTTTTACTACTTCTTCGCCTCGTTCTTGATTTCGGCCGACTACAGCAACTTTTGCCCCTTCTGCCGCAAATAACTTCGCAGTTGCTTCACCGATTCCAGAAGTGGCACCTGTAACGATAGCTACTTTTCCTTTTAATTTACTCATATAAATCTACTCCTTTTCTTACATAATAGGTTGCTCAACACAAGTATACTAAAAAGAAATCCCGCAAGAAAACGTTTTAACTTACTAGAACTTATGTTAAATAGCGATTTTTAAATGGTTCTTTTTAAAAAATATAAAAAAGCGCTTAAAAAAAGAATAAATTGACCGATATAAGAGAGAGCGAATTGACGCAAAAATAAACAGGTTTTTGTAGTAGCTGAAAAGAAGAGGATGAACTTAAAAAAGACAAACTCTAACGAATGCTTTGCTGAAAACCGATTATAAGAGGAGGATTTTAAAGTGGTCCGTAAAGAAAGAAAAAACAAAGTTAAAAGAATGAAGTCCCGGAAAAAAAGTATCGGCATGAACGTTGGTTTGACATTATTTTTTGTTGTGATCATACCTGTTATCATTGTTCTATTGATGAGCTACAACAGTACAAAAGCTTCACTAACACAACGCGTTGAATCCAGCGAAAAAAGCAGCACGATGCAATTTGCTACTCAGTTAGATTGGGCCGGACAAGAATTAGAAGACACATTAGAAGTATTAGCTCAAAAAGATAATTTTTGGCAGCTAAAAACAGATGCATCACTTGAAGAAGATATCTTAGAAGATTTGATGTTTGTGAAAACAAGCAGTTTATACATAGGAGAGGCTTATTATACGCCAGTAGGAGAAACTTTGATTGGTGAAGACTTAGGCCCAGACTTTGACAGTACCACGAGAGAATGGTATCAGCGGGCAATCGAGCGGCATGGTGCACTCTATTGGAGTGAAATTTATACAGATGCAGTAACGGGAAAACCTGTTATGACAATTTCGAAAGCGATTGTTCATGATGGCGAAGTTTACGGTGTGCTAGGTTTAGATTTAAGATNNGTTTTGAAAAAATCAATAAGTTGATTACTTCCTCCCAAGTTGGAAATACCGGCGAATTTTTTGTGCTTTCAGATAAAGGAACGTATTTGATGGCAAAAGATGCTGAAAAGATTGGGAAAAATGTGTCGAATAGCCCTTTATTCGAACAATCAGACGACCAAGCGGGCTTTGTCCATGATGATGCTTACAATAAGAATATTGATGTCTATTATAAAGTAGTCGACAGACTCGGAATGATTGTATATGGAGCCGTTCAACCAGATGAAATGGCAGCAGAAAACAAAGCAAGCCTTAATAGCGGATTGGTTGTTTTACTGATTGCTTTAGTGGTTGCCTTAATTGCAGCGATCTTATTCTCAAGATACATTAAAAAACTAACGACCGCTTTGACGAATGCTTTTAGTAAAGTTCAAGCCGGAGATTTAACAGCTCAAATGACAGCAAAAGATTTGATCATCTTGCCTAGAATAAAATGGGTTAAGAAGAAAAAAGAGTCTAGAATAAAAGAAAAAGAAATTGATCGAAATGGAAATGAATTGAACCAAATCGCTTTTTCATTTAATGAAATGGTGCGCAACTTCAGAACAATGGTCAATGAGATACAACAAAACAGTCACAAAATAATCGATATGTCGACTACTTTAACGGAAATAGCCAAACAAACGAGTTCAGCTACTGAAGAAGTTTCGGATACGATCACAGGAATAGCTGAAGCAACAAGCGTCCAAACGCAAGATGCAACAGAAACTTCAGGCAAAATGGAAGAATTATCAAATGTCTTAGAAGAAGTAGGTCAAAACATTCAAAAAATGGGTCAAAGTGCAGATGATACAACAGTGGCAAATGGACGTAACAGTGAAAAGATGTTCCACGTTTATGAAAACTGGCAAGCAAATATTGAAATGATGGTACAATTAACTGAAAGTATCAATGCAGTAGACGAAGAAATCCAAAGCATTGAAAACATCAGTCAAGTAATCAGCGGTATTTCAGCACAGACCAACTTATTAGCATTGAATGCTTCGATTGAAGCTGCTCGTGCAGGAGAATCAGGCAGAGGCTTTGCTGTAGTAGCAGATGAAGTTAGAAAATTGGCTGAACAAAGTGCTCAATCAACTAAAAACATTGGAGACATTATTAAAACAGTTCAAAAGAGCTCACAAACGATGATCGCTAAAATGAATCAGTCGTTTGAGGAAAGTGAAAAACAAACACGAACTATTGACGAAGCAATCGATTCAGCTAATACGGTTACTGATCAAATGGAAGTGTTAGTCGAAAACATTATCAGTGTGGCCAGCTTAAGCGGGCAAATTGAAATGCATAAAGACGAAGCAGTTGCGGCTGTTGAAAACATTGCTGCATCAGCACAAGAAAATTCTGCCGGTACAGAAGAAGTTTCTGCAAATGCAGAAGAAATTTTAGCAACGATGGAAGAATTCTCTGCTAGTATTGCAGATCTAGACAATATTGCGAAACAATTAAATGAAGAAGCAAAACAGTTTAAAATTAATTAAACGAGTCAGTAGAAAGTAGACAAAAGGCTACTCAATTAGTTGATAACAATTGAAAAACGGAGGAGATTCAGTCATTTGAGCAGATGATATCCATTACTGTTGCTTAAATAAAAGTTCTCTTACTGTTTTTCTGTTGTTTAACAAAACTAACGACTGATTAAGTAAACGAGTGAGTAAAAAGGTGTTAGACTCGAAACACATATTGTTACTGTATTCCTAGGAGGGATCAAATGGAAAAATTTATTGTTTTCACTAGCAATCATCAAAATTTTGCTATTCCAATAACGGATGTAGAAAAAATTATCATTATGGAGCAGCCGACAAAAATTCCGGACACCTCTTCTTATTTACTAGGTGCGATTCCGTATGATGAAAACCTATTGCCGATCATTGATTTAAGTGAACGTCTTTTTAAGCAAGCTACTGCTATCACAGCAACGACTAAAGTTATTGTAGCAGAATGGAAAACATTTAAAATCGGATTGGTTGTAGACGATGTTCTCTCTGTCAGCAATTTTGAAGAAGTTCAAGCTGAAGAAG
>DIDU01000115.1:0-1874 GCA_002418295.1 Carnobacterium sp. UBA5792 | reverse complement strand
GTGTAGGCGTAGCTATTTATGATCCGAAAACAAAAGTAGGCGGCTTAAGCCATATTATGCTGCCAGATAGCGAGTCATTTAAAACTGTTAATAAAATAGAGAAATTTGCTGATTTAGCGATTCCTCAAATGGTTTCAGAAATTAGAAATCAAACTAAAAATCAACAGTTAATTGCTAAAATAGCAGGAGGAGCAAGTATGTTCCAACTATCTGATGCTGCTTATCAAGGCAGTATCGGAGAGCGGAATGTACTGGCAGTGGAAAAAAGTCTGAAAAAATTAGGTATCCCATTGTTAGCCAATCATACAGGCGGAAATATGGGAAGAACAATGATAGTAGATTTGGATACTTTCACGGTCAAAATCCGAATGGTCAACAGAGAAATCATTGTATTGTAAAAGACAGGAGAGACTAAAAAATGGGGATTAACGTGTTGGTCGTAGATGATTCTCCATTTATGAGAAAAATCATAACTGAAATGATAGCAGAAGTACCTGGTCTGGAAGTTTCCGGTACAGCAAGAAACGGTCGGGATGCATTAAAAAGCATTCCGGTTTTTAAACCGGATATTGTTACTTTAGATATTGAAATGCCCNNAAGATTTTGATATCCCAGTAGTGATGATGAGTTCCCATAGTGGGGAAGCCATTACGATTGAAGCGCTGGAGTTAGGGGCAATGGATTTTATTGAAAAGCCAATTGACCTGAAGAATCAAAAAGAAGAGTTTAAAAAAGAAATAGAAAAGAAAATAAAAGTTTTATTTGAACCTAACAGTTTCTCGGCTTTAGAAAAGATACCTATAAGTAAACTTATTAGGGATGAACTGAAAAAAGAGATACCGGATAAGGTAAAAGCGATCGTTATCGGAGCTTCTACTGGAGGGCCAAAAGCTTTGCTGCATCTTGTTGAGCGTTTTCCTGAAGAGCTGAATGTACCTGTTTTTATCGTTCAGCATATGCCTAAAGGATTTACAGCTTCATTTGCTGAACGTTTAAATATGAAAGCTAAAGTTCCAGTCGTTGAAGCCCGAGCTGGAATGGAGATACAAAAAGGGACAGTTTACTTAGCTCCAGGTGATNNATATGACGCTAGCCCAAAATAAAATCAAGTTGTCTAGTACACCTAAAATTTTGGGTGTTCGGCCGGCAGTGGATTACTTATTTCAATCAGCAGCCGAGAATTATGGTGATGAACTAGTGGGCGTTATTTTGACAGGGATGGGACACGATGGAAGTCAAGGAATGGTTGAAATAAAAAGAAGAGGCGGTTTTACTCTGGCTCAAAATCAAGAAACTTCGGTAGTTTATGGCATGCCTGGAAATGCTGTGAAAAAAGGTGTAGTTGATCAAGTCGCCAGCTTGGCAGAATTATCCGATATACTAAATTGGATTATAAGGGTGAGAAAATGAAACTAAACTATGAATTTTTTTATGACTGGACTAAAGCTAATTTAAATATCCACTTAAACGGCTACAAAGAAAAACAGTTGCAAAGACGCATAGCCAGTGTAATGAAAAATGCTGGAGCCGTTACTTTAGAAGAGTATACAGGCAAAATTCAAAAAGATCCGGCAGTAAAGCAAGAGTTTTTAGATTATATTACGATCAATGTGACGGATTTTTTCCGAAACCAAGACATTTTTGAAGAATTTGAAAAGCAGCTGGTTACCTATTTGTCACCACAGTTTCCTAATTTGAAAATCTGGAGTGCTGCTTGTTCAACTGGAGCAGAAGCTTACTCCATGGCTATGATTCTTGATAAGCATGGAATTCGCTCTTCAGAAAAAATACTAGCTACCGATATTGATGAGACGATTTTAAAGCGAGCCAAAGCGGGTGCTTATAAAACGCATGAAATGAAAAATGTGTCAGAC
>DIDU01000070.1:2703-3162 GCA_002418295.1 Carnobacterium sp. UBA5792 | reverse complement strand
TTTGTAGAAGCAGCATACTGAGCACTTGCTGTACGCGGCAAGCTGACTCCAGCAGCATTAAATGCATATTGTGTAAATGCTGAACAGTCCATTCCTGAAGTTGTTGTTCCTCCGTATAATTAAGGAGTACCTTGAATACCAAAAGCTGCACTTTGAACAGTTGCCCAAGACCCGCCAGCAGCAGGAGTTGCAGCTTTTTGAGACGTTTGAGTTTCATTTGTGCTCGTTTTTGTTCCAGCTGCGGACACTTGTGTTGTTTCTTTTGAAGTAGTCGCAGTAGCTACAGCTTTTGCTTCATCCTTATCTGAAGAACTTGTCTTGATAACTGCAGTCGTTTTAGCAGCTTTTAATTCTTGAGCAGCTTTTTCTGCTTTTTCTTTAGTTGCCAAAAGTTGTGCTTTTTCTGTTTCAACATTAGATTTTTCTGCTGCGATAGATGCAACTACAGCTTCTTTTTCC
>DIDU01000070.1:0-2636 GCA_002418295.1 Carnobacterium sp. UBA5792 | reverse complement strand
AGCTTGGTTAGCCGAAACTAATTTAGAAACAACATCAGCACGTCCTAAAACATCTGCAAAAGATTCAGACTCTAAAATAAAATCAACATAATTTTGCGTGTCGCCGTTCACTTGTACTGTAGGAGCTTGTTCCGCCAATTTATCTTCGCGAGCTGCAATAGCAGCATTCAAAGTATCGATTTGTTTTGTAAGTTCTTTCAATGTTGATTGTGCTTTTGACATTTCAGCCATCATTGAAGCAGCATTTTCTTCATTTTCTGAAATTTGATCTGTGATCTCTGCTAATTCATTTGCAACTGATTTTTTTTCGTTTTCAAGTTGATTGATTTTTTCAGTTGCTTGGCTGATGTCATCATCAACAGCTGCCTTTGCTGTTAAAGGGGTTAAACATGTGGTTGTTCCTAACGTAGCTATTAAAACAAGAGTTATGAGTTTCTTATTCACTTTTTCTTTCCTCCATTTTCCCTAAATGCTTTTTTATTATACTTTTAAGAATCTTCTAATTGAAATTGATGAACCAATTGCTCCAATCAATACTCCGACTGCAACCATTAAGCCGCCGATTTGGTATAAGAATGGAATGGGTGTTAATAATGAAAAGTAGGTTCCTGATAAATAAGCTGTTCCTATATCAAAAATCGTTACATAAAGGAAACTGATTAATGCAACAGGAATGAGTGATCCAATCAACCCAATCAGTGCTCCTTCTACTAAGAAAGGCCATCTGATAAACCAATTGGTTGCTCCTACTAATTTCATGATTTCTATCTCTGTTCTGCGTGACATGATAGTGATACGAATGGTATTAGAAATCAAGAAAACAGCTGTTAATACCAGTGCTACTATAACGATCGCTCCAACATTTCGTACTGTGCCCATTGTTTTAAACAAGTTATCTGCTGTGGCACCACCGTAATTGACTTTTGCAACTTGTTCTAAGCCTTCTGCTTCTTTAGCTACCGTCTTAGTATACTGCGGTGCATCTGTATTTACGATAAATACATTGTATAAAGGATTGTCGTCTCCCTGGAATAAATTAAATTCATTTCCATAGCTGCCAACGACTTGCTTTAATTCGTTTTCTCTACTTGAAAATTCAACTGTGGAAACATGATCAAGTGCGGATAGTTTAGTTTCTAATTCTTTTTGCTGTCCTTCATCTGCCGCTAAGTCGATATACACTCTTACGCTGACGTCATTTTCAATATCAGTAGCTAATTTGTTTACATTCATCAACATAGCGATAAACGAACCAACTAATAATAACGTAACCGCAACCGCACTGACCGCTGCAATCGACATCCAGCCATTTCTTTTCAAGCTCTTTAAGCTTTCTATGAAATGTCTTTTAATTGTTCTAAGCTTCATATCCGTAGTCTCCTTCCAATTGATCTCGGACGATTCGTCCATTCTCAACCGCAAGTACACGGTGTTTAACGACGTTTACGATTTGGCTGTTATGTGTCGCCATAATCACGGTCGTTCCTTGATTATTGATTTCTTCTAATATATTCATGATCTCCCATGATGTATCCGGGTCAAGATTACCTGTTGGTTCATCAGCAATCAATACTCGCGGCATATTAGCGATAGCTCTAGCGATGGCTATTCTTTGTTGCTCTCCGCCGGACAGTTCGTTCGGAAACATTCTGATTTTGTGTTTCAATCCAACTAACTCTAAAACTTCTAAGACGCGTTTTTTAATGACTTTAGGATTTTTTTCAACTACTTCCATTGCATACGCAATGTTTTCGTACACTGTTAGCCTTGGCAACAATTTAAAGTCTTGGAAGACCACTCCGACATGACGTCTTAAATAAGGAATGTCTTTGTCTTTCATAGTCATTAAGTCAAAATCGCCAACTTTGATTGTTCCTTTACTTGCTTTTTCTTCACGATACATCATTTTAATAAACGTTGATTTACCAGCACCACTGGGGCCGACTACATAAACGAATTCACCTTGTTCAATACGGATTGTTAAACCGTTAATTGCTGTAATGCCATTAGGATATTTCTTATAGACATTTAGCATTTCAATCATCTTATCACCTAACTTTTTTTAATTTCTGCTATTTCTTTAGTATTGTTGCTGTTTAAGGGTCTTCGTCATTCAATCCTTAATCATTATAGCACTCAAAAAAACAATGTCTGTTGTAGTTTGTTTACAAATACATTTCAAAGTGTCGCAGTACTGTAACGAACTGTATTATTTCCGCCATTTTTTACACACATTTTCCCAATCACCACTATAGCCTTTAATTATCCTCTAAAATCAATTATCCTCCCCATAAGAAACTTATATACCCTTCAAATTGGGAAGTCGTTTTCCGATTATTACAGTGGCTTCACACAAAAAAACTGTCAAAATAGATTTTTTGACAGTTTTATGACAAAACTCACTTAATTTTAATTTTTTTGCGCTAATGTGCTTCTCAAATAGGCTTGAATAAATGGATCTAAGTCTCCATCCATGACACTTGTAATATTTCCTGTTTCATAATTGGTTCTATGATCTTTGACCATTGTATAAGGATGAAACACATACGATCTGATTTGAGAGCCCCATCCAATTTCTTTTTGTTCTCCTCTGATTTCAGCCATTTCTTTTTCTTTTTCTTCTACTTCTAGTTGAT
>DIDU01000197.1:2336-2697 GCA_002418295.1 Carnobacterium sp. UBA5792 | reverse complement strand
TCTCCAACTACTGGATGGCCTATTTCTTCCATATGAACTCGGATTTGGTTTTTTCGACCCGTTTCCAATTGAACTTCCAATAAAGTAAACTCATTATTAGAGCGTATCTTTTTGTAATGCGTGATAGCTTTCTTCCCACCATTGTCGTAAGAACTGGAAAAGACGTGCATGGCTTTATTTTCTGTTAGCCAAGAAGTGATCGTGTTTTCTTCATCACGCACAACTCCTTCAACCAAAGCAGTATAAACTCTTTCTTTTACCATGGTTGTCCAGTTTTCTTGTAACTTAGTCTTTACAGCTTCGCTTTTTGCAAATAACATGACACCTGAGGTATCTCTATCTAATCGGTGAACAACAAAAA
>DIDU01000197.1:1850-2297 GCA_002418295.1 Carnobacterium sp. UBA5792 | reverse complement strand
ATAAGTAGTTAGTTGACGATAGGCTGTCAAGTCTTGTTCATTTTTAGAAGCCATAGACAACATCCCCGCTTCTTTGTTAATAACAATTATAGCCTCATCTTCATGCAGTATACTGATTCCTGTCAAAGCTTCTTCTTTGAGTGCTGCTTTATTCGCAACTATAGAGACCGTTTGACCTGGAAGTAAAGGATGATTATGCTGTTTAATGTTTTTACCATCTACCCACACTTGTCCTCTCGTCAAGACGGATTTCACCGAATTTCTGCTATTTTTAACCTTTTCTTGTAATAAGAAAGGCAGTAATTCAGTTGGTTCTTTGACAAGATAGTCTTTTGTTTTACTATCTTGTTGCTTATGCGTTCTTTCTGGTTTTTTACTTTTTTTAATAGCTTCTTTGCTGTGCTGTTTTCTCATATTTTTCATTCCCCTTTTTCTAAAGCGTTTATC
>DIDU01000197.1:0-1780 GCA_002418295.1 Carnobacterium sp. UBA5792 | reverse complement strand
CTTCCTGCTTCTCTTGCAGTATAACGGAAAAAGGTAAAAAAATAACCTAAAAACTAAAAATCTCCTTTTTTAAGAGTTTCTAGTTAGTAGGTTTTTACTTAATTGTGGATAACCTGTTAATTGGTACTTTCACGTAAAATCAAGTCTGTAGATAAAGTGATTTTTTTTGCAACTTTCCGATCTGAATTTATCCGATCCAGCAGCAAATCAAATCCGGCTTCCCCCATTATTTCTGTGTACACTTTTACCGTACTCAAAGTTGGGTACACGTATTTGGCTACGCTGATATCATTAAATCCAATTACTTCGACTTGCTCTGGCACTGAAACCTCCGCTTCTTGCAACGCACGTAAGGCTCCAATTGCCAAAGCGTCATTGGCAATAAAAAAGGCTGGAGGCAGATCATCGTCTAATTCCTGAAGAGCCTGCTTCATTAATTGATAACCTGCTGTTACATTAAACGCACCAATAAACGTATATTTTTTATGGTATACGTTTTGTTGGCGTAAATAATTTTCGACTAAAACTGTCCGTTTATCCACAGGCGTTTGTGACGGATCGCCATAAGTTTCTTGACCGCCAATAAAACCGATACGCTTGTGACCTTTTTCAGTAAAATACTTCATTACGGAATAAACTGCTTGTTCGAAGTCTACTACCACTGAGTCCAGCTTGTATCCCAATACATCAAAATCGACAAAACAAATATTTTTAGTCCATAATGCTAATTGTTCTATTTGAGAATTACTGAATTTTCCAATAGCGACTATGCCTTCAATATCCGAACTGATCTCAAAGGCAGTATTTTGAAAGTGCCGTTCAACACTATACCCTTCTTCTTCCGCACGTTTTTCAACACCTAATCGAATCGACAAGTAGTAAAGGTCATCAAGCTCTTCTTTTTCCGTATACCATTGTACAATAGCTATTTTTCCATTCTTTTTGGCTTTCTTTTGCTGGTATTTGGTATAGTCTAAAGCTTCAGCAGCTTCAAAAATCCGTTTTTTTGTCTCATCTCCGACTGACAATGTTTCATCGTAATTCAACACCCTAGAAACTGTTGCGCTGGAGACATTCGCTTTTTCAGCGATATCTTTGATTGTTGCCATCATCAACCTCCTCCTTTCTATCGTTTTTCAATCATTAAAGAGTATCAAATTGATACGTTGTTTCTGAATAGAATGTTTCATCAGGTTTTAAAATTATTTCGCCAAAGTTAGGATGGTGAATCGCATCTGGCAACATTTGAGTTTCTAAGGCTACTCCTGAATAAGGCTGAACTTTTTGGCCTTCGATTTCATAAGTGCCCTCTACCCAATTATTTAAATAGACCACTACTGATTCACGATCTGTATAGAATCGTATCCGTCGCCCACTTTCAGGATCAACCAACTGACCAGCCGGATGATCAGCCGACTGCCGCAAAACAAACGGATGGTCATAGCCTNNTGCGGATGATCGCTTTCCACGCCTGTTTTCAATGGTGCCGGTTCTCTAAAATCAAACGGTGTACCTTCCACTTCCAGTAAACTGCCTGTTGGAATAGAATCTTCTTTCAAAGGTGCATACTGATCGCTCTCTAATTGTAGCATATGATTCAGCACTCCCTTTGTGTGATCTCCGCTTAAATTAAAATAGACATGATTGGTCGGATTAAACAAAGTTGTTTTATCTGTTGTAGCCGTGTAATGAATTTTCCATTCATTTTCTTCGGTCAAACTGTGTTTTACTTGAACAGTCAAATTCCCGGGGTACCCATTTTCTCCGTCTGGGCTTAGAT
>DIDU01000184.1:3685-8057 GCA_002418295.1 Carnobacterium sp. UBA5792 | reverse complement strand
GCATTTCAGGGTGATCTATAAAGTATTTTTTAGCATTTTCACGTCCTTGACCAATACGCTCGCCCTCATAAGAATACCAAGCACCTGACTTATCAATGATGTCTTTTTCTGACCCCATATCTACTAATTCGCCGACTTGTGAAATCCCTTCGCCGTACATAATATCCACTTCAGCCACTCTGAAAGGTGGCGCTACTTTGTTTTTTACGACTTTAATTTTTGTTCGGTTCCCCATAATATCTGTACCTTGTTTGATTTGTTCGGCCCGTCTTACTTCTAAACGAACAGTCGCATAAAATTTCAATGCACGACCACCTGGTGTAATTTCAGGATTCCCAAACATCACACCAACTTTTTCACGAATTTGGTTGATAAACAAAGCAATTGTCTTTGTCTTGCTGATAGAACCAGATAATTTACGCAATGCTTGTGACATTAAACGGGCTTGTAAGCCAACATGGCTGTCTCCCATTTCACCTTCAATTTCTGCACGCGGTACTAAAGCTGCTACTGAATCAATTACGACAATATCAACAGCTCCACTTGAGACTAGCGCATCTGCAATTTCTAGTCCTTGTTCACCAGTATCTGGTTGAGATAAAAGAAGTTCGTCAATATCTACTCCCAAAGCAGCTNNGCAGCTGCATATTTAGGATCTAACGCATTTTCTGCATCAATAAATGCTGCAATACCGCCTTGCTTTTGAACTTCTGCTACAGCATGCAAGGAAACAGTTGTTTTACCCGAGCTTTCTGGTCCATACACTTCAATGATTCTTCCTCTAGGAAAACCACCCACACCTAAAGCTACATCTAATGCTAAAGAACCACTTGGAATAGTAGAAATACGAGTGTCTACCTTTTCTCCTAATTTCATAACTGAACCTTTACCAAAGTTTTTTTCAATTTTTTTCAACGCTAAATCTAATGCTTGTTTACGATCTTCTGCCATTCTTATATCCTCCTCGAATATCTTCGATTAACTGAATTGTTTAAGTTTAATTTTATTAGTATCACAAGTTCTATCATACTTGTTTTTTGGTAAAAAAGCAAGAAAAAAGCGAACAAACATTCGGTTTATTTTTTATCTGTTTTTGATTTTTCTTCTTCCACAGGTATCTCTATTAGTTCATGTCGGATTAAATCCAAACCGGACAAAACAGCTCTTTCCCGATTATTATTTCGGTCTTTCCCAAAATGAAAACAGGTGGCATATGGAGCTTTATCTTTAGGAGCCAAACCGATCCAGACAGTTCCTGGTTGTTGACCTTCTAGTCTTGATGGACCAGCTACACCCGTGAATGAAATACCTATATCTGTTCCAAATTTTTCTTTAACTCCTCGTGCCATCTCAATAGCGCACTGGCAGCTAACTACTCCATACGTGTCAATGACTTCTTGCGGAATACCGAGAGTTTCTTTTTTTATCCGGTTGCTATATGTCACTAAACCACCTTCAAAATAATCAGATGCTCCTGCTACTGAGGTCAACATACTTTGGAAAGCTCCTCCTGTCAAACTTTCAGCAGCGGTTAGCGTCAATTTTTTTTCTATTAATAAACGACTTACCACTTCAACCAAACGTGTATCATCGCCATAGCCATATAAAAAGCTTCCAACACGTTTTTTGATCTCGGCCTCCATATTGTCCAAAAGAGAGCGGCACTCTTTCTCAGTACCTCCACTAGCCGTTAAACGTATGCTCACTTCATACTCACCGGCATAAGAAGCTACTGTTGGATTTATCTGGTTTACGATTAAATCATCTAGTTGGGCAGCTAACTGTGATTCTCCAATTCCAAAAAAACGCAGCACTCTTGAAACAAGTGCATTTTCTTGTTTTGTATAAGCTAGTAATAAAGGCTCGGCTTCTTGCCTAAACATTTTTTTTAATTCATGAGGCGGTCCGGGAAGCAGCAAATAAAACTGTTCGTTTTGTTTAAAAAACATTCCCGCCGCTAATCCATTCGCATTTTTTAAAACAGTTGAGCCTTCGATAACCAGTGCCTGCAATTGATTGTTTTGTGTCATCGGCCTTTTCGAACGCTCGTAGAAATCAATAATGTTCTTCATAGTTGCAGGGTTTACTACTAAATCCTTTCCTAAGTGTTCTGCCAAGACTTGCTTAGTTAAATCATCTTTAGTTGGGCCTAACCCGCCTATTAAAATAATTAAATCGCTTCTTTGTTCTGCATACTCTATCGTTTCTTTTAATCTTCTTGCATTATCTCCTACTACAACGTGATGATAAACATTGATCCCTAGAGTCGCCAGTTCTTGTGATAGAAAAGCTGCATTTGTATTGACTATTTGTCCTAGTAATAGTTCTGTTCCAACTGCTATAATTTCAGCGTTCATTTTTTTTCACCTCGTTCTTAGTTAATATACGCTCATTTACCGTTTTTTCTTTTTTTATCTACTATACAAAAACTGCTATTGGGTAAAGTAAGTTACATTTTCTATTTTAACATAAGACATTTGCAACTAATAAAAAAAGGAATGATTCCTTTTCGAATCATTCCTCTCTTGTATTCTATTACATTGAGCCTTTAAAAACACTGCTATTTTTAACGAAATAATCAATTCCTGAATAAATAGTAAAAAATAAACAAATGTATAACATTATATTAGCAATTGGAATACCCAATCCAGCAAACGGAAAATTATCTATCAGCAAAAAAATGATGGCGAGCATCTGGGTCATGGTTTTTATTTTTCCAGGCCAAGCTGCTGCTAATACCGTTCCGCCTTGTTCAACTAATAATAGGCGTAATCCTGTTACAGCCAATTCCCGGCAGACAATAATGGCCACAACCCATGAAGGAGCAAGTCCTTGTCCGACCAATACGATCAAAGCGGTCATAACCAACATTTTATCTGCTAATGGATCAGCAAACTTTCCAAAGTTAGTCACCAATCCTCTAGAGCGTGCAATTTGTCCATCTAACCAGTCGGTTAAACTAGCTAATGCAAAAATAATAGCCGCTACTAATTGAGTAAGTTCAATAGAAGAACCCCACATGTGCCAAACTCCCCAGTTTAATGGCATTATGGCTACAACAACAAATAATGGGATCATAATAATTCGTATAACTGTCAGTTTATTCGGTAAATTCAAAACTTCGCCTACTTCCTTTTTCAACATGAATGAAAATAAAAATAACTTTTTTCAACTGCTAGTGTCTACTTGCTTATCTTTATTTTTTATTCTGTCTTTTTAAATTGAAACTCGATTTTTTGGGTCACAGCATTAGCTGCTTCAGGAGCATAATCTACTTGCTTATCGTTTAATTTCACTACAGTGACAGCCGCATTTCCAACCACGATATTTACCTGTTCAGTATCAGCGGGTATATCAGCATTCATTGCATCTCCATTTGTTAATAAAGCTTGATCAAGCATAACTCCATCTGCCTCGACACTTACCCAGCTGTCGCCGCCTTCTGCATTCAAGGTAATGACATTGTTAGTTGTTGCTCCTTCAACAGCATAGGTTGTTTGCGAGCCTGTTGATGAAACAACAGAGACAGTCTGCTTCTCTTCTTTTTCTTCAGAAGCAGCAGATTCTTTGGATTCAGATTCACTTGATTTTTCTGGCTCAGAAACTGCGCTTGAAACAACCACACTTTCTGTACTTTTTGTAATCATGCTTTCCGTTGTTGCTTGATTTGTTTTGATAAAGGCAAAATAAATTGCTACAGCGATTACTATAACAACCAGCAAAATAATCAATGTCGGTAGGTAGTCCCGAACTTTTGTCAGCAATTCATTGCCCGTCTTATTTCCAGAACGCGTTTGGCTGCTGGATACTTTTTCCACATACTCTTCATCATGTGTATGAGGGACAGTATCTGTATATTCTTCCAATAATTNNCCAACTGTATCAGCATACTGTTTAATAAACGCCCGTGCATAAAATTTACCCGGCATAACATTGTAATTGCCTTCTTCAATAGCTATTAAGTAACGTTTTTGTATTTTCGTCATTTGTTGTAAATCATCTAAAGTATATCCTTTGGCTTTTCTAGCTTCTTGCAATTTTTCGCCAATTTCGTTCATGTTAGTTTCACCTACCTGTTCTCTTGTTTAGAGAGCATAAAAAGCTCATATCACTATGATTATAACACACCAAAACACGTTGAAACATCTCTTTTTACTTATCCTGTTTTTTAAGAGTCCTGATAAAAATATTTTTTAGTTAACTAAACCATTTATTTTAACCAGCCGCCGCTCACAATAATAGATTGACCAGTCAAATAAGCACTTCTTGATTCTAATAATTGGTGTACCCAAAAACTGATTTCTGAAATGGTCCCCATTCGTCCAACAGGAATTTCTTCTTTTAATCCCGTTAATTCTAATTCTGTAAATGC
>DIDU01000184.1:0-3662 GCA_002418295.1 Carnobacterium sp. UBA5792 | reverse complement strand
TGCTCCATTCATTTTCGTCTCGATAGCCCCGGGAGAAATAGCATTAACTGTAATCCCTAAACTTGCTACTTCTTTACTATAGGCTTTAACAAATGCCAATTGCGCTCCTTTGGTCGTACTATAAAAAACCTCCATCGAACTTCCCGTTTCTCCATAAATCGAGCTGATAAAAACAATTCGGCCATTAGGAGAGTGAGCCAGTTTTGATTGAAGCTTTTGAATCAACAAGACAGGCGTTTTTACGTGAACAGCCCACATTTTATCCATTGTTTCTGAAGTCACTTCTGTAAGTAATTGGAAAGTTGTAAAACCACTGGAGAAAATAATCGCATCCAATTGAAAAATACTTCTAATAAATTCTGGAATTCCCGCTTCAACTGTCATATCTAACTGCAGCCCAAAAAAATCTTGTTGCGGATAAGCAGCACGGTAGGTTTGCAATTGTCTTTCCACACTTTGGTAATCCGTATGGTAATGCAAATACAACGACCAGCCGCTTGCGGCCAATTCTTCAGCAATTCCTTTACCTATATCACCGNNCATTATTAATGCTGCTTTCATGCTTCGCCGTCTCCCTTAGGTAAAATGTGAAAGACACTCATGTGTTTTTCTTGCATAAACTCTTCTGCTAATACCTTTAATTGGTTCAATGTTATGCCTTCAATAATAGGCACAACGTCAAATAAAGTCGCTTCACCATAAGCTTGTTGACTGTATTGATTAGCAATATATTCTAGCGAGTTTAGCGATTGCAGCACTTGTCCAATCATTCTTTTTTTCACTAAGGTTAACTTCTCTTCAGTTAATTCAGGACTTTCCTTCGCTGTTAACAAAATCTCTTTTATAACTGTACTGAATGCTGCAGGATCTTTAGCATCGCCGCCGATATCTGCAAAATGAAAAGTACGATCCAAACTAAAATCATATGAAAAACTATCATCAATAATTCCTTTGTCATATAACTTCAAATAATTATCAGATGTCGGTCCCACCAATAACGTCAACAATAAATCCATAGCTGTTTTATATTCCAAAGCGGCTTTTCCTTTCGGTACTGGCCCAATGCCTTTAATGCCAATCATACTCTTTGCACGTTGAACTGGCATTTCGATAGAATCAAACGGTTTGATATCTGTCGCTGTTTCTTCTGGAAAATGACGTTTGATTGCGACAGCCGTCGGAAATTCTTTTTTGGCCTGGTTATCTCGGATCCATTGCATCATTTTTTCTGGATCCATTTTTCCCACAACAAACAAATTCATATTGCTTGGATGGTAAAATGTTTCATAACTTTCATATAACAAATCAGCGGTAATATCCATAATGCTATCCACTGTTCCTGCAATATCAATGTGCAAAGGATGTTTAGGATACATATTGCCAAGAATACCAAAAAATAAACGCCAGTCCGGTTCATCTTCATACATCTGTATCTCTTGAGCAATGATTCCTTTCTCTTTATTGACTGTTTCCTCAGTAAAATAAGGTTCTTGAACAAAATCTAGTAACGTTTCTATATTTTCCAGCACATTGCTTGTACTCGAAAACAAATAACTTGTTTGCGTAAAACTAGTAAAAGCATTTGCTGATGCTCCAAGTTTTCCAAAGGTATTAAAAACATCACCATCTTCTTTTTCAAACATTTTATGTTCTAAAAAATGTGCAATCCCATCTGGAACCCGAATCATTTCTTTTTTTCCAAGCGGAACAAATTGATTGTCTATTGAACCGTATTTAGTAGTGAATAATCCATATGTTTTATGAAATCCATTTTTAGGCAGTAAAGTAACCGATAATCCATTCGATAATGTTTCTGTATATAGGGTTTCATCTAATTGCTCATAATTTTTTTTCTCCATTACTTAACCTCCCCCGATAAGAAAAATGCAGCTTTTAATTTCACATGATTGGCAACATCCATAATATCCTCTTTTGTTACTTTATCAATATTAGCCAACCAATCTTCCAAACTTATTATTTCTCCCTTAGCCAATTGATTAGCATATATGCGTTCAATGATTGCTCCAGAATTATCTTCTGATTGCAGCAATTGATTTTTCAGCATTTCTTTTGTTTGATTTATAGCTTCATCCGTAAAATTGCCGGACTGGATTTCTTTTAACTGCAGCGTAACGATTTTTTTTACTTGTTCCATTTTTTGACTGTCAATACCCGTTTGTACGATCAGCATTCCTCTAAAAGTATCTAAAGAACTAGAGGCATAATAAGCTAAACTTTCTTTTTCTCTTACATTTGTAAATAATTTAGAATGAGGAAAGCCACCAAATAAACCATTAAACACTTGTCCTGCATAGTAGTTAGCTTGATGGTAAAAAACATCTGTCCCATAACCCAAGTTAAACTTAGCTTGAGTAATTTCTTGCCGTTCTGTTTTTAAAATGACTTCTTCAACTGGAGGCTCGCTATAAAAAGCTGTTTGTGCCATTTTTTTTCTTGCTTTAAAAGGAAACTCTTTGAATTTTTCAGCTATTTCATTCTCATTTACATCGCCTAAAACATATAAATCGACTTGATCATTTAAAAGCATTTCTTGATAATACTCATACAACGAAGTAGCTGTGAGATCTGCTAAATCTTGTTTTGTTCCAATACTTGGAGTTTGTTGCCCTTTATCTTCGAAAAAAAGTTTCTGTAGTTCTAAACTAGCATAAGATTGTTTATCATCTGCTATAGAATCATAATAATTCACCAAATTTTCTTTTTCTCGTTCAAATGTTTCTTCGTCAAAATGTCCATTTAAGACATTTGGTTGAAAAATAACTTCTTTCAAGAAAGCAATTGCCTCAGATAAAACAGAATCTCCCATAGTCAAATACTTTTCGTTCACTACATTTAAAGAAACTGTCAGAATATGAAAAGTGCCTTTTTTACTAACTGCAGTACCGAAACTAGCACCGTAAAGATGAGACAATTCACTTCTTAAAGCTGTTTGTGTTGGGTATTTTTTACTATTCGTTTCAATTAAGCTGGATATCAACGCTCTTTTAGTGATACTTTTTTTATTTAAAGGGGCACAAAACTTTGCAACTATTCTTACCGTTTTATATTTTTTGCTTGGTAAAACATGCAAATTAACGCCTTCGGTTAATTGGATGGACATTCTTTTTCCTCCTCATTGTATAAAACAATCTATTCCTTAATCATAGATGAAAACCGTAAAAAAGTGAAGTATTGAATTCACTACAAAAAAACAATCAAGAGATTTCTCTCCCAATTGTTTTTTACACTCTTTTATTTTGATTTGATATAAGTCTTACCATTTGCTGCAGGTCCTTCTGATTTACCGATCNNAATACGATAATCGTGATCAAATAAGGAGCGATTTGCAGCCAGACACTTGGTACATCTTGGATAAATGGGATATAGTTGCCAATTACACCTAAACTTTGGGCAAATCCGAAGAAAATCGCTGCGCCCATTGCACCTAGTGGGTTCCATTTACCAAAAATCATAGCTGCCATTGCGATAAATCCTTGTCCCGCAATAGTTGAGCCTGAAAAGTTCAATGAGATAGCTTGAGCTTGAATAGCTCCTCCCATTCCACCCAAGAGACCGGATAACAATACACCAGCATACTTGGTCATGTATACATTAATACCTAAAGTATCTGCGGCTTGGGGGTGTTCCCCAACTGATCTTAA
>DIDU01000066.1:2900-3261 GCA_002418295.1 Carnobacterium sp. UBA5792 | reverse complement strand
CTTTTTCAGCTTCTTGCAGTGCCTTTTTAGACCATGAACCAGTCAATACGTACCCTGCTTTTTTATACGTATTCATTAAATTTAACGGTATCATAGAGAATTGTAATGAAGCACCACCTTGTAAAAACAATACTTCATACTCATCAGGAATGTTCATTAATTCACGAAGTAAGCTACCCGCTTCATCTATAATACTTTGAAAATAAGAAGATCTATGACTCATTTCCATAATAGACATGCCTGTCCCGTTATAATTTACAAGCTCCTTTTGCACTTTCTCTAAAACTGGCAAAGGGAGTATTGATGGTCCTGCTGAAAAATTATACACTCTTTCCATCACCCTAATAACCTCCCTATTTCT
>DIDU01000066.1:2496-2851 GCA_002418295.1 Carnobacterium sp. UBA5792 | reverse complement strand
TTTTTATTTTTTAAACTTTCTGAATTATACCTCACAATACAAGACACGGTCAATTTGTTTTCTATTATTACGGCGTAAGACGCAATGGAATCGCTTGCAAGTGCCAATATTTTTATAAACACACAAAAAAGTGTTAAGTACATAATCGTACTTAACACTCTAGTAATAAAAGAATAATAGCTAATTATCCGTAAAGAACCGATCAAAAATTTGATAAATTGCAGAAAGACCAATGAGCCAATAAATAGTGTCCACAAGCGCCGGCATAGAACCAAACCATTTCTCAACTACATTGTAATCTAACGCTACAAATAACCAATTCAAACCGCCAAGAATCACCAAAATTACTGTAAGG
>DIDU01000066.1:0-2378 GCA_002418295.1 Carnobacterium sp. UBA5792 | reverse complement strand
TAGTTCACGCGCCGGAACGTTAAATCCACCAAAATAAACCGGTTTTCCTGTTGCTTTATGTAATTGTTCTAGTTGTTGAACAACATTTTGTCCACGGTTATACACTGTCGTCGCAAATAAACTTTGCTTCACTTCTTCGTATGATGGATTTCTTTTTTCCGAAACTTCAAACCAACTATCGATACTAACAATGTCTACCTTCTTTAAATACGGACGATTTATTTTCTCAACAAACTTCGCTTCATATGAAGGATCCCAGCTTGCTGTTAACCACCAATTCATTTGATACAAAACATTTCCTTTATACTGCTGGCGAACAAAATCAATCGTATCGCTCCAATATCCTTCTGCATATTCCATATTCACGAAATTAGAAGCAATCTTGAGCCCGTACACATTGTATTTACTTGTAATCGAGTTAAAGATGTCTTGCAAAATAACCGTTTTCCAATTCCAGAAGAAATCATTAATATTACTTGGATTCCATTCCGTTTCTCCAACATTTCCTTGCTGAATATATGGGAACGGTTCTACTATAACTTGAATATTACGCTTTAATAATTCTTGAATTAAAATAATAGCCTGTTGCTTTTGCGCTTGATTAATTACCATGTTCGTAGAAGTCACATTCGGAATATCTACCTGAATCGGTACATTTACTGTATTTAAATTTAAGCGCTCTACATCANNCCTGATTTAATTTTTCCAGATTGAACAGTATTTACATCTGCCTGTACATTTCCTTGAAAACAAAAAGAAAACAGCATAATAAACACTCCTAAAAAACTTATTAAACTCTTATTTTTCTTCACAACTTTCCCCCTATAATTTTTGGCTTTCTTGATTATTTTATACAACGTTTCATATATATTCCACAAAAAATCCAATAAATTTTTATTGATAAAAATGCTATTCATCCCTTATTCACATTTTATTCACACTAAGTTTCCAAAAATAGTAAGATAAATAAAAAAGGAACGGATTTCCGCTCCTTTTTTATCTTTTTACGATTATCAATCCATTTCCCTTTTAGGCTCTACCAACATAATGTGGGATTCCTTTTCAGTGAACGGTTTATGCTCAACGCCCCTCGGGACAATAAACATCTCGCCTTTAGAAATTTTCACCTGTCCATCACGAAAATCGATGAACATCTCCCCTTCAAGCACAATAAATAGCTTATCTGTATTAGGATGCTCATGCCATATAAAATCTCCATTAGCTTTAAAAAGCTGAATTTGATCGTCATTCATTTCACTAATCACTTGTGGATACCAATAATCGTTAATTTTAGATAACTCGTCATTTAGTTTAATAGGTTGGTAATGGATAATGATCCCTCCTCATTTTCAACTTCCGCTATATTACAGTCATCTAAGTAAAAAAGTCGTTATTACGCTTAAAAAGAAAATGCTCAGGCCAGAACTTTTCATTCAGATAGTACAAAGGAGTGATTTCAATGAAAGTACTTTCAATCTAATGTTTCCTTTAACTCTCCATAAGTATAGAACAGTGATTTTCAAATAAGAATGGACCTCTGTTGACATTAGTATGGATTATTGATGAACTTCTCGCGATATTTAGTAGGCGAAATGCCAACTCGCTTCTTGAAAACTCTACTAAAATAAAAAGGGTCTGCGATTCCAACAGCCTGCGCAATTTGTTGTACAGGCACACCACTTGTACATAACATTTGTTGAGCCATCTTTATACGATAGTTCAATAAATATTCTGCTGGCCCCATACCTGCATGCTTTCTAAACACGTAAGAAAGACGATTTCGATTAACATTATTTTGTTCTGTAAGCGCATTTATTGTAATATCTTTATAATAGTATTTATGAACGTAACTAGATATTCGTTCGAATAAAGTATGCGATTCATAGTTGTTTTCTCTATTGACAACACTTAATAAAGCTTCATTCAACGCTTCGCGAAACAGCATTTCAGCCTGAAACATCGAAATGCCTCCTCGCTGATTATACACATCCCAAAGACGCATAAGTAATTCGACAAGACGAGGAGATTGTCCTGTTAACAATTCAAAATGCTGATGAGTAAAGCCAGAGTCTTCTCGTTCTGAATTGCTTATCCGATATAAAACAAGAATATATTCCCAGTTTATTTCACCAAGCATTTTATGGGCTAATGTCATTTTTGCACCCCCATGTATAACTTTTCCTGGGGAAAGGATATACGGCGTACCATTAAATTGAAATTGCGTCTTCCCTGTAAGTGGAAATACAAATCCTGGGAAAGAATCTGTAGACTCAGCACAAGGCACACCTGGATTTTTAGCATAACGATATACTCCTTCTACTCGGAAAGGAGTATTGGCAAGATACCCTGCTAACTCATTCACGTCCAACTTCACAATC
>DIDU01000047.1:3305-3580 GCA_002418295.1 Carnobacterium sp. UBA5792 | reverse complement strand
TCTCTAAAACATCTGAAAAGATGTTACAAGATGGAATTGAAAGTGATTGGGTAGCGCTAGGTCTTTCTCGTTCTGGAAAGGATATACCAATCGAGGCGAAATTAAATTATGTTAAGGCTGTAACTGAAAAGGTAGAAAAGCGCGTTAATCGTTTTTCAGCGACAGATTTAGCTAGAACAATTATTATGATGAATGCAATGAATGCAGACCCAAAAATGGTAGGCGAACATAATTTAGTTCAAAAATTGTACGAATCAGATAAAGTGAATTCTGTT
>DIDU01000047.1:874-3163 GCA_002418295.1 Carnobacterium sp. UBA5792 | reverse complement strand
TGCAAAAGGCTGTCGCATACTTATATAATGAACAACTAGAAAATGGTGGTTTTTCTGCTGATGGACAAGAAAATTCTAATAGTGTTGCGCAAGCAATTATTGGATTATCACTTGTGAAAGATGTAGATCAAAACCGTCTACATAAGGCGATGCAAAATCTATTGTCATATCAACTTCCAAATGGTGAATTTAAATGGTTACCAGGCGATCAAAACGGTAGCGGAATGGCAACAGAGCAAGCGTTATTAGCTTTACTTCAGTTTAAAGATCTTGGAAAATCGATTTATGACTGGTCAACGGAATCTGTTACTGAAATTAATCCAAAACCAAATGTAGATTCAGAAAATGTTGTGGTGGAAAAAGAAGTTACTGAACAACCAGAAGAACAAAAACAAGTGCAACAAGAAACAAAAGATGACACTTTAAAAGTTGTTGTGGATAACGAACCGGTTAAAAATAAAAAATCCGGAAACGGTAGCATATTACCGAAAACAGGAGCATCTTCTCATAGTGCAGCGGCAGAAGTAGGTATGGGTGTATTATGTATTGCTTCTGCATATGTATTATGGAGACGTAAAGCAGCTTAACAAAAATTAGGAGCAATCATTTGCTCCTAATTTTTAATATGAAAGGTGAGAGGCAACATGAGTAAGATGAAATGGTTTATTTCTTTACTGCTTTCACTTGGGCTACTTGCTGGATGTGAAGAAGCAGCTGTAAAGCCTGAGAAGAAAGTAGAACCAAAGCAAGAAGAAGTAGCAAAACAAGAAGAGAAAAAAGATGAAGCGAAGCCGGAAGAAAAACCGGAGGAAAAACAAGCTGAACAAGAGCAAAATAAGCAAGACGAACAGAAAGAAAAGCAAGAGCAAAAAGTAGAAGAGAAGCCGAAAGAAGAAAAGCCACAAGCACAACCGGAAGTACAGAAAGAAGAAAAAAAGCAGGAACAGCCTGTCGCTACTAAGCAACCAGAACAACAAAAAGCACAAGAAGAGAAACAACAAGAGAAACAACAAGAGCAACAACCGAAAGCACCAGAAGTAAAAGAAGAAGCGAAGGTTGTAAATCAGCCGAAAGAAACACCGAAGCAGGAGCAAAAAGTTGATCCGAATAAAGAGGAGAAAACGATACCGACTCCGCCAGTACCAATTCCTGAACCACCAAAACCAGATCCAGTACCAGTACCTAAAGCAAAACAAGTTACGATCTCAGTAAAAGGTAATGAAGGATATTTATTAGGTGCGAAAAAGGTGGATGTACAAGACGGCGATACTGTTTATAAAGTATTGCAGCGTACAGGTTTAGATGTGGATGCAAGTGGATCTAAAGGTNNCGATGTTTACGTAAAAGGTATTAATGATTTATATGAAAAAGATGTTACTGCTACTAGTGGATGGAAATATCGTGTGAACGGGGCATTTCCAAATCATAGTGCAGGTGTAGTAACAGTTAAACCAGGAGATACAATCGAGTGGGTGTATGTATTAAAATAAGAAAGGCATTTGGTAAAGGACTATGAAAATAAGTTTTTCTTCTTTACATCCTTTTGTGAATTTTTCCTATTATATCGGGGTGATGATACTATGTATGATGTGTCTTCATCCTCTTTTTTTAATTGGAGCGATACTATTAATCGTTATGTTAAATATAATGCAAGGGAATAGCGAAAAGATAAGAAAAATGTTACCGAGCACAATTATTTTCTTTTTTATGCTCATTTTATTCAATTCGTTATTCACGCATAGAGGCCGAACGACATTATTTTGGTTAGGTGATAGTCGTATTAAACTTGAGGCAATTATGTTTGGGTTAGTAATGGGGTTATTACTAGTGGCGATTATGTTTACGTTTGCTTCGTATAATGATATTATTACAAGCCATAAATTTTGNNAGTAGCATTGTTAACGATGATTACAGTGAGATTTGTTCCTTTGTTTATGAGACGATTACAGAAAATAACACTCGTCCAAAAGACGAAGGGTGTACAAGTAGACGCAGGTTCCATTATGGAACGGGTGAAAAATGGTATGCAACTATTGCAAGTATTATTAATTTGTTCATTAGAAGATGCACTGCAATCGGCAGATTCGATGCAAGCCCGTGGATTTGGTGTAACGAAACGTACGACATATATTCGGTATAGAATGGAAAGACGCGATTGGTATACGCTCAGTTATTTAAGTATTCTATTCATAGTTGCTATTATATGTAGTACATATGGCGGAGGAAAGTTAATCATTTATCCGAAAGTCGAATCTATTTTATTTCAGCAATACGATGGGATGATGTTTG
>DIDU01000047.1:0-733 GCA_002418295.1 Carnobacterium sp. UBA5792 | reverse complement strand
ATTTTAAAAAAGAATTACTTCCAATTGGTAAGCGTACTGGGGATATATATTATGATGGTACTTTATTAGAAAATGTACCGGACTTGTTATCTGCCCAAGAAATTGGCATGGTATTTCAAAATCCAGAAAATCAGCTCGTAATGGATACGGTCATTCAAGAATTAGCATTTTCTTTAGAAAATATCGGATTACCATCTCATATTATTCAAAAACGAATAGCCGAGCTTATTAGTTTCTTAGGATTTCAAGATTTATTGCATCAATCTGTTCATACGTTATCTGGCGGGCAGAAGCAACTTGTCAATTTAGCTGCCGTATTAGTTATGCAGCCGAAGTTACTATTATTAGATGAACCAACTGCGCAGTTAGATCCAATTGCTGCGAAAGAGTTTTTAGGGTTGTTAAAGCGTATTAATGAAGAACTTGGCATTACGATCGTTTTAAGTGAACATCGTTTAGATGAAGTAATACCACTTGCAACGCGCGTTATTTGTATGAGTAACGGCCAAATCGTGTATGACGGTAGTCCGAAAACGGTTGTAGCGAATATGTGGGAAGTAGAAAAGTTCCGTCCATTTATTCCGCAAATTCCAAGATTGTTTTTAGAGTGGAATGCGAAAGATATTCCGTTTACAGTGCGAGAAGCACAAATGAAAATGAATGATTTTTCAGCGATATCATATGTAAATGAGCCAATAGTACAAAGTGAAAAGCAAGAAGTCATTTTAAGTGC
>DIDU01000185.1:8111-11134 GCA_002418295.1 Carnobacterium sp. UBA5792 | reverse complement strand
CTACTACCATTGGTCAACAATGGACTTATACAGTTGGATTAATGGCTACGAGAAAAGATATGGGTTGGTAAGAGTAGATTTTGAAAATAATTTCAAACGTATACCTAAAAAAAGCTATTACTGGTATAAAGATTTTATCAATAATTACAGTCAAAGTATGGAATAGATTCTATCGCTTGCCGAGGAAGGTGTTAACGTGAAAATTTTAATGGGTCACTATACCTTAGAAAGTAATGAACATGTACATGGTTTAACTGAATTAGACAGCTTTAATCTCAAATTCGGAGAAAACCTGATTCATTCAATGCATGTAGAAGATATTTTTAATGAGAACAATATTGAGCTTATTCCTGCAATCTTTGCTGATGCGCATTCGGCTAAAATCGTTAGTAAAGAAGCCTATCAATATATTTACGCTAAAATGATGCGAGTGATTAAAGAAAATTTGCATGAATTGGATGGGATTTTCTTATTCCTTCATGGTGCGAGTAAAGTAGAAAACTTACCAGAAGGTTCTGGGGAAAGACAGTTATTAAAAGATATCCGTGAAATTACAGGTCCGGATTTGCCTATTTGCGTAGTTATGGATCCGCATGGAAATTTAACCGAAGAATACGTGTCGATGATGACGATTGGGCGTTGCTACCGACAATCGCCTCATACAGATTTAATAGAGACACATAGAATTGTAGCTAACNNGCTCAATATCGTAAACTTCCTTTTGTGTTGGGCGGAGAAAGGAGTGTCTCAACAGATGAACCAATGGTCTCCATTAATAAAAAGTTAGATGAAATAGAAAATGATAGTAGGATTTTAAGTGCTTCTTTCCATGTAGGGTATTTAAGACATGATAATTTTGCTGCAGGTTCTGGATTAATTGTTGTACCTTCTGATATGAAATACAAAGATTATGCACAAGAAGTATTAGATGATTTATATAGATTCTGTGTGGATAGATACAGTGAATTTAAGTACCACGGCCATGCATTAGAAGTAAAAGAGGCGATGAAAGAATCTATTGAGTGTGAATACAAGCATGTAGTTGTTACTGATTCTGGAGATAATACCTATTTATTAAATGAATATTTATCTCTTGAAAATTATAATAATAAAAACTTATTATTTGCCGGAATTACGGATAATAAGTTGTTTAACTCCATAAATCGAAATGACAATCAGGATTATTTTGATATTGAATTAGGGACAAACACAGACGAATTATCAAGAAAAATAAAGCTAACAGTCAAGATTAAAAATAAAGGAGTTCTCCAACAAATATTCGGTGATAAAGACAATTATGGAGATACGCTGACATTATCCGTTAAGGGAAAACCAATTGATATAGTTCTCATTGATAAGTCCGTTAGTTTTGCTGAAATGCATCAATTTAATGCTGCTAATATTGAGTTGAATAACTACAATATAGTTGTAGTGAAACAAGGGTATATTTTCCCAGAATTAAAAGAGTATTGTAACTATTCAATCATGGCTTTAACTGACGGGACTACAAATCAACAAACCGAGAATATTGTATTTAAACAAATAATGCGTCCAATGTTGCCTTTTGACAAACTGAATGAATGAGAATTGAAAATAGAAGAAAATACATGCGCGAAGAACTAAATATTCATTTACCTGATGCAGTTCTGCTTTTGACAAGTACTGTGAGAGACGATAGACCTTTTCTGTTAAATAAAGAATAGTCTATGTATACTGACGAAGAATAATTATTTTATTTGAGAAGTATCTTTTTATTTAGAGCAACTCCTCTTCATGGGGGAGTTTATCTTCTAATTGTTTGTAACCGATTACAACGGAAGTGGAATGTTGTTTGTTATTTGAAGTTAAAAGCAACGGTAAAAACTAGCAGTAGCGCATTTAAGCATAGCGCTAAAAGAAATAGGAGGGGAAACAAATGAAATACGTGAATATGTCTAAAAAAGTATTAGAGTATATTGGTGGAGTTGAAAATATACAAAACGTAGGTCACTGTGCAACTAGATTAAGAATTAACGTAAAAAACGAAGAATTAGTGGATGAAGAAGCACTATCTAATCTGACAGACTTGCTTGGTCATGTTTTTAAAAATGGACAAGTACAATTAATTATTGGTGCCAACGTGAATGAGGCCTATAACGATTTTGTAGAAGTTTCTGGTTTTACTACGCAACTAGAAGAAGATGCAGAGCATGCAGAATCTAAAGAAAATAAGAAAAAGAATTTTATGTATTACGTTAATCTCGTAGGCGGGTTTAGTGCTGAGATTTTTATGCCTATCGTTCCAGCTCTGATAACTGGTGGTGTGATTTTAGCTGCCAACAATTTCATGGTCAATTATTTAGGAGTTTCTCCAGAAAGTGGTACTGCTACGATCATCTTAGCGATTTTTAGTGCAGCTTTCTCTATGCTACCTATTTATTTAGGATTTACTACTGCAAAAAAATTAAACCTTCCGCCAATCATGGGAGCCTTTCTAGGAGCAATTTTAGTAAGCCAATCTATTAGCGGAGTAGAAGGACTTGACTTCTTTGGCATCCCCGTGACGACAGTGGATTATGGCGGCAGCATCCTTCCGATAGTTATTGGTGTCGGTTTCATGTACTATGTAGATAAATATTTAGATAAACTAATCCCTGAATTTATTAAATACTTCCTTAAACCATTCCTAACGATGCTAATTGTAGTCCCATTTACATTAATTGTGTTTGGACCGATCGGAACTGTTCTCAGTGTTTACGTAGGTAACTTTGTTATTTGGTTAATGGATACAGCCGGTTTTATTGCCTTGCCAATATTGTCTGCTTTGTATCCTTATATGGTTATGCTAGGCCTAGACAAAGCTATTATGCCAATAGGATTTAATGCGGTCGCAACATTAGGTTATGATCCGGTAGTCATGGTTATGGGCTTTATTTCAAACTTGGCTGTTGGAGCTTCTGCTTTAGCTGTCAGCAGATCAATTAAAGAAAATAAAGAAAAAAGTGGAGCACTCTTTTCTTTTGGACTTACAGGGTTACTAGGTA
>DIDU01000185.1:6624-8020 GCA_002418295.1 Carnobacterium sp. UBA5792 | reverse complement strand
AAGAGTTATGTTATGGGAGGAGCTCCAGGATTATTTACCTTATTATTCTTTATGGCTCCAGATGGAACGATGGGTAACATGGTCTTAGCAATCGTTACGGCCGCCGTCACTATTGGAGTTTCATTTGTTGCAACAAAAGTTATTTTGCACCAAGATGTTAAAAAAAAGGAGGTAAAAGAAGAGGTCTTAACAGCAAGCGAAAATAATTGAGTAATAAAAAATAAAAAGCAAACTTGTAAAAATAGAACTTACTAAAGCTGTAAAATGCTTCTAAGGTTAACTCATTTAGTAAACGTTAATTTTTTCGAGATTTATCTGTTAGACACACTGCATTCATTGTGGTGTGTCTATTTTTTTGTCTAATTTAATGAAGTATTCCACTATGCCTTACCGATTCCACTTTCCTATAGACGATCTCAAAGGGGCAACATGCTTCAAACTGATTCCATCAAGGATAATGAAGAGGCCAGTTGTTGTGCAAATTCAAGGTCTTCTGGCATTGACGGTTTCGTACACACCCCAACTATATAAAAAATAGTAGTGCATATCCACCGTCGTGGATACTGCACTACTAATCTTAGTATGTTTAACAAAGACCGAATAAAATATAAAAAGGCTTCAGATTCTTGATATTATTCTTTAATTCCTGAAATTACACGCCGGACTTTAGAAATAGAATCTTGTGATTTCTTTTGATTGAAGAACCTAAGGATGACATATAGTGAATCTATAATACTTAACTGTGCGATACGAGACGCCAACGCTTCAGAACGAAATTCTGTTTCTTCAGAGATTGAAATAAAAACAATGTCTCCAAGTTTAGCCAGAGGTGAATTCGCTTGGCTCGTCACAACGATAATTTTAGCTCCTGTTTCTTTCGCAGATTCGGCAATATAGATTGTTTCTTCGGATCTCCCTGTATGAGAGATGATGATTGCGCAGTCGTCTTTAGTTAATAGAGACACTTCCATCAACTGAATATGGTAATCCGTACTATGAAATACAGAGATAGATGTACGCAAGAATTTATGATAGGCGTCTGTTGCTACGATCTCAGATCCTCCAACGCCAAATAAGAATAAGCGCTGGGAACTACCAATCATATTTGCTGCTTGTTTTAAGTCTTCTTCTTTTAATAATTTTCTAGTATCAGTCAATGTTGAGATATTGGAATCAAAAACCTTTTGTGCCATTGTCAACTCATTATCATTTTTTTGGATATTTTCATGAATGGAGATAGCAGGTAAATCATTTTCTTGCATTAACATAGATAATTTGAAATCTTTAAATCCATTATAGCCTAGTTTTTTCGTGAATTGAAAGAAAGTGGAATCTGCAATTTCCAACTCATTTGCTAAATCGCTAATGGAACTGTGACTGACTTTACTGGGATTTT
>DIDU01000185.1:4697-6586 GCA_002418295.1 Carnobacterium sp. UBA5792 | reverse complement strand
TTTTTTTTTTATTTTTAAAAAATAAAAAAATGTTCGGGTAGAAATAACAAAAAATAGTTATTTTTTATAGAGATTAGATTTCAAATTCTAAAAAAATAGGGAATATACAAGTTGTTTATTTATTTTTAACAAATAAAAGAAATTTATATTCAAAAATTGTTTTTTTTATTATATTCATTAAAAATTATTTTTTTCTTTTATCATATTGACAAAAAATGTTTTTTCGATATAATGAACTCATAAAGATTGGAGGCGCTATCATGGAAGTGGGTATCATTGGTTTAGGTAAAATGGGATTGAATCTGGCATTTAATCTAAAAGATCATGGATACGATGTAAAAGGCATGGATGTGTCAAAAGAAGCTTTAATTGTTGCTGAAAAAGAAGGAGTTGCTACATTTCAAGCAGTCGATAAGCTAATAGCTTCGTTCAAAGGAAAACGAATTATTTGGTTGATGTTGCCAGCAGGAGAACCGACGGAAAGTGTATTAGATTATATACTGCCATTGTTAGTATCGCAAGACATTGTGATTGAAGGTGGAAATTCGAATTATAAAGATTCTATCCGTCGTGCAGAAAAGTTTGCGGAAAAAGGAGTAAGCTATTTTGATTGCGGTACATCTGGTGGGATTTCAGGAGCGCGTAATGATGCTTGTTTGATGATTGGCGGTGATAAAGATGTTTTTGTATCTATCGAACAAATATTTAAAGATATTGCAATTGAAAATGGTTACCTGTATGCAGGAGAGACTGGCAGTGGACATTTTTTGAAAATGGTGCACAACGGCATTGAATACGGCATGNNTAGGGTTTCAAATTGTAGAAAAGAGTGATTACGATTTTGATTTAGCTGAAGTTGCTCGTGTTTGGAATAATGGTTCAGTTGTCCGTAGTTGGTTAATGGAGATTGCGGAAGACCAATTTAGAAACAGCCCGCACTTAGAAGATTATCGTGGTGTAGTGGTTGCTTCTGGGGAAGCCAAATGGACTGTTGAAACAGCTTTAGAAATGAATATACCAGTACCAACAATCGCATTGAGCTTATTTATGAGAAACTTATCACAAGAGGAAGATAGCTTTTCTGCAAAAGTAGTTTCTGCTTTGCGCAATGGGTTTGGCGGGCATGCAGAAGCAAAAAAAGAATAAAAGGAGCTTTGAAGATGACGAAATATAATATCGCAATTGTCAATTCAAGTAGTTTTGGGAAAGTTTTTCCAGAGCATATAAAGCGACTTGAAAAGTTAGGTTCAGTTAAACACTTCACTGTTGATGGAGAAATCAAAGGACGAGATTTAGCAGAAATTCTTCATGGATACAACATCATCATAGCCAGTGTTACCCCATTTTTCACACAAGATTTTTTTGATAATAAAGATGAACTTATTTTAATTACTAGACATGGGATTGGCTATAATAATATTGATATTGAAGCTGCTAAAAAACACGATACCCTCGTCACGATTATTCCAGCGCTTGTAGAAAGAGATGCAGTGGCAGAAAATAACATAACTAACTTATTGGCTCTTCTACGTTGTACAACAGAAGCTAATTCAAGAGTAAAAGAAGGTCATTGGGATGATCGAGCTCAGTTTGTTGGACGGGCTTTGTTTAATAAAACAGTCGGAGTTATTGGCGTTGGAAATACCGGAAGTGGTGTTGTTGAAATTCTTCGTAATGGTTTTCGGTGCGAAGTGTTAGCGTACGATCCTTACAAATCTGCGTTGCATATCAAAAGTCATGGAGCAAAAAAAGTAGATTTGAATCAATTATTAGAATCATCAGATATTATCTGTCTATGTGCGAACCTGACAGAGGAGAACTATCATATGATTTCTATGAAAGAGATCAAAATGATGAAAGACCATGTCTATCTTTCCAACAGTGCAAGA
>DIDU01000185.1:0-4654 GCA_002418295.1 Carnobacterium sp. UBA5792 | reverse complement strand
AAATGGGTACTAAATGTGTTCGTGATGTTGAAAATATTGTTGAGGGTAAATTGCCCGAACGGGCTGTTCAAACGCATAGCAAATATCTCTCTAAAGAGGTGGGAAATGCATGTTGAATGATTTGAAAGTAAAAGTAGGTCCTCAGTTTTATCGCTATCATATCGGTGCAATTGAGTATGTACCTGAGGTGTTGACAGAGTATGCTGCAAAGAATGTACTTATTGTTCACGGAACCGTTTCCTGGGAAAAAGCTAAGCAGTGGCTTAACTTTTTACAAGATGATCGCTATATATTCTCTTATCATCAATATACTGGTGAATGCAGTTATTATGGAGCAGATAGAATTGCAGCAGTTGTGCAGGAAAAACAGATTGACTTCATTATCGGAGTCGGTGGTGGAAAACTAGTAGATTTAGTTGGATATGCGGCACATACGATCAATATAAACTTTGGAGTGATTCCAACTTTAGCTAGTAATTGTGCCCCATGGACACCGCTTTCAGTTATGTACAAGGAAAGTGGAGAATCTGAAGGAAAAACAGAACACTATTTGCGGCAAGCTGCCTTCTTTATTACTGATCCTAAATTAGTGATTGATTCACCTGTTGAATACTTCATTGCGGGTTTAGCGGATACATTGGCCAAGTGGTACGAATCTGATGCTATCTTACAACAAGAACACTTGCAAAATGAACCGTTCTTGCAAATGGCGGGTTATACTTCCCAACTATGCAAAGATGCTATCACTCATAACTCTGCTAAAGCGATTGCTGATATGAAAAAATTAGAGGTCACTGAAGAATTTATTCATTTATCTGAAATTGTCTTTGCAGTTGCAGGTTTGGTTGGGGGATTAGGTGATAAATATGCGAGGAATGCTGCTGCACATGCTATGCATGACGCTATGAGCAAATATATTGCTGAAAGTCATCAATTCCTTCATGGCGAAAAAGTTGCATATGGTATTTTTTACCAATTAGCAATTGAAAAAAAATGGGAAATGATTGATGCATTATTACCATTTTATCAAGAACTAAATTTACCAACGTCTTTACATCAAATGGGTATCTTTCCAGAAGATGAGACAGTTCTTGAAAAAATGGTTCAGTTCATTGATTCAAAGGAAAAAGTTCATTTGATACCAGTACCGATTACAAAAGACTTATTATTAGATTCAATCTTCAAATTAGAAAAATATACTAACTAGATTTAGGAGGAGGACAACATATGGAAACTTTAAGTGTAATGCAAAGTTTACTAATTGCTTTATGGGTTGCGGCCATAATGTCAAGATGGCTAGGAGGAGGAGCAACGTTAACGTTACGTTTCTCGCCTTTAATGACGGGTCTTGTTGTAGGGGTCATAATGGGAGATGTTGCACCGGCAATGATTGTAACAGCAGCGTTGCAAATGATTTATATGGGTGTTTTTTCACCAGGGGGCACCATGCCTGCGGAACCATCTATTGCGGCTGCCATTGCTGTACCAGTTGCTTTACTAGGAAATCTTCAACCAGAAGCTGCTATTGCAGTAGCCGTTCCAGTAGGGCTCTTAGGCAGCTACCTGTATCAATTCCGCTTCTTTATCAATACATTTTTAGGTAAATACACAGATAAAGCAGTAGAAAGCTTGAATTCAAAATCAATTTCTCGCTCAATCATTCTTTATCCAACAATTGCATCATTTTTATTGTTTGTACCATTAGTATTTATTGCTCTTTACTTAGGAGCACCCATTATCGCGGATGTTATTACGGCTCTTGAAGGTACTGTAGTGATTCATATTTTAGAAGTGGTTGGTGGAGGACTGGCAGCAATCGGTATTGCAACAACGGTTTATGTCATTGGACGAAAAGATTACATGGTATTCTTCTTCCTGGCATATTTCATGAGTGTCGTCCTAAAATCACTAGAAATCACGATGGTTGCATATGCAATTTTCGGTGTATTGTTCGCATTGATCTTTGTTCAATCTCAAAAAGGAAAAAATGTACAAGTAGCAAATAACNNGCACAGGAAGCACAAGTGCTTCTGTTGATGATGACGACGATTATGATGATGGGTTTTAATTAATGAGGAGGGAATAAAATGGCGAAAGTAATAGAAAATAAGAATCTTGCACCAGAAGAAATCACAAAAAAAGATGTAACTAAAGCATATCTGAGATGGCACTTTGCAAACGAGATTCCCCATTCGTTTGAACGTTATTTGGCTCCATCTTTGTTGTATGCAATGATGCCAATTTTGAAAAAGCTCTATAAAGATGACGATGCATTAAAAGCAGCTTATAAACGTCAATTGCTATTCTTCAATACTCAACTTAGTTGGGGTGGCGGCGTTATCACTGGACTAATGTCTTCTATGGAACAACAACGTGCTGAAGAAGAACATGAGAATAAAGAAATTTTGATGCAAGATGATTTGATGTATAACACAAAAGCTGGTTTGATGGGGGCTTTAGCAGGAATTGGTGATGCGATAGACTCAGGTACTGTTCAATACATTTTTATCGCCATCGCGATTCCGTGGGCACAACAAGGAAGTCCGTTAGGTGCACTGTTCCCATTTGTCTTTTTTGCACTATATCAAGCAATTTTAGGAGTGTTTTTCGCACGACAATCTTTTGCGATGGGTCGGAATGCTGCAGGGTTAATGCAAAGCACAGGTATCCAAACGGCAATTGAAACACTTTCAGTTTTAGGACTATTCATGATGGGTATCCTAGCTGGAAACTATGTAAAAGTCTCTTCAGCGTTGCAGTTTGATATTTCTGNNGTAAAGAGTTTATTATTCAAGATATTCTTGATCAGATTGTTCCAGGAATATTACCATTAGCAGTCGTTATGGGCATATACTGGTTCTATACAAAGAAAGGGTTAAAAGTGACCCAAGCCTTGCTATGGTTAACAGCAATTTTGATCGTATTAGCCGGTGTTGGAATTTTATAATTTGAAAAAGGGTGTGTTTAGTAATGGGAGAAATAAATTTAGCACGTGTAGATGAACGTTTGATTCATGGGCAAGTAATGATGACATTGTCACAAAAAAGTGGAGTAAACTCGATTTTTGTTGTAGATGAAGTAGTTGCAAAAGACAAATTTATGCGAGAATTATATAAGAATGCTGGAAGCCGCACAGGGCAAAAAACTATTGTCATTACGCCAGAAAAAGCAGAACACTATTGGGATGAATTTAAATTTAAAGATTATAATTGTATTTTAATTACAAAAACAGTTAGCGTCATTTATGACTTGGTTAAACATGGTGTTCCGATGAAAGAATTAAATATCGGTGGAATTGCACAAAAAGATCCAGAAAAAGATGTTTTTGTAACAAAATCTGTTTATTTGAATAAATCTGATGCTGAAAAATTAAAAGAATTAAACGAGCAGTATGGAGTGGAAAACATATATTTTCAAGCAACACCATCTGCGCCCAAAACTAACTTAAAAGATGTATTAAAACAATTTGGTTTATAAAATATTTTTCGTCATGAAGTAGGTATTAAAAGATACCTACTTTTCTCTAGACGACATATAGTGACTAAGACAGGTGGTAAATATTATGCAGCAAAATGAAAATTTTAAAGATTGGTTATTTCGATATCAATATGTTTATCGTATACGACGTANNGACGGATATTTCTGAAATACGTGATGATATACAAGTGATTGAGTACAATCGCCACAAAAAATATGCCTCAAGGAATGTTTATATTGGTGATATTGAAAAAGCCAATCAGATTATTTGCACATATTATGACACACCTCCAAAGAGTTTTGGTTCTTATATTTTATTCAACCGAAAAGAACAGGGAAAACGAACAACTGCTTTTATTTTAATTAGTTCTATCTTGATGATTTTGGCAGGAATTTTTGGAACCCTCTTTTTCATGCAGTATGTATCGGATCCCTTTGATTTAACTTCTTTTCGCACAGTGTTTGTTGTTCTCGCTTACGGAATGTACTTCTTTCTATTAGGGAAGATTACGAAAGGATTATCCAATCGAAATACGTTAATTCGAAATACATCCTCTGTACTCGCCTTACTGACAATAATCAGTGAAATAAAAGATGAAAAAACTGCTTTCGCTTTTATAGATGAAGGAAGTTTTGGAGAAAGTGGACTGGAAGCAATGAATACTTCTCATAGAAATAAAAAAAAGATTTTCTTTTTAGATAGTATAGGAGCAGACGTACCGCTACATGCTGTGGGAAATGGTTTTTCTAAGATGAAACNNATCAGCCATTGTTAGACCAAAATCAAAGTGTTAATTATATATTTAGCGCCAGAAATGAGGAAAAAGAACAAAAAAATAAATTTTATCTAGACAAGTCGGATTTAAAACAAAAAACTTTAAATATGGAAAACTTAACAACAGTTGTGGAGTTGTTTAAATAGATAAGCTTAAAAAAATTAGCATAAAAACCTAAACTAGCAAGAACAATCTATTTTTCAAAAAGATTATTCCATATGATAAGGAGGATTATGAATGTTAGGGATTGTCATTGCAACACATGGTAAATTGAGTGATGGATTAAAAGATTCAGCGGAAGTGATTATGGGTGAGACAAATAACATTGCAACGGTGAACTTAAATCCAGGAGATGATGTGCAAGAATTAGGCACAAAAATTAAAATAGCAATTCATGAAGT
>DIDU01000204.1:1717-6416 GCA_002418295.1 Carnobacterium sp. UBA5792 | reverse complement strand
CTCGTTACGATAAAGGAGTAGCTGCATTTTCTGGATTAGTTGGATATATTATTATGAATTTGTCCATCAACTTTTATCTAACAGAAGCAAATCTTTTGGCAGAACCTGAAGCATTAAGAGAAGCTGGGCAAGGAATGGTCATGGGTATCCAAACGATTGAGATGGGTGTTCTTGGCGGTATTATTGTAGGGATAATTGTTTCATCGNNGATGCTTTTGCCTTTTTCGGCGGAGCTCGCTTTGTACCTATCATCACATCATTAGTTTTAGGTGGAGTTGGCTTATTATTACCGATGATATGGCCTATATTTGGAGCAGCAATTACAGGTATTGGAAATTTAATTCAAAGAGCTGGAATCTTTGGTCCATTTTTATTTGGAGCTGGAGAAAGATTGCTACTTCCAACAGGACTACATCATATTTTAGTATCTATGATTCGTTTTACAGAAGCTGGTGGAACTCAAGTAGTCGACGGAACTACTATTTCTGGTGCTTTAAATATTTTTTACGCACAACTACAAAAAGGGCTGCCAATCAGTGCAGATGCAACAGCCTTTTTATCACAAGGTAAAATGCCAACGTTTATGTTTGGATTACCAGCAGCCGCACTAGCTATGTACAAGACAGCTAGACCAGAAAATAGATCGGCAATTAAAGGGTTATTGATTTCTGGTGTATTGGCTACTTTTGTAACAGGAATTACTGAACCAATTGAATTTTTATTCTTGTTTATTTCTCCACTATTGTATCTGTTTCATGTTATTATGACTGGATTAGGATTTATGGTTATGGCATTGTTGACAGTTAAAATTGGAAACACTGATGGTGGGATTTTAGATTTTCTTATATTTGGAGTACTGCAAGGAAACCAAACAAAATGGTATTTAGTTCTATTAGTCGGAGCTGCTTGGTTTGCTATTTATTACTTTGTTTTTAAATTCGCGATTGAAAAATTCAATTTAAAAACACCAGGAAGAGAATTAGTCAATGCAGATAATACAGATTATTCAGAAGAAGAGTTAGGGCACAAGAAAAAAGGCCAATATGATGCACCGGTTATATTATCAGCTTTAGGTGGTGCCGATAATATTGCTTCGTTGGATAATTGCGTTACTCGATTAAGATTAGTGGTTAACAGTATGGATAAAGTGGACGAAGACGTGTTGAAAGCAAATGGTGCTTTAGGGGTAATGAAGTTAGATGACCAAAACCTTCAAGTTATTATTGGTATGCAAGTAGCTACATTGAAAAACCAATTAGAACGACTAATATAGTAGAAAGGAGACAGTATTGTTTTGAAAAAAAGTAATTTTGATGAACCAATCGACAGAAGAGGATCATATTGTACACAATGGGATTATATAGAAGATCGTTTTGGAGTCAGTAATTTATTACCATTTACTATTTCCGATATGGATTTTGCAGTTCCTACTGTAATCAGTGAAGCTTTAAAAAGGAGAGAGAGCCATCCAGTTTATGGTTATACTCGATGGAACCATTCAGACTTTAAACGCTCAATTATCAAGTGGTATGAAGAACGTTTTGCAACAAAGGTGGATCCAGACTGGATAGTTTATTCACCTTCAGTTATGTATACAATTTCAAGGTTGATTGAATTAAAATCAGCTATAGGTGATCAAATAGTTATTCAAACACCGGCATATGATGCATTTTTTAAAACTATTCGAAGCAATAAAAGAATGATAACAGAAAATCCCCTTGTCTATACTGATGGTGTTTATTCAATTGATTTTAATGATTTAGAGAAAAAATTAGCTGATGAAAAAACGACGATTTTTTTGTTGTGCAGTCCTCAAAATCCAACAGGGAGAATTTGGTCAAAAGATGAGTTGATCAAAATGATTCATCTATGTGATCGCTATAATGTGTTTTTGATTTCTGATGAAATTCATATGGATATCGTTCGTGAAGCCTACCAACATATTCCAGTAATTGCTTTAACAGATAAATTAGAATATCTAGCAATTTGTACTTCTGCCAGTAAAACATTCAATACTTCAGGATTGATAGGATCTTATGCTATAATTCCAAGCGAAAAATTGCAAGAAGAATTCCTGGAATTATTGAAAAATAGGGATGGGTTATCTTCTGCAAGCATTATGGGAATTGAAAGTATCATGGCTGGTTATAATTATGGTCAAGAATGGGTAGACGAATTGAATGATTATATTTCAGCTAATTTAAATTTAGTAGCTAAGTATTTGAAAGAACATATCCCAGAAATCCATTTTGTTGTCCCTGAATCTACATTTTTAGCCTGGATAGATATTAGCAACTTACCCTTTGAAATGAACGATTTACAGCAAGCACTCATTACAATTGGAAAAGTCGCTATTATGGATGGATCCATTTATGGTAAACAAGGAAAAGATTTTTTGCGTATGAATTTGGGATGTCAACGAAAAAAAGTACTAGAAGGCTTGGAAGGCTTGAAAAAAGCAGTAGANNAGTAGACTATTTAAAGAAAGAAAAAAATGAGTAATCAGTTGGAAATAAGAATCACCTTCTAAGTATGCGACTTTTCGATTCTTCATCAAATAAGGTTAATGAGAAAATTTTAAACAGACTAGGCAAATTGCTTAGTCTGTTTTTTTTCTCTGATAAGTATAAGCCCATCACTAATAAAATCCAATTACAGAAGTTGGTGTAATTTCTGTAACCGAACGCCGTTAGTTTAAGGTAGTTTCCCATCTTTTATAAGGGTATGCATTCATGACGGTTACGCTGTATTTATTCAGCTCTCTGTTACTTATTAGATTTCTTCTTGTTTGCTTTCCTAACTTCTTTTGCTAAAAATTCAATAGTATACAGTGCTGGTATTTGAGAAGTAATGTCTGCATGTTTATTGTATTCTTTGGAAATATAATAAGGAATATTTACATCAGATAATTGGGCAATTGTTGATTTAGAGCTATTTGTAATGGAGATGATGGAGCTGTTAGTAAAGTTAAGATGATTTAAACAATTAATAATTTCGTTGGTTTCTCCAGAAACAGATAAAGCAATAATGCAAATTNNCCCATAATCGATAGGTAAGTTTACAGGATCTTCAATTCTTAGCGCGATATTAAAAATGGAAGAAAAATATAGTGAACCGTATGCAGCTATAATGTTTGAAGAACCTGATCCTAAAAATAGAATCAATTCTTTATCCTTTAATAAATCAACTGCATCTTTTATTCTCTCTTGGTATAAAGGTTGAGTCGTTCTATTAACAAAATCTATTATTGCCATTTCGTCTATTCCCTCTAGAGAGGCTGTTTGATTTTCTTTTAAATACATATTTAATTTAATACGAAATTCTGAATACCCTTCACATTCAAATTTTCTACAAAAACGTAAGATACTAGTAGGGCTGGTGTGTGTATTACTGGCTAAATCCCGTATTCTCATATAGATGACTTGTTCCAAATGATCAGAAATATACTTGTATATATCTCTATCCAGAGGAGTTAATTCAGGGGTATAGTCTAAAAACAACATGTTAATCAGTCCTTTCAGTTTTGTAAATTAAATGTAGAACGCCCTGTTACTGTAATGTAACAGGTTCCAAAAGTCAAGTTGGTATCCTAAATAACTGGTAAATGTAACTATACATAATTTTTATATTATAATAAAGCCGAACAAATGAAAGCGTTATAATTTTTAAGGAGGTTATATTGTGGAAGGTATAAAAATTGTTACGATAGGCGGGGGCTCTAGCTACACTCCTGAATTAATTGAAGGGTTCATTAATCGTTATGATGAATTACCAATTAAGGAAATATGGCTGGTAGATATAGAGAAAGGACGTGAAAAATTAAACATCATTGGAGAACTTGCCAAAAGAATGGTTGAACAAGCCAAATTGCCTATCAACATTCATTTGACTTTTGACAGGGAAGAAGCTCTAAAAAATGCGGATTTTGTTACGACTCAATTTCGTATAGGGCAATTAGATGCTAGAGAAAAAGATGAAAAGATTCCTTTAAAGTACAATACGATTGGTCAAGAAACAAATGGTCCGGGCGGATTATTCAAAGGGTTAAGAACCGTTCCAGTTATTTTAGAAATCTGTTCTGATATGGAGAGGCTTTGTCCGGATGCTTGGTTGATCAACTTTACTAATCCTGCAGGAATGATTACGGAAGCCGTATTAAGATACAGCAATATAAAAAAAGTGGTTGGGTTGTGTAATGGACCTATTGGGATTGAAAAAGGAATAGCTGAATTACTAGAAGTTGACAAAGATGAAATTTTTGTTGAATTTACCGGTTTGAACCATATGGTTTTCGCTAAAAAAATTTATTTAAGAGGCAAAGATGTGACTAAAGAAGTTATGGAAAAAATGGTGCGCCAAGAAGAGTCTATTGGATTAAAAAACATTGAAGAAATCGGTTGGGAGCCAGAATTTTTAAAAAAACTTGGAATGATACCCATTGGCTATTTAAGATATTATTACCAAACATCAAGAATNNTGAGCATGAAGGAACAAGAGCAGAAGTAGTAAAAAAAGTAGAAAAAGATTTATTCGAACTATACAAAGATCCTAATTTATCAGTAAAACCAAAAGAATTAGAACAAAGAGGAGGAGCATACTATAGTGAAGCGGCATGTAATTTAATTAATTCTATTTACAATGATAAAAGAGATATCCAAACAGTTAATACACGTAACAATGGAGCTATCTTAGATATTGT
>DIDU01000204.1:0-1664 GCA_002418295.1 Carnobacterium sp. UBA5792 | reverse complement strand
TGTGTGATTACCAGTCATGGTCCGATCCCATTAACTACTGGAGAGCTGCCTATTTCAATCAAAGGCTTAGTTCAACAAATCAAATCATTTGAAAGAACAGCAATAGAAGCTGCCGTAACGGGAGATTATGATACAGCCTTATTAGCAATGACGATCAACCCGTTAGTTAACAGCGATACAGATGCAAAACATATGCTGGATGAATTACTGGAGGCACATAAAGAGTTCTTGCCTCAGTTTAAATAAAAAAAGTAAAGAAAGGAGGATAGATGATGCAACCTTTTAACTTAATAAAAACCCAAAATTATGAAGAGTTAAGTCAGGCAGCAAGCGAAATAATCATTAAAGTGTTAAAAGAGAACCCTCATTCTCTTTATTGCTTTGCTGGAGGTGACACTCCTGTTAGGACATTGGAGCTGCTGGTAAAAGCTCACCAGGAAAAAGAAATCAATTTATGTGATGCCTATTATATTGGATTGGACGAATGGGTAGGATTGGATCGTTCTAATGATGGAAGTTGTCTATCTTATATGAAAAGGAACCTCTTTGATCCTGCGAACATTCCTAAAGAACAAGTACATTTTTTTAATGCCACGTCTGAAGATTTAGAAAAAGAATGCAGCTTAGCAAATGAGTATATTAAAAAACATGGTGGGATAACGCTATCTTTATTAGGAGTCGGAGTAAACGGACATCTGGGATTTAATGAACCTGGTACTAGCTTTGAAAGTCAGGCTCACATCGTAGATCTGAATGATATAACCAAGAAAGTGGGCGAAAAATATTTTGAACAAGATGTAATGATCAGTCAAGGAATTACAGTAGGAATCAAACAACTATTAGAATCTAAGTACCTTATCCTTGAAGCAAGCAGTGAAACAAAAAAAGAAGCTATAAAAAAATTAATGGAAAGTAAGATAACTGAAGATTGGCCAGTAACAGCATTGAGGCTTCATACTAACTGTACAGTGGTGCTAGATGGAATGCTATAATTTGAAATTAAAAAAACTTTTATAACATTAAAATGATCAGAGGAGAGATGGTATATGTTAGAGGTATTTGAAAATAAAATTGTTCCTGTTCTGTTTAAAATTGGTCAAAATAAGCGATTGATTGCCATTCGTGATGGACTTTCAATCACGATTCCATTTACTATTATTGGAAGCTTTTTCTTAATTATCGGAAATCTCCCGATACAAGCATGGATGGATTTTATTTCTCCATATTCAGAGATATTAAATGCACCTGTAAATGTAACTTTTGGTATGCTGGGATTGATCTCCGCTATTGGAATTGGTTATTACATGGGAGAACAATTAGATGTAGAGCCGATTTCTAATGCTGTGATTACGTTGGTAGCCTTTTTGCTAGCTACACTGTCAAAAGAAAATACATTAGATATTGATTCCTTGGGAGCTGTAGGAATGTTCACAGCTATCATTGTCTCTTTGTTTACTGTTGAAGTTTACCGATTCTTTATTCGTAATAATATAACCATTAAAATGCCTGAAGGAGTTCCGCCTGCTGTTGCTCAATCTTTTATTAGTTTGATTCCAGCATTTGTCATTATTACTGTAATCTGGATTGCTCGAGTCATTATAGGAGTCGATCTAAACGCAATTATTCAAACAGTTTTTCAACCACTAGTATTTGGCTTAGATAGT
>DIDU01000010.1:13799-14821 GCA_002418295.1 Carnobacterium sp. UBA5792 | reverse complement strand
TGACCTTGAAATCTCTGCCTGAAGATAAAATCGTCATTCAATCGAATAACGGTTTTCTTCCGTTAGATCAAAGAAATCACGCATACAAAGCAGCCCTGTTAGTCAAAGAAACTTTCGGAATTCAACTGGGTGTAGAGATGCTGATTAAAAAGAAGATCCCGATTGCAGCGGGACTAGCAGGAGGAAGCAGTGATGCCGCAGCTACTCTTAGAGGGTTGAACCAATTGTGGAAGTTGGGTTTATCTTTAGATGAACTCGCTGCTTTAGGTGCTCAAGTAGGTTCAGATGTACCTTATTGCGTTTACGGCGGTACGGCATTTGCAACAGGACGCGGGGAAAAAATAGAGCGGTTAAGTGACATTCCCCAATGTTGGGTTGTATTAGTCAAACCTAAGAAAGGGATTTCAACCGGTACCGTGTTTAATGCGTTATCTTTTGAAACCCTTCAACACCCGGCTACACAATCCATGTTATCGGCTATTGAAAATCAAGACTATCTTAAAATGACACAATTGACCGGCAATGCGTTAGAAGAAACANNCTATTGAAAAAATCAAGCAAAAAATGTTGTTATTTGGCGCTGACACTGCCTTAATGAGCGGCAGCGGGCCAACTATCTTTGCTCTTTGCCATAAATATTCCAGAGCGCAGCGTGTCTATAACGGACTAAAAGGTTTTTGTAATGAAGTTTATCTAGTTCGTACATTAAAATAAATCAGAAAGTGAAATGAGGCTCAGTCTTGTTTCACTTTTTTCTTGACGAATAATAACAAGAGTGATAAGCTACTAAAGAAATCTGTAAAAAGTAATCATTACGATTTGCCTAAGGAAAATCATATAGAAAAATGAAATAATGGATAAATAAGTAAAGCATGAGGACTGAAGAAGGAGCTCATGCACTTTTTATGCTTCGCATACTGTAGCTGTAAATGTAAAAGTTAGTAAAGAAAGAAGGAATCAAAGATGCATTATATTGAAGTAAAAGATTTATCTTTTTACTATGATGAAGAACCTGTTTTGGA
>DIDU01000010.1:9009-13733 GCA_002418295.1 Carnobacterium sp. UBA5792 | reverse complement strand
AATGAAAAATTAGCAATTGGATATATTCCTCAACAAGTTGCTTCTTTTAATGTCGGTTTTCCTAGCACCGTCTTGGAATTGGTCCGTTCAGGGCGTTACCAACGCGGCAAATGGTTTAAGCGATTAGATGCTGAAGACGAAGAACACGTTGAACGTTCATTAAAATCAGTTGGAATGTGGAAAATGCGCCATAAAAAAATTGGCGAATTGTCTGGTGGACAAAAACAACGCATATCATTGGCACGCATTTTTGCTACTGATCCTGATTTATTTGTGCTGGATGAACCCACAACAGGAATGGACGTTGATTCTCGCCGTGAATTTTATGAGTTGCTCAAACACAATAGTAAAGTACATGGAAAAGGGATCTTGATGGTTACACATGACCATGAAGATATTAAACAGTATGCTGATCGTCACATTCAATTGATTCGAAAGGAGGATTCCCCATGGAGATGTTTTTCTATGGATTCATGCAGCGAGCCTTCCAAGCTTCATTCTTGATTGCCATCATTGCTCCAATTCTAGGCCTGTTCTTGATTCTCAGAAGACAATCCTTAATGGCTGATACGTTGTCACATATTTCATTAGCTGGAATTGCACTGGGCTTGTTATTGAATATTAATCCAACGATTATGACATTGCTGATCGTCGTGATAGCTGCAGTAGCTATCGACTACTTGCGCATGCTGTACAAGTCTTATTCTGAGATTTCCATCGCGATTATGATGTCAGCAGGTATGGCGGTAGCCTTAGTTTTAATGAGTTTAAATGACGGTGGCTCAAGTACAAGTGTCCAACAATACTTATTTGGTTCGATTGTAACAATCAGTCAGGAACAAGTTCACTTGTTGATGGCCCTATTTGTGATGGTAGTCGGCTTGTATTTAGTNNTTTTTAATGTCATTACAGGAGTGACCATCGCTGTAATTATGCCGATTGTTGGAGCTTTATTGGTTTCAGCTATTATCATTTTACCCGCAGCGATTGCGATGAGACTAAGCAAAAGTTTTAACTTAGTGATTGTTGTAGGCATTGTGATCGGCATTATCGGAATGGTCACAGGATTGACTACTTCCTATCAATACGGGACGCCACCAGGAGCTACGATCACTTTAATCTTTATTTTTATTTTTATTTTAACAACTATTATAAAAAAAATAGCCAATCAAATAAAATATAAAAAAAGCCGGCATTCTTAAAACACTGGCTGAGTAAAAAAGCGAATCCGAAAGTTCGCTTTTTTTTTATGAGAAATTAATAATAAAAACGAACAATTATTTTTTTAAAAGCAAAAATAGCTACCTTTTTTAGCTAAATACGATTATAATAAGTACAACCGTTTTAAAAGAACGAAGCTATAACAGCTAATTATAAAGAGGTGAAAGATTTGAAAGTAAAAAGAAGCGAACGATTAATCGATATGACTCGTTACTTATTAGAGAAACCCCATACACTAGTATCTTTAACATATTTTGCGAACCGTTACGATTCAGCTAAGTCTTCTATTAGTGAAGATTTGACAATCATTAAGAAGACATTCAAAGAACGCGGTACAGGCACTTTGGAAACTGTTCCGGGAGCAGCCGGCGGAGTACGATACATTCCTGAAATTATGGAAGATGAAGCAAAAGAATTCATTGAAGAAATGTGCGAACGCTTATCAGAAGCAAACCGTTTGTTACCAGGAGGGTATGTGTATTTATCTGATCTATTGGGAGAACCGCAGACCTTACGTCAAATAGGAAAAATCATTGCTTCGCAATATTTGAATGATTCAATCGATGCAGTGATGACGGTAGCAACAAAGGGTGTACCGATAGCTCAAGCTGTCTCTAGTTATTTAAATGTACCGTTTGTTATGGTTCGACGTGATTCAAAAATCACAGAAGGTTCGACTGTTAGCATCAATTACGTTTCAGGTTCATCTGAAAGAGTGGAAAAGATGGAGTTGTCGAAGCGCAGTTTAAAACGCGGTTCGCGAGTATTGATTGTGGATGACTTCATGAAAGGCGGCGGAACCGTTAATGGAATGAAGAGCCTGATCGAAGAATTTGAAGCAGAATTAGTGGGAGTAACTGTTTTCGCAGAATCTACTTTCAGCGGTAATCGGATGATTGATGATTATACTTCTCTTTTGTGTGTTGATGAGGTAGATATTCGAGATAAAACCATTCATGTTGCGCCAGGAAATTATTTTAAAGCCAAACACAAATAATTAAAAAAAGTTTGAAACAATTCTGATAAAAGAAATTGTTCCAAACTTTTTTGGTGTTGGTAAGTAACTAACTATGCCTTTGCTCTTTTTAGTCAGGTAAGGATTCAAAAGCCAGTTTTCGAATCACGTCTCTTTGGTGGGGATAGGCTTCAAGCAATTGATCTTGGGTAAACAATTCAAAATCTTGGTAATCGAAACCGGGAGCGACCATACAGCTGACCAATGCATAATCGCCGTTTTCTTCAATACTAGAGCCGAAAATTACTCCTTTTGGGACAGTGTATTGTAAAACTTCCTTGTTTTCAATGGAAGTCCCTAGTTTAACTTGCTCATAGTAGCCGTCTGGATACAGCAAGTGAATCGTTAAGGGATCTCCGGCGTGAAAGTACCAGATTTCATCAGACTTTAAACGATGGAAATGGGAAGGACTTTCTTGACTTAATAAAAAATAAATACTGGTATACAATGGCCGCTCCCGTTGATCTTTAGTAGTTATCTGTTCAGCTGGCTGAGGAACGGTTTTAAAATAACCGCCTTCAGGGTGCGGAAGTAAGTTTAAGTGTTCAATCCAGTAGTTTTTGGATATTTGCATGTTTCTTCCTCCTTTTGAGCTTTTATCACAAATCCAGTATACAAGATGCTGAAGGAAGACAACAGCTTAAACAAAACCAAAGCCGATTAAAGAAACGCAGAAAAAATGGCTTCTCTTGCTTGTTAGAAACGTTGAGTTGCGTGAGGCACAAGGGAGTAGACCTTGAAAATAAGGTCTTTTTAAGCTATTATTGAAGAGCTAAACTAAAGTTATTTGTAAAGAAATCAAAAGTAAGTGAATAGATGAAACCACTGAGTAATGAAATGAAGAAACAAAGGATGGGAGTCGCTAAAATGACACAGAGATATGCAATCGTATTAGCAGCAGGACAAGGTTCACGTATGAAATCAAAGTTGTATAAAGTATTGCATCCAGTAGCAGGCAAACCGATGGTAGGGCATGTAATTGATCAAGTCGAAGCTGCCGGTACAGAAAAAATCGTTACGATCGTTGGGTATGGTGCTGAAAAAGTAAAAGATTACTTAGGAGAACGCACAGAGTATGCCTTACAAGAAGAACAATTAGGAACAGGGCATGCTGTTGTGCAAGCTGAAATGCATTTGAAAGATAAAGAGGGAATCACATTAGTTATCTGTGGAGATACACCTTTATTGACAGCAGAAACATTAAATAACTTATTTACTTATCATCAAGCACAAAACGCAAAAGCTACGATTTTAACAGCACATGCAGATGACCCAACAGGTTATGGCCGAGTGATACGAAATGAAAATGGATCGGTAGAAAAAATCGTAGAACAAAAAGACGCAACCCCATCAGAAAGATTAGTTCAAGAAATCAATACGGGAACGTATTGTTTTGATAATCGTTTACTGTTTGAGGCGCTTTCGCAAGTCGGCAATGACAATGCTCAAGGAGAATATTATTTGCCAGATGTGATTGAAATCCTAAAGAACCAAAATGAAACTGTTGATGCTTATAAAATGCCGAATGAAGCAGAAGGCATGGGGGTTAATGATCGAGTAGCTTTAGCTGAAGCAACTTCGCTTATGCGTCAGCGTATCAACAGAATGCATATGCAAAACGGGGTAACCTTGATTGACCCAGCGACAACTTATATCGATAGCGAAGTAACAATCGGTGCAGATACTGTTATCGAACCAAATGTTTCTTTAAAAGGACAAACCGTTATTGGTGAAGATTGTTTTATCGGAGCTAATTCAGAAGTCTTAAATAGTACTCTTGGCGACGGTGTCCGTGTGACCAGTTCAACTATCAAAGATTCTATTATGGAAAAAGCGAGCAATATAGGACCCTATAGTCATTTGCGTCCCAATAGCCGTGTTGGAGAAGCTGTCCATATCGGCAACTTTGTTGAAATCAAAAATGCCACTATTGGAGCAACAACTAAAGTTGGTCACTTAACTTATGTCGGAGATGCTGATTTAGGCAAAAATATCAACATTGGCTGCGGCACAATTTTTGTAAATTATGATGGCAAAAACAAACACCGTACAACGGTTGGCGACAACGTGTTTATTGGGTGCAATGCCAATTTAATTGCTCCGCTTAGGGTCGAAAAGAATGCNNTGGGTCAACCATTACTAAAGATGTACCTACTGAAGCTATGGCGATTGGCAGAGTCCGTCAAGAAAATAAGTTGGACTACTTCAATAAATTACCACATTAAAAACGAGCAAAAAATTGAAACAAAGTGAGAATTTACTTGATTTCTTCGTGGAAAATGCATAGTATTAAAGTGAGGAATAAAGGTATTTTTTTGAAAATAAAGAAAGTGGAGGTCACTATGTCAGAACATTATTTTGATCCAAAGTTAAAGATTTTTGCGTTAAACTCAAACAGACCCTTAGCAGAAAAAATTGCTAAAGAAGTAGGAGTAGAATTAGGAAAACTCTCAGTGGATCAGTTCAGCGATGGAGAAATTCGGATCAA
>DIDU01000010.1:1388-8991 GCA_002418295.1 Carnobacterium sp. UBA5792 | reverse complement strand
CATGTTTATATTATTCAGTCAACTTCTAGTCCAGTAAACGACAATTTGATGGAAATGTTGATTATGATCGATGCCTTAAAACGAGCAAGTGCTAAAACAGTAAACTTAGTCATTCCTTATTATGGCTACGCTAGACAAGACCGTAAAGCTCGTTCAAGAGAACCGATTACTGCTAAGTTAGTAGCGAATATGATAACAGCTGCAGGTGCAGACCGCATTCTGACATTAGATTTACATGCTTCACAAATACAAGGATTCTTTGATATGCCAGTAGATCATTTGCTGGGAGCATCTCTTTTAGCTAATTACTTCTTAAATTGCGGCCTTGAAAAAGAAGATATCGTTGTCGTTTCACCAGATCATGGTGGAGTCACACGTGCTCGTAAACTAGCGGAATTCTTAAAAGCACCGATTGCTATTATTGATAAACGCCGGCCAAAAGCAAATGTTGCAGAAGTGATGAATATCATTGGTTCTGTTGAAGGCAAAAAATGCATTTTAATTGATGACATGATCGATACTGCCGGAACCATTACGTTAGCTGCTAAAGCATTGGAAGAAGCTGGAGCTACGGAAGTCTATGCTTGCTGCACGCATCCTGTTTTATCTGGCCCAGCTATTGAGCGTATTCAAAACTCAGCCATCAAACAATTGGTAGTAACGGATTCTATCTTCCTTCCTGAAGAGAAAAAAATCGATAAAATCGTTGAAATTAGTGTTAGTGCCTTAATGGCAGATGCCATTAAACGGATTCATGAAAATAAATCTGTCAGTCCACTTTTTGAAAGAAAATTTAAAGAAAATCACTAAAAACACAGCCAACTTAAAAAGTGATAAGAAGGTAGTTCCTTCTTATCGCTTTTTTTCGCGTGATTTGATAAACTGCCAAAGAGAATGGTCTTGTTGAGCGGTAAAAAGGTTGTTACAATAGGAGCAATTGATATACAGTGCAAAAAAAGAGTACGAAGGATGAATGGAGCTAGTCTCGATGAATAAATTGAAAGAATATACAAAGTTAGTTCGCCCCTTAGATATCGTTATTGTTGTGTTACTGTTGATCGGTTCATTTGTTCCTTATTATATTTTTAGCAAGCAACAAATGGCCATGGATGAAACAAGCGAAGTAGTTGCAGTTATTTCAATTAATGGAAAAGAAGTTAAACGTGTAACGTTAAATGAAGATACTCCGCATGAAGAATTTACTTTACACCCTGCAGATAAGCAATACAATATCATTGAAGTGAAAGGGAAAAAGATTCGCAATAAGGAAGATAATAGTCCCGATCAAATCGCCGTAAAAACTGGCTGGATCAGTAAACCGGGAGAAACAAGTATTTGTTTGCCCCATAAATTGATTATTGAAATAAAAGCTGTTACTCCTACAAAAGATTCTGAAGACGATGTGATTATTCCTCTCTAAAAGGGATGGGCAAATAAAAAGGAAGTTGAGGTTTTTTCTCTACTTCCTTTTTTTCTATGCCGATAAAAAGATAAATAAGGCTCAAGAAATAAAAAATAAAAGACTTGAATAAAAAAATGATAGCGCTTATAATGTTTTTGAGAGTTTCGAAACGTTTCGACAAATATTATATAGGAGTGATTCATTTGGATAAAAAAGAATTAGTTTTATTAGTTAAGAATATGACGATTGATGAAAAAATTGGACAACTACAACAATTAACAGGAAATTTTTATACAGATTCTGAAGCAGAAATTACAGGTCCGTTAAATGAAAACGGATTAACAACAGAAATGGTAGCAAATGCTGGTTCTATTTTAGGGTTATCTGGGGCTGAAGAATTAATTGAAATTCAAAAGAACTATTTGGAAAACAGCCGACTAAAGATTCCTTTATTATTTATGGCTGATATTATCCACGGATACCGGACAATTTTTCCGATTCCATTAGGTTTAGCCAGTTCATGGGACCCAATCTTAATGAAGGAAACTGCTGAAGTGGCTGCAAAAGAATCTGCTTTAAGTGGATTGCATGTAACATTTTCTCCAATGGTTGATTTAGTTCGTGATCCTCGTTGGGGAAGAGTAATGGAATCAACAGGTGAAGATCCTCTTTTGAATCGCCAATATGCAAAAGCTGCAGTTGAAGGATACCAAGGAGAAGATTTACGCAATGATTTANNCAGAAGGTGGGCGTGAATACAATACGGTAGATATGTCTGAAAGAATGTTACGGGATATGTATCTTCCATCTTACAAAGCAGCCATTGATGCTGGTTCAAAATTAGTAATGACTGCTTTTAATACCGTTGACAGCATTCCAGCCACTGCTAATAAAAAATTAAACCGTGATATTTTACGTGATGAATTTGGTTTTGATGGAGTTTTGATTTCTGATTGGGCTGCAATTAAAGAAGTAATTGCTCATGGAGTTGCAGGAAATGATAAGGAAGCTGCTAAACTAGCTTTAGAAGCTGGCGTTGATATTGAGATGATGACTTTTTGTTATCAACATTTTTTGAAAGATTTATTAGCAGAAGACTTGGTTTCTAACGATTTAGTCGATGAAGCAGTTTTACGGATTTTGGAATTAAAGGAGGATTTAGGTTTGTTTGAAAATCCTTATCGTGGAGCAGATGCTGAAGCTGAAGAACGTTGGGTGTTCAGTCAAGAACATCAAGCCGTTGCTGAACGTGCAGCAAATGAATCCATTGTCTTATTAAAAAATAAACAACAAGCTTTACCGATTGCAGAAACTGAAAAATTAGCTCTAATAGGTCCCTTTGTTGATAATGGCGAAATTTTAGGTACTTGGTCTTGGAAAGGAAACCCGAAAGAAACAGAAACGATTAAGACTGTTTTTGAACAAGAAGCTATACAAACAGAAACCAGTTATACACCTATGGCTGATGTAAATAACCTAACTCAAGGAGAATTAAATGATGCCCTTGCTGCAGCACAAAAAGCAGATAAATTGGTTCTTTTATTAGGTGAAAACTTTATGATGAGCGGAGAAGCTTCAAGTCGTACGAACATACAATTGCCGCAAGCTCAGCTCGATTTGATTACTGCATTAGCTGAATTGAATAAACCGATGATTTTAGTTTTATTTAATGGTCGTCCATTAGAGTTAACTGCAATTGAACCACAGTTTGAAGCGATTATTGAAGCTTGGTTTCCTGGAACAAAAGGTGCAAAATCGTTACATGATATTCTGTTTGGAAAAGTTAATCCAAGTGGCCGTTTAACGATGTCATTTCCTAGAAATGTAGGACAAGTTCCTATTTACTATAATCATTTTAATACAGGACGGCCGATTGACTACGGTGATTTAGAAAATAAATACGTTTCAAAATATTTGGACGTAGCTAATACGCCGCTCTATCCTTTCGGCTATGGACTAAGTTATACAACTTGTTCTTATGGAGCGCTTGTCTCAACTAAGGAAACCTATCAAGTGTCTGAAAAAATTGAAATTAGTCTAGATGTGACCAATGAAGGAAACAGAGAGACAAAAGAGACGGTGCAGTTGTATGTTCGCGATATAGTTGGCCAAGTTGTTCGTCCAGTAAAAGAACTAAAGGCCTATTATAAAATAGATTTAGCGCCAAATGAAACGAAAAAAATCAGCTTTTCATTAAATAGTAATGATCTAGCATATGTTCATTCAGACTTATCATTGGCAACAGATGCTGGTGAGTTTGAAATTATGGTTGGACCAAATAGTGAGGAAGTCCAAACTATTCTGATTCATTTAACTAAGTAGGAGGATTCCATGACAATTCAAGACACTAATTACATCGAATTAAAAAAAGACAATACAACTTTTCGCTTTTTAGCAACAGGTGATCTATTTGATGCCTACCATCATGACATAATGATCAATCAAGTGAAAAGCAATCCCATTGATGGGTCAATGAATAACTTATATTTACGATTTTTTGCAGAAAATGAAGTAACCGATGTTTATCCGCTGATTGGCGTTTTTAGTCAGAGCCAACTTAGTATGAATCAACAACAATTAAAATACACAGGACAAGTTAAAGGGATATCTTATGAGGTTCTATTTACCTTGGCTACTGAAAATACTTGGTTTTGGGATGTTACGTTAAATGGCAACAATCAAACGGTTGACATTATATACGGACAAGACATAGGAATAGCTTATACAGGAGCATTGCAGTCTAATGAAGCTTATACTTCACAATATTTAGATCACAAAGTGTTTGAAGAAGAAGGCTATTATACAATTGCTTCAAGACAAAACCAAAAACAAGGAGAAAATAATCCTTATTTAGGNNAATATAAATTAACCAATCAACCAGCTGCTTTAAAAAAGGAAAATTTAGTGAGCGAAGTCTACCAATATGAATTTGCTTATATTGGTTTGCAATCATCAAAAGTCATTTTAGATAAAACAAGAAAGATCAGCTTCTATGGCTTAATCAAAGAAAGCCATCCTACAGCAGTAACGCAGTTAGAATTTAAAGAGGAGCTTTCTAAGGCTGCTGCTAGTATAAATCAGGTTGAAGCTCCCTTTGCTCCTGTAGAAGTACTGCGTCGTAATGAATTGTTTAGCCAAGACATGCTCACAGGAAATAAATTTACTGCAGCAGAAATTGATGACTATTTTCCCAAAAGACAAGCAGAAGAAACAAAAGACAAACAATTATTATCTTTCTTTACTGAAACAAATGAACACATCGTTTTACAAGATAAAGAATGTCAAATGGAACGCTCTCATGGACATATCGTGATGAGCGGTACGAATACCAGTATTTATCAAGAAACGATGACAAGTACTTCTTATATGTATGGTTTGTTTCAAGCGCAAATTGTTTTAGGAAATACATCTATGAATAAATTTAATACGAATGCCAGAAATGCATTGAATTTTTTCAAGACATCAGGACAACGTATATACATTAAACGTGCAGAACAATTTCATCTATTAACTATGCCTTCAGCTTATGAATTAGGTTTCAACTATGCCAAATGGTTTTATAAGTTAGATGACGACGTTTTAATAATAGCGGTATATACAGCAACAGACACAACTGAAATCAAGATGACGATAACGTCAACTAAAGAAATTGAATATGAATGGTTAGTGACGAATCAAGTCATTATGAATGATACAGAATATATTACAGGATATAATCAGCAGTTCGATCCGGCTACACAAACTTATTTCTTTACACCTGATTTAAATTCTGGAATGGTAAAAAAGTATCCAGATTTATCTTATCAATTGCATTATGATGGCAGTAAAGCGACGATTTTTAGTGAAGCAGAGTTCTTCGAAAATGCGCAGAAAAAACAAAATACAACTTCGCTTTTTTCATTGCTTTTTGATAAAACAGCAAAGGTAAAACTAAGTATTACAGCTAGTTTGGTTGGCGATATTGTTACGCCGTCAAAACAAACTTTTAGAGAATCAAAAGAAATCTATCGCAATTATCTGTCTAGCTTAATGAATGATTTTCAGTTGTCTAAAAAGAATGATACTACTCTTGAAATTACTCGTTTAAATATAACTAGTTTTTGGTATACCCATAACATGTTAGTACATTATCTAGTGCCTCATGGACTAGAACAATATGGTGGAGCAGCTTGGGGAACGCGAGACGTTTGTCAAGGACCAGCTGAATTTTTCTTAGCAAATCAAAAATATGATATTGTTAGAGAAATTATTTTAATTCTGTTCAGTCACCAATTTGTGGAAGATGGAAACTGGCCACAATGGTTTATGTTTGATAAGTATGAAGATACTATGGCGGATGAAAGTCATGGAGATATTATCGTATGGCCTTTAAAACTGATTGGTGATTACTTAACTCAAACAGGGGATACTGCTATTTTAAATGAACCATTAAATTATATGTCTAAAGAAAAAATGAAATCAGTTGAACCTAAAGTTCCGTTAGTTGATCATGTTAAAAAAGCCATTACTTATATAAAAGAACATTTCTTGCCGGAAACGTATCTCTCATGCTATGGAGATGGAGATTGGGATGATACTTTACAACCGAATAATAAAAAGTTAAAAGAGAATATGGCAAGTACGTGGACAGTTTCATTGACATACCAAGTATTGAAACGTTTTTCTAAAAGTATTGCATCTTTGGATGCTGATTGGTCTAAAGAAATGAAAGACTTAAGTGAGCACATTGGAGCAGATTTCCGGAAATATATGTTGAAAACAGATATCTTGCCAGGCTTTGTTTTGATGCATGAGGGCAATCAACCGGAATATATTATCCATCCACAAGATACTAAGACAGGGATTGATTATCGTTTATTACCAATGTCTAGAAGTATGATCAGTGAGCTACTGACTAAGACTGAAAAAGATAACCACTTAAAAATAATTCAAAAAGAATTGCAAATGCCAGACGGTGTTCACCTTATGAGCCAGCCAGCTAACTATGCAGGCGGTGTGAGTACTTATTTTAAACGCGCTGAACAAGCAGCTAATTTCGGTCGCGAGATTGGATTACAATATGTTCATGCTCATATTCGATTTGCTGAAGCGATGGCAAAAATTGGCGAAAAAAATGAAGCTTGGAAAGCTCTGCAAACGGTAAATCCGATTCTTATCCAAGAGAATGTTCCAAATGCAGAAATCCGCCAAAGTAATGCTTATTTTAGCAGTTCAGATGGAAAGTTTGCTACAAGATATGAAGCAGGAGAAAAGTTTAATGAGTTAAGGACCGGAGAAAGAACGGTTAAAGGCGGATGGAGAATTTACTCAAGCGGCCCAGGAATTTATATCAATCAATTAGTTAGCAATGTACTTGGATTTAGACTAGAACAACAAGATTTGATTATTGATCCAGTCTTACCCGATAAATTAAATGGATTACAGTTGACTTATGCTTATTTAGATACACCGTTAACCATAAAATTTGAATTAGGAACAGGAAAAGAATTTGCTGAATTGAATGGACAAGTCCTTTCGGGAGTTCAGTTAGAAAACCCTTATCGCCAAGGAGGAATACGCTATTCAAAAGAAATGATAGCAGCAAATTTGGCAAAGCAGGAAAATATTTTAAAAATTGTAAGATAAAACTTGAAAACGATTTCTTTTGAGAGTATACTACTTTATAGAAACGTTTCTATTGATTGGAATATCTCTTAAATTTTACTGAAAAGTAATCTTTGAGGGATAATCTAATATCGTATTACTCTCTGTTAGAAAGCAAAGGACTAATAAGAAAGGGGCATATATGCAAACAGTAGTTAACTCTAAAAAAATAAAAAAAGATAAGGNNAAGGCTTTCTTTAGTCAGTGGCAAATACAAGCGATGGTTATCCCTGGTATTTTGTTTATGTTTGTTTTTACGTATATTCCAATTTATGGATTAACTATAGCCTTTAAAAGCTATACAGTAATCGATACTTTACAAGATGCCCCATGGGTGGGGTTAGAAAATTTTAAAATTATTTTGAGTGATAAATACTTTATGCAATCTGTTATCAATACTTTGGGAATCAGTTTATTAAAATTGGCTGTTGGATTTTTTATTCCAATTATCTTAGCGATCATGATATTCGAAGTTCAATCAGGACCATTAAAAAAAATAGTGCAAACGATTTCATATTTGCCGCATTTCCTTTCGTGGATTATTTTAGGGGGAATGCT
>DIDU01000010.1:0-1357 GCA_002418295.1 Carnobacterium sp. UBA5792 | reverse complement strand
GGGGGAATGCTGATCAGCTGGATGTCAACGACAGGTTTAATGAATCAGATTTTATCCTTAGTGGGTTTATCGCAAGGAGCCAATCACTTACTAGATGCCGATAAATACTGGTTGATCGCAGTTTTTTCAGATATTTGGAAAGAAGCAGGTTGGGGAACCATTCTTTATCTAGCTACAATGGCTAAAATTGATCCAACTTATTATGAAGCTGCTCGAATTGATGGGGCTAATAAATTTAGCCAAGTAAAAAATATTACTTTGCCTATGCTGGTTCCCATCATTTCTTTAAATTTGATTTTAAATATCAGTGGATTATTAGGATCTAATTTAGACCAAACGCTAGTCTTGATGAATTCTCAGAACCAAGCTAAATCAGAAGTGATTAACTCGTATGTTTATCGTATGGGGCTTGTTCAAGGAGATTTTTCTTATGCAACAGCCGTTGGATTAGGGATATCTATCATATCCATTATTTTACTGGGTATTACGAATATGGCAACTAAAAAAATGAATGACGGTCAATCTGTTATTTTCTAGAAAGGAGCGAATAGAATGAAAAAAAGTCAAACCGGCGTAAAAGTAAAAGAAGGTCGTGTATTTAATGTTATTAATATGACACTGTTGATTGTGTTTTCATTAGTTATCGTGATTCCAATTTGGAACGTCGTTGTTTCATCATTCAGCTCTGGACAAGCTTTAGCAGAAGGGAAATTTTCGCTTTGGCCATCTGAATTTACTTTAGAAAATTATCAAGCTGTTTTTAGAGATCAGACGATTTGGCGGGCATTCTTTGTTTCTATTGCTAAAACGGTTATTGGGGCCGGAACGCACGTTTTATTTTGTGCAATGGTTGCCTATGGTTTAAGCAAACGAAGATTAGTCGGTCGAAAGTTTTATACAACTGTTGGAGTCATCACTTTATATTTTGGCGGCGGCATGATTCCTGTATACTTACTTATCCGTTCATTAGGTTTGCTAAATAGTTTCTGGGTCTATATTATTCCTAGTTTATTAAGTTATTATGATGTCATCATTTTAATGAATTTCTTCCGAGATGTTCCTGCTTCATTAGAAGAATCCGCTAAAATAGATGGAGCAAGTGATTGGAAGATTTNNAGATTTTTACAAAAATTTTTCTGCCTCTTTCAAAACCAGCTTTAGCCACTATTACTCTATTTAATGGAGTTGCTCAATGGAATGATTTTATGACTACTAAAATGTACATCACAGATAAAGCTTTGTATCCGTTACAAATGAAAATTTATGAAATAATAGTGGAATCACAAATGTCAGGAATGGAAAATATTGTGACCGATGCTGTAGTCAAAACGACGACAAGAGGCGTTCAACTTTCAAC
>DIDU01000217.1:8678-12143 GCA_002418295.1 Carnobacterium sp. UBA5792 | reverse complement strand
CTGGTCGTGAAGATCTCGTTGAACAAACACAAGAGGCTATCAAAATCGTTGGAAAATATTTACCTCAACAGCTTACTGAAGACGAATTGCATACTATTGTTTCTGAAGCTATTGCTAAAGTCAATGCGACATCAATGAAAGATTTTGGTAAAGTCATGGGTGTAGTTATGCCGATGACAAAAGGTAAGGCTGATGGAAACGAGATCAATCGTCTAGTTAAAGAACAGTTAAACTGATCATAAAAACACAAGCAAGAGCTTCAGAGCCTTTGCTTGTGTTTTTTGTTCTGTTGTTATTTATCTAAAGGAAAAAGAATGAAATGCGCAAAAAATAACTTTATTGTGTTAAAATAGGGATACGCTTTAACGTAATGTGTATGAATAATAGGACTGCACTTATGTTATAAATTGAATTTTTTCAAAAAGAGGAGTGTCGGTTGTTTGACCAATAAAACGTATGATTTTGAATTAAAAAAAATAAACAATGCCAATAATTTATTTGGCAGTCAAGATAAACATTTGAAACTACTTGAAGATTCTTTGAATGTCGTCATTAATAGCCGTGGAACCCGTATGGAAGTTATCGGTTCTGAAAAGAAGGCTCAAACAGTGGAAAAAATATTCAATCAATTACAAGAATTAATAGACAGGGGTATTACTATTAACCAAACAGATGTCATATCTGCTATTAAAATGGCTCAAAATGGGACTTTAGATTATTTTGTCAGTATGTATGAAGAAGAAATCGGAAAGACGTATGATGGAAAACCTATTCGAGCCAAGAATTTTGGACAGCGCCAGTATGTTCAATCCGTTAAAAAACACGATATTGTCTTTGGNNTGGACCTGCCGGAACAGGTAAAACTTATTTAGCCGTAGTTATGGCCATTGCAGCTTTAAAAAAAGGAGAAGTTAAAAAAATTATTTTAACACGTCCAGCTGTTGAAGCAGGAGAAAATCTGGGCTTTTTACCAGGTGATTTAAAAGAAAAAGTTGATCCTTATTTGAGACCTATCTACGATGCACTATACAATCTTTTTGGTTTAGAGCACACCAATCGTTTAATGGACCGGGGAGTAATAGAAATAGCTCCACTTGCTTATATGCGTGGACGTACATTGGATGATTCTTTTGTTATTTTAGATGAAGCACAAAATACAACCGTGTCTCAAATGAAAATGTTTCTGACTCGATTAGGATTTGGTTCAAAAATGATTGTCAATGGTGATGTAACTCAAATTGATTTGCCTCGAGGAGCTGCAAGTGGATTGNNGGATTGATTCATGCTAAAACGGTATTGAGCTCAGTTAAAGACATCGATTTTGTTTATTTTGATTCCCAAGATGTTGTCAGACATCCTGTTGTGGCAAGTATTATCGAAGCTTATGATGCGGAGAAGCAAGAAGCTTTAACAGATCAAAAAAAAATGCAAAACAACAAATAAAAACAACTCACAGTTAGGACGTGAATGAATGAGAGAACGTTTAGCTGGTTTCCAAAAAAGGATGGGTAAATTTTATATTCCTTTTGTACTTATTCTCTTTTCTTTCTTTCTTTTTCTCATCATTTTCAATAATGTTAAACCTAAAGATTTAAAGATTCAATTGTATCAAGTAGCTAACGAAACGATTCGTGCTCAAAGAACTGTTGAAGACACAGCGAAGACAGAAGAAAATAGGCAATTAGCAGCAGAGGCTGTTTCTCCAGTATATTCTTACAATACAGATTTAAATGATATACAAACTGGTAAGATCCATTTACTGTTTGCAACAGTTGGTGAAGTAAATAAACTTGCTGAAGAACAATACCAAGAAAAGTTGGCGAAAGAAAAAGAAGCCGTTGATTCTAAGAAAAAAGAAAACGAAAAAAACACTAATGCCACTTCTAATGTCACACATTTAACACCTGAAGAAAAAAACAACCTTTTTAACGAAAAAATAACGACGATTGATGATACCGCTAAAACGTTTATTCAAGCCTTGCCTCAATGGGCAATTTTAGATTTGCTAGATGCACCGGAGTCAACAGTCAAACAACTTGAGGGTGCTACTGTTGAGTTGGTTTCGGATGTAATGTCAGAACCGGTTAAACTTGACGAATTAAGCAAGAAAAAGCAAGAAGCTGTTGCACGGTTAGATTATTGGGATCTATCTGCTAAATATCAGCGTATCGCTACCCTAATTATTGATAATACAGTGGTTGAAAATAATGTTTATAATCAGCAGGCTACTGAAAATCAACGGGAAGAAGCAAGTACAAACGTTCAGCCTGCATTGATTTTACAAGGACAAGTTATTGTTCAAGAAGGGCACGTAATTGATAGTAACGCTATGCATCAATTAAAACTCTTAGGTTTATTAGACAATAAATCTTCCTACCAAATGATATACGGTCTGCTGTTGTTGATTTTAGCTCAAGCATACATCTTATTTTATTTAGGAAAATCTAAAAAAGATTCTTTAAAGAAACAAGGACACGAAATAACCTTGTATGCACTAACGATGATCAGTGCTTTGTTGGTTTTAAAAGGATTATCTTTAGTACAAAATGCCGGTATCAGCAATGTTAGTTTGTTATATCCTGCAGCACTAGCACCAATGCTATTGACAGCTTTTATTTCTAGACGCTATGGCATCGTCTCAAATGGATTTTTAGCTGCATTTTCGATTTTTATGTTTAAAGAAAATGCAGGGACAAACTTCAGTATCGTGTTGGTTTTATTTTATGTGTTAAGTGGTATGATGGGAACGATGATTACGCGGAAAAGAATTGCCAACCAATTTTGGAATACGTTTATTTGGACAACTTTATTCAATGCCTTATTTATCAGTTCACTCATTTTGTATTTGAATATGTCTTACTTTACTAAGGAAACACTTTTTATGGTTGCTTTTGCTTTAGGTGGAGGAATTCTATCTTATTTTTTAGCGGTCGTGCTTTCTCCTTATATTGAAGTGATTTTTGATGATAATGCCGTTTTAAGACTGATGGAATTGGAAAACCCTAATAGTCCTTTATTAAAAGAATTGATTACCAAAGCACCAGGCACTTATCACCAANNATTTAAGTGCTAATGCAGTAGGAGCCATTGGAGGAGATTCTTTATTTGCAAGAGTAGCCTGTTACTATCATGATGTAGGCAAGCTTCGACATTCTCTTTTCTTTGTGGAAAATTTATCTTCTGGGATGGAAAATCCACATGATTTACTAACGCCTTTTGAGAGCAGAGATATCATTTTTGGCCATGTCAGCGAAGGCATCAAAATGTTGGAAGAAGCCAATATGCCGCAAACCATTATTGATATTTGTGCACAACACCATGGAACCACTTTAATGAAGTTTTTTTACGCCAAAGCAAAAGAACTAGATGCTGACGTAAAGGAAAGTGAGTTTAGGTATCCAGGACCAAAACCACAAACGAAAGAAGCAGCAGTCATTAGCATTGCAGATAGCGCAGAAGCGGCCA
>DIDU01000217.1:5844-8586 GCA_002418295.1 Carnobacterium sp. UBA5792 | reverse complement strand
CCACTCAAGAATTGAGTACCCGAAACCTCAGGAAAAAGACCAACCTGTAGCCGAGTAATAGTTGAATGATGTTTTTTTGTCAGATTTAGGAGGAAAACTCACTTATGGAAATAGATATAATTGATGAAACAAATAAAGTTACAGATGAACAACAAGCGATGGTTCGTTCTCTGTTAGAATATGCGGCTACTTACATTCACCTAGCTGAAAATACAGAAATGTCGGTTTCATTTGTTGATAACCAAAAGATTCAAGAAATTAATCGAGAATACCGATTTAAAGATCAACCTACAGATGTCATCAGCTTTGCACTGAATGATGATGTGGAAGATGATTTTATCGTAAATTTAGCAGGATTTGAAGACAGTATACCTAGAAATATAGGAGATATTCTTATTTCAATCGAAAAAACAGCAGACCAAGCAATTGAATATGGTCATACTTTTGATCGCGAACTTGGTTTTCTTGCTCTCCATGGCTTTTTGCACTTGAACGGATACGATCATATGGAGCCAGAAGAGGAAAGCATTATGTTTGGTTTGCAGAAAGAGATATTACATGCCTATGGACTTGAACGATAATAAAAAGAAGTGGAAAAATTTACGTTTTATTGATTCGTTTAGATATGCTTTTAAAGGCATCCAAACCGTCTTTCAAGAAGAGCGTAATATGCGGACTCATGTTACTTTAGGGCTAGTTGTCTTCCTTATTAGCAGCTTCCTTAAATTACAGCAAGAAGAATGGCTTTGGATCATTTTAAGTACTTTTTTGGTTGTGATCATGGAAGTATTAAATACAATTATTGAAAATATAGTCGATTTAATTACAGAACATCACTATCATCCGCTTGCAAAAAAAGCAAAAGATATGGCAGCGGCGGCCGTCTTGATTACAGCTAGTTTTTCGGTCATCACAGCTATTATTATTCTTTTGCCCAAAATTTGGAATATATTTTTTTAAAAGGGAGTTAATATTATGAAGACACATCATGAAATGACACAACAATTAATTAACGAAGCTACAAGTATGTTGGACAAAGCGTATGTTCCTTATTCTCATTTCCCAGTAGGAGCAGCATTATTAACGACTGATGGTGAAGTTTATAGTGGATGCAATATTGAAAATGCTTCTTTTGGATTAAGCAATTGTGCTGAGCGTACGGCTTTTTTTAAAGCTATTTCTGAAGGAAAAAAAACATTTGAACGTTTAGTTGTTACTGGAGGAACGGATGCTCCGATTTCTCCTTGTGGCGCTTGTCGTCAAGTTATGGTAGAATTTTGTGACCCGGAAATGCCTGTATTATTAACAAATACACATGGGGATAAATTTGAAACTACTGTAAAAGAACTTTTACCAGGAGCGTTTCAATCGGAGGATATGGTTTAATGGAAAATACAACTGCATACAAATCAGGATTCGTCTCAATTGTAGGACGACCAAACGTTGGAAAATCTACTTTGCTCAATCGTGTCGTTGGTCAAAAAATCGCCATTATGAGTGATAAAGCTCAAACAACTCGGAATAAAATCCAAGGAATTTATACAACTGATAAAGAACAAATCATTTTTATTGACACACCAGGTATCCATAAACCCAAACACCGTTTAGGAGACTTTATGGTTGAATCAGCTCTAAGCAGTTTCAGANNAGAATGCTGCTGAAAAGCGTGGTCCTGGAGATAACTTTATTATTGAAAAATTAAAAGAACAAAACATTCCAGTATTTTTATTGATTAATAAGATTGATGAAGTACACCCTGATAAATTACTGGAAATTATTGACGACTATCGGACGACAATGGAGTTTGAACAAATCATTCCAATCTCTGCTACTGAAGGAAATAATGTTGATACCTTACTTTCTGAAATCACCAACTATTTATCAGAAGGACCGCACTTCTATCCGGAAGACCAAGTGACAGACCATCCTGAATATTTTATTGTCTCAGAGTTGATTCGCGAAAAAGTTTTGCAATTAACGCGTGAAGAAGTGCCGCATTCAGTTGCTGTCGTAGTTGAAAGCATGCAACGAAATGAACTTGGAAAAGTGCAAGTCCATGCTGCCATTATTGTAGAACGTTCAAGTCAAAAGGGCATTATCATCGGAAAAGGCGGAAAGATGTTAAAAGATATTGGGATACGCGCTCGTCGCGATATTGAAGTTTTACTAGGAGATAAGATTTATTTAGATCTATGGGTGAAAGTACAAAAAGATTGGCGTGACCGTCAGACAAATTTACAAGATTTTGGTTACCGGATGGATGATTATTAATTCAGTTGTCTCATTGAAGTTTTCAATGTGAGGGGGCAGTATGTTGGCAGAATTACAAGAAACAGAAGGTATTGTCATCTCCGTGCGTAATTATCGAGAAAACGATCGTTTAGTTAAAATCTTTACATCCCAGTATGGTAAACGTATGTTTTTTATTAAAGGATCCCGCAAGCCGAATAATAAGCTAAAAACCGCTATCCTGCCTTTTACTAATGCAACTTATATAGCCGATATTAGAGAAACAGGTCTTTGTTTTATTCGCGATGCTAAAGATCTCATTCATCTAAATCATTTGCATACTGATATTTTTTTAAATGCTTACGCGACCTATATATTAAATTTAGCAGATGTTGCACTTGAAGATGGCGTACCGGATCCAACATTATTTCATACGATCCAGCAAATACTGAATGAAATCGATGAAGGAACAGATCCGGAGATCTTAGTGAATATTTTTGAAGTTCAACTGTT
>DIDU01000217.1:0-5798 GCA_002418295.1 Carnobacterium sp. UBA5792 | reverse complement strand
GAGGCGGTTTACTTTGTCAAAACCATTGGGACCTTGATCAGCACCGTTATCATGCAAGTCCGAGAGCTATCCATTTTTTAAGACTCTTTTCAGTCATTTCGATGGATCAGTTAGGCACGATTAGCCTAAAACCAGAAACAAAGCGGGAAATTAGAACCGTTTTAGATTTGATTTACGATGAATCTGTTGGAATTAAATTAAAAAGCAAACGATTTATTGATCAAATGTACAATTGGGGAAACCTGCTTTTAGATAAAAAAAAAGATGAGCCGGATAAGAATAAATAATTGTTAAGAAAAGATTGACAAATGAAACCTCCACAGGATATGATAAGTTTAATAGAATAAACAGTGTGGATAGAAATAAAAGTAGATTTTCTATATTCTTGTTTAGCGAATTTGGGATAGTGGGAGCCAGATCAAGATGGAACTTCGAAAGGCATTCTTGAGCTGTTCAAAGAAGATGCTAGTTTTTTTAACTAGAATTAGGGTGGAACCGCGATAAAAAATCGTCCCTATGCTAATAACCATTAGCATAGNNTTTTTTATTTTATTCTACATTAAACCAAGTAAATAAATCAAAGGAGTGTAAAAAATGAAGGAAGAAAAATTAACTTTTCAAGAAATCATTTTAACTTTACAAAATTATTGGTCGTCGAAAGGCTGCATGTTGATGCAAGCTTACGATACTGAAAAAGGTGCTGGAACAATGAGTCCATATACTTTTTTACGTGCTATTGGGCCTGAACCTTGGAATGCTGCATATGTTGAACCATCAAGACGCCCAGCTGACGGCCGCTATGGAGAAAATCCTAACCGTCTATTTCAACATCACCAATTCCAAGTAGTGATGAAACCTTCTCCAGAAAATATTCAAGAACTTTACTTAGAAAGTTTAGTTTTACTAGGAATCGATCCTTTGAAACATGACATTCGCTTCGTTGAAGACAACTGGGAAAATCCTTCTTTGGGCTGTGCCGGTTTAGGTTGGGAAGTATGGTTGGACGGAATGGAAATCACCCAATTTACTTATTTCCAGCAAGTTGGAGGGTTAGAATGTTATCCTGTAACCAGTGAACTTACGTACGGTTTAGAACGCCTAGCTTCTTATATTCAAGAAGTTGACAGCGTCTATGATATCGAATGGACAAAAGGGGTTAAATACGGAGAAATTTTTATTCAGCCTGAATACGAACATTCAAAATATGCGTTTGAAAACAGCAATCAAGAATTACTCTTGATGTTATTTGATGAATATGAAATNNCTGGTTATTTAGCTAGAATTCGTAAAATGGCCCGTGCCATTGCCCGTGCATTTGTAACTGAAAGAGAAAAGCTTGGTTTTCCTTTGCTTAAAAATCATTCGACTACAACTGAGGAGGTAAAATAAAATGACTAAAAATCTATTGTTAGAAATCGGTTTAGAAGAAATACCAGCGCATATTGTAGGACCAAGCAGTCTGCAATTAGTCGAAAGAACAAAGAACTTCTTAGATGAAAATAGATTGACTTATGAAGAAATCGTGCCTTTTTCAACTCCGAGAAGACTAGCTGTTATCGTTAAAAACCTAGCAGATAAACAAGCAGATATTGAAGAGTCAAGCAAAGGCCCAGCAAAAAAAATGCATTAGACTCTGAAGGACAATGGAGTAAAGCTGCGATAGGATTTGCGCGAGGCCAAGGAGTGTCTGTAGAAGAGATTTACTTTAAAGAGATCAAAGGAATTGACTATGTACACGTAGATAAATTTATTGCTGGAAAACCGGCTAAGGATATCCTAGTTCATTTAGATAAAGTCATCACATCAATGAGTTTCCCAGTCAGCATGAAATGGAGCACTTATCATTTAAACTACATTCGTCCGATTCATTGGATAACAGCTATGTTAGATGAAGAGATCATTCCATTTAGCTTATTAGACATTCAAACGTCTAATACAACCAGAGGGCATCGTTTTTTAGGTAAAGACCTATCTCTTTCAACTGCGTTAGACTATGAAGCTGCATTAGAAAAAGAATTTGTTATTGCCGATAGTTCAAAACGGAAAAATATGATCGTATCGCAAATTCAAGCTATAGCTGAAGCACATCAATGGCAAATCACTATTGCCCCTGATTTATTAGAAGAAATCAATAATCTGGTTGAGTACCCAACCGCCTTTTACGGTACCTTTAATAAAGAATACTTGAACATTCCAAAAGAAATTTTGATTACTTCCATGCGAGACCACCAACGGTATATTGACGTAGCAGATCAAAAAGGCAATGTGCTGCCTTATTTCATCTCTGTACGTAACGGGAATGCTGAGTACATTGAAACAGTTGTAAAAGGGAATGAAAAAGTTTTAACTGCTCGGTTAGACGATGGAAAATTCTTCTATGAGGAAGATAAAAAATTAACTATCCAAGAGTGTGTAGAGCAATTGAAACAAGTTACTTTCCATGAACAAATTGGATCAGTTTATGATAAAATGCAGCGGGTTCGTTCTTTTGCCCAAGTAATCGGAAACACTGTAGGATTATCTGTTGAAGAATTAACAAGTTTGGATCGTGCCGCAGCCATTTACAAATTTGATTTGGTTACAAATGTTATAGGAGAGTTTCCAGAACTGCAAGGTATTATGGGAGAAAAATATGCTTTGCTACAAGGAGAGTCAGCTGCAGTGGCAACGGCTATTCGGGAACATTACTTGCCTATTTCAAGTGAGGGCGAGTTGCCGCAAACTGCAGTAGGGGCCGTTTTAGCTCTTGCAGACAAGTTAGAGAGTGTCATGTCTTTCTTTGCGATTGGAAAAATTCCAACAGGATCTAATGACCCTTATGCTTTGAGACGGCAAACTTTTGGAATCGTTCGAATTGTAGAGAAACAAAATTGGTTTTTTCCTTTCGGCACATTAAGAAAAGAATTGCTTCAAAGTTTGTTAACGAGTCCTGAAACTTTGGTACACGGCTATGAACAAAGTAGCAAAGAAGTAATAGATTTTGTAAAAGCTCGGCTTCATCAGTTATTACGGAATGAAGACATTCGATACGATGTAATTGATGCAGCGCTACAATCAAATCAAGAAGATTTGATTGAAATCGTAAAAGCAAGCCGTATTTTAGAAAAACACCTTCAAGACACTACATTCAAACCAACAATCGAAGCATTGACGAGAGTCTTAAATTTAGCTAAAAAAAATAAAGAATTGCTAACAGACCTTTCACCTGTAGTAGATCAATCATTGTTTGAGACGCTTTCTGAAAAAGAATTAGCTGCTCATATTGAAAAAATAGAAGACCACTTTTATCAATTAGACAGTGAAGAAAAATACCAAGCTTTAAAGAGTCTTCAGCCCNNCTTTTTTGATGAAAATATGGTAATGGCAGATAATGAAGCAATTCGAAACAACCGCTTAGCTTTATTAATAAAAATCGCTCAATTGACTCTTTCTTTTGCAAGTGTTGACGAGTTAATCGTTAAATAAAAACGAATTTTTTTACTTTTTGTTCCACTAAAGATATTCTTTCTTTAGTGGAACTTTTATTTATGCTAAATAAACAGATTAGGAGGAAAAGGTTATGTTGAAAATGAAACGCATTTATGAGGCAGCAGAAAAAGCAGATCATTATCGTATTTTAGTTGATCGCATCTGGCCAAGAGGAATATCCAAAGAAAGAGCTGCGTTAGATGAGTGGGAAAAAGAAATTGCGCCTTCTACAGAAATACGCAAAACATTTAATCATGATCCCGAAAAATTTGAACAGTTTAGAAAAGATTATTTAAAAGAATTGAACGAGAATGAAAAGAGCGATGCATTCGTTGACCTGATCAAAACTCATCTAAAAAGAGGGAATGTTACTTTATTGTACTCAGCAAAAGATAAGGAAAACAACCAGGTAACAGTCTTACTTGAGTTTCTTGCTTCAAAAGGGGTTTCAGAAGCAAAAGCGATTGACTAAACGAGTATTTTCCTATTAAGGAACTTAGCCAGATAAATAAAAGATTTGACCTTTCATTTGTCTGACAGGTTGCTTATAATAAATAACAGGATACAAAGGGGGATTTTATGTTAAAAAGTTTTTTTAGTTATTATCGTCCATATAAAAAATTGTTTTTTCTTGATTTTTTATGTGCTATTTTGGCAGCAGTACTGGAGCTGGCCTTTCCAATCGTTGTCAATCAAGTCATTGACGATTGATTGCCGTCCGAAAACTGGACTCTGATTGTTACTGCTTCACTTTCGCTCTTATTTTTATATATCGTTAATACTGTTTTGCAATACATCGTTGTCTATTTTGGACACAAACTTGGAGTAAATATCGAAACGGATATGCGCCGAGAACTATATGCCCATCTTCAAACACAGCCATTTAGTTATTTTGATAATAAAAAGACAGGGAAACTGATGGCTCGGTTGACGACTGATTTATTTGAAATTTCAGAAGTTGCTCATCATGGCCCAGAAGATGTTTTTATCACTTTGATCACCTTATTTGGTGCTTTTATTTTAATGTTAACGATTCATGTTAAGTTAGCCATTGCAACTTTTATCTTGATTCCGTTTATTACGATTGCTTTAGTGTTCTTCAATAAAAAAATGACGGTTGTCAATACAGATATTTACCGTAATTTAGGAGAATTTAATGCCGGTATTGAAGCTTCAGTCAGCGGTATTCGGGAAGTACAAGCTTTTGCTAATGAAGAGTATGAAGCAACTCGCTTTGAAGGACTCAATCAAGCTTACCGTAAATCAAAGATTTTATTTTATAAAATGATGGGAATCAGTTCTTCGTACAACTATTTTCTTATTCGTTTAATTAATTTGTTTGCTTTGTTTTTTGGAGCATTTTATACGATTCGCAATGAGATTAGTTATGGCGAATTCGTCAGCTTCATTTTATTAGCGAATATTTTTGTACGGCCGATTGAAAAAGTGAATACGATGATTGAAAGTTATCCTAAAGGTATTGCTGGTTTTAATCGTTTTCGAGAAGAACTACACAAAAAACCATCTATACAAAACAAGCCAGGTGCTAAAGAGTTGTCTTCTGTAAAAGGAAATATTGAATACAAGCAGGTTTCTTTTTGGTATGATCAGTCTAAAAGAATATTAAATGATATTAATCTTTCGGTATCTGCTGGAGAAACAATTGCTTTTGTTGGACCTAGTGGAGCAGGAAAAACCACTATTTGCAATTTGTTGCCTCGCTTTTATGAAATAAATGCAGGTGAAATCAAGATTGATGGCACGAATATTCAAGATGTCACTTTAGACTCTTTAAGAACCCAGATTGGTATTGTTCAGCAAGATGTCTTTTTATTTCCTGGAAGTCTTCGTGAAAATATTCTGTATGGCAACCTTAATGCAAGTGAAGAAGAAATTGCACGTGCTGTACAGTTAGCACACTTGGAAAAAGTTGNNGGAGAACGTGGAGTTAAACTATCTGGCGGTCAAAAACAACGCTTATCCATTGCCCGTATGTTTTTAAAAAATCCGCCTATTTTGATTTTAGACGAAGCAACATCAGCTTTAGATACGGCTACTGAGCAAGTTATCCAAGAATCATTAAATTCATTGGCTACAGGGAGAACGACTCTGATCATCGCTCATCGTTTAGCTACTATTAAACATGCTACACGAATTATCGTGGTAGATGAAACAGGTATTGCTGAAGAAGGAAATCACGATGAATTGATGGCTTTGAATGGAGCTTATCGTCGTTTGTATGATGCTCAGTTTTCAAATTAAAAGCAGTTTAGTATCACGTGAAGGCGATTTATAAAAAAAGCTAGTGTTAAACAAATAAATTAGGTATA
>DIDU01000084.1:1455-2546 GCA_002418295.1 Carnobacterium sp. UBA5792 | reverse complement strand
ACGTTTGAACTGAAATCCTTTATTTCATCTATATTAAATCCGTATTCTTTTTGAATTTCAAAAAGATTTGCTCCATGAGATGATTTCATTATTTTCTCCTTATAAAATATTAATACCTCTTGTTTTATCTAACAAAATTGAGATAGATTCTTCTCTGTTGATGTGGTGAATAAATTCGCTCATCAATTCGCTCATATCTACATCGTGGAACCATTCTTTGTTTTTGATTGACTCTGGTACGTATGTTAAGTTTGTAGAATAAACTCCGTCGATGTAGCCTTCTTTATTCATTTGATCGAATTTGTCAGGACCTTCAGTAAACAAAGCGAAACTTACTGCGCAGAATATTCTGTTTGCGTTTTGTTTTTTCAATTGTTTTGCAATATCAATAACAGATCCACCAGAAGCAATCATATCGTCAACAATTAATATGTCTTTGCCTTCTACTTCACGTCCGATGTATTTGTGTTCAATAATAGGGTTCTTGCCATCGACTACTTTAGTGTAATCACGTCTTATGTAGAATAATCCTATGTCTTGTTTTAAAATATTTGAATAGTAAATTGCTCTATCCATTGCACCGGTATCAGGTGAAATAATAATCATGTTTTTCTTGTCTAATTCATCAGTAGTAATATTTTCTTTTTCTAAGAAGTGAGTAACTATTTCTGCTGTAGGATAGATATTTTCAAATGTCATCAATGGAATTGCGTTTTGTACGTTTGGATCGTGTACATCAAATGTATAAATTCCATCTACACCCATGTCTTCTAATTCTTGAAGTGCCATTGCACAGTCAAGTGATTCTCTTGATTTACGTCTGTGTTGGCGAGATGCATATAAAAGAGGCATCATTACATTGATACGAGAAGCCTTTCCATTAATTGCGGAGATAACTCTTTTGATATCTTGGAAGTGTTCATCTGGACCAATTATAGTTTGTTCACCGAACATATTGTACTTCAATCCATAATTTCCAACGTCTGATATGATTAAAATATCACGACCTCTAACTGATTCATCGATTGTAACTTTTCCTTCACCGTTACTAAATCTGGATTCTGTTATCTTTAATAAATAACTTTCTGTTG
>DIDU01000084.1:249-1438 GCA_002418295.1 Carnobacterium sp. UBA5792 | reverse complement strand
TCAACTTCTTTTGCCAAACCTTCAATGTTTTTCATAGCTATGATTCCAAGTTCTCCGTATGGAAACTCTTCAAATTTTGATTCTGACATAAGTCCTCCTTAAATACTACATTATATATAAAGAATATCACAAACAATTTCCGTATTCAAATTTAAATAACCNNGTGTTTTATAAATGATGAATAATGATGAAAAATTCATGATGAAAGCTATCGAACAAGCGAAGATTGCATTTGATATGGACGAAGTTCCAGTTGGATGTGTTATTGTAAAAAATGGCGAAATAATTGCTCAAGCTTATAACAGTGTGGAAACAGATAACAATGCGACAATGCATGCAGAATTAAAAGCTATTAATCAAGCAACTAAGGTTATTGGAAATTTTAGGCTTGATGATTGCACAATGTATGTGACATTGGAGCCTTGTGTGATGTGCACAGGAGCTTTGGTATATTCGAGGATACCAAAAGTTGTGTTCGGAGCTTTTGATAAAAAAAGAGGCGCTTGTGGGTCTTTACTATCATTAAATGATTACGAAGGACTCAATCATAAAATAGAAGTAAAAAGTATCATGGAAAAAGAGTGCGTAGAATTGTTGCAGAGTTTTTTCAGGGGGATTCGTGAAAAAAATAGAAATAAATAGATTAAGTGATTATTTGAAAAAAACATACGGCACGAAAGTTTACAAGTTACCTTTAGATGGTGGATTCAGTTGTCCTAATAGAAAAAATTCTAACGGTTGTATTTTTTGTTCTGAAAGTGGATCTGGTGAATTTACTTTTAATGAATATTCAATTAAGGACCAAGTCGAATTGCAAATTAAAAGATTATCTGAAAAGAAAAAAGCAGACAAATTCATTGCGTATTTTCAATCGTTCACCAATACTTACAAGCCTGTAAATGAACTTAGGAAAATTTACTCAGATGCTATTGAAAATGAAAATGTGCTGGTGCTTGATATAGCCACCAGAGGAGACTGCTTAGATGATGAGAAGATAAAGCTTTTGATTGATATAAACAAACAGGTGGATGTGTGGGTTGAAATGGGCCTTCAATCCACTAAAAAGTCTACGATAGAATTAATCAATCGTGCTTACAGCAATGATGTTTATTTTGATATGGCAAAAAAACTTATGGATAATGACATTAAAGTAATCTCGCATGTAATAGCAGGCCTTCCATATGAATCA
>DIDU01000084.1:0-216 GCA_002418295.1 Carnobacterium sp. UBA5792 | reverse complement strand
TATCAAACGCAAATGCATGATATTTGGGGAATCAAAATTCATTCATTATATATACAAACAGATTCAAGGTTGTACGATTATTATCTACGAAATAAATTTAAAATTCTAACGATGGATGAATACACTGATTGGGTTGTAGATAGTTTCAAAATTTTAAATGAGGATACAGTTGTGCATAGAATGACTGGAGATGCTTACAAGCCGAAACTTTATCTG
>DIDU01000068.1:311-5480 GCA_002418295.1 Carnobacterium sp. UBA5792 | reverse complement strand
TATAAAACAGAACGTACTTCAGATTTGGCGGCAACAGAGTTCAAAGCAGCTACCGGTAAAGATATCAAGACGGTCTCAGATGATGAGATTAAAACATGGTTAGCTGAAAAAGACGCAGCTGCTAATTCAGCCACTGCATCTTCTGAAACAACTGACACATCAGCAGCAAGCAGTGCCGCTTCCAGTTCCTCTGCAGCTCCAACGATGTCAGCAGATGNNTATTAAATGAGGTTGTGTCGAAAACAGGAATTTCTCCTGAAGACAATCAATTTTATGTAACAAAAAATGATGACGGCTTGTACCAAGTCGAAATTCGCCATGCTCATGAAGTAGAAGGAGTCGAAATTTCTAATATGGTAGGAATGTTCCAATATGATTTAACCAATAAAACATTAATGAAAATGGATCCATTGACTGGTGAATACATTCCTTACACTGATTAATTAACTGTATACGCAAAAAGAATTGCCTTTTAAAAAAACTAAAAAGGCAATTCTTTTATTTTTTTTGAAAAACAGAATCAAGCGCTTCTTTTTCTGAAAAGTTTTTTCAGGATAATGTTAGATAAAGAAAAACCGCTTACTGTCGAGCCGATAAATAAGATAAATGAAGAGAATAAACTAGTTGATCCCGAACCATAAAAATAATCATGAAAGATATAGAAAATGCTGAAGCCTATCAGTAAAGAGAAAAACAATCCCAACCCATAATAAGCTAATTTATATGAAAAAGAAGTGAAGTCTGGCGTGTACTCATCTTTATTATTCAGGCTACCAGCAATCGGATGAAACTGGGGTCCATCAAGTTGATTGTTAGCATTATTTTTTCCTACATTTATGCGTGAATACATTGAACTGGAAATATTGTTTTCTTTATTGTACTTATTTTGCTGATCTCGATCACTCATCTTTTTTTATCCTCCTCATTCGTTGATTTTCCTTATTACTATAATTTTAGTATACAATATAGCCTGCAAAAGATACAGGAAACGTCCTGTTTCCTGTAATATATTCAGGCTCAATGTAATATAAATGTGATATAAAAAATATAATTGACTAAAATGTATCTAAATTGGTAAAATTCATTTGAATTGTAACAAGATTTCCTGTAAATTTATTAATGTGAGCGATTTGGCTGAGTAGAATATAAAAAAATCACTTGCCAATAAAAAAAGTATTAATTGATTANNGGATTTGTTGGGTATATTTCAAATAAAAAACACACGATAGAAGAAAAGCAAAAGACAAAAGTTCAAAAAATGAATAAAAGAATTGTGCATAGAGGACCGGATGAAGAGGGTTATTATAGTGATGATACCATTGCTTTAGGATTTAGAAGATTGAGTATTATCGATATTGAAAAAGGTCATCAGCCTTTGTCCTATGAAGAAGAACGTTACTGGATTATTTTTAATGGCGAGATCTATAACTACATAGAACTCCGAAATGAATTGGTTGAAGAGGGCTATACGTTTCAAACGGATAGTGATACAGAAGTAATCATTGCAGCTTATTCAGCATACAAAGAAAAAGTAACCAGCAAGTTAAGAGGGATGTTTGCATTCGTTATCTGGGATAAGCTAGAAAAAACTTTTTTTGGGGCTCGTGATCATTTTGGGATTAAGCCATTTTATTATGCAGTAGAAAATCAAGGGTTGTATGTATCGTCTGAGAAAAAATCGATTTTAAAGGTTATCAAAGACCGTCAATTAGACGAAGTAGCTTTGCAGAATTACTTGACCTTCCAATATATTCCTGGACTGGAAACCATGCACCAATCCATCAAGGAACTTGCACCTGGTCATTTCATTACGAAAAAACTGAATGAAGAAGTTAAAATCACTAAATATTGGCAAGCAGATTTTTTGCCCGTTGCTAAATCGGAAGAAACATTTGCAAAAGAAATCAGAGCAAGTTTATATGATTCAATTGAAAAACATATGCGATCAGATGTTACAGTTGGTTCATTTTTATCAGGAGGAATTGATTCTTCTATTATTGTTGCAATTGCGCGAGAATTTAACCCTAAGTTAAAAACGCTATCGGTCGGCTTTGAAAGAGAAGGCTACAATGAAATTAATTTGGCTGAAGAAACCGCTGAAGAACTAAGAGTAGACAATTTTAGTTATACGATTACTGCCCAAGAATTTATGGATGAATTTCCGCGTTTTGTTTGGCATATGGATGATCCCTTAGCAGATCCGGCTGCTGTGCCACAGTTCTTTTTATCCAGACTAGCTCGCGAACATGTGAAAGTCGCTTTGTCTGGTGAAGGTGCGGATGAATTATTTGGTGGATATGGGATTTATAACGAACCGCATGCTTTAAGAATGTTTAATCACACTGGGAAAGTTACCAATCAAGCGATTAATCGACTGGCGAAGCTGATGCCAGAAGGAGTCAAAGGGAAAAGCTTCCTTTTAAGAGGAACGATTCCTTTAGAGAACCGGTACGTTGGCAATGCAAAAATCTTTGAAGAAGCTGAAAAGAAGAAACTTTTAAAAAATTACAACCTGCATTATCCTTATCATGAAGTAACAAAACCGTTTTATGAGCAGACGCTTGGCTATCATCCCGTTGATAGAATGCAATTGATCGATATCAATACATGGTTAAGCGGCGATTTGCTGTTAAATGCGGATCGAACAACGATGGCGCATTCTTTAGAATTAAGAACGCCATTTTTAGACAAAGAAGTGTTTGAAGTGGCTAGACAAATACCAGCTAATTTAAGAATTGCACATGGAACAACAAAATACATTTTAAGAAAAGCTGTAGAAGGAATTGTTCCAGAAGATGTTATTTACCGTAAAAAGTTAGGTTTTCCAGTTCCTATCCGTCATTGGCTTAAAGATGAGATGTATGACTGGGCTTTAGCGATCATAAATGAATCTCAAACAGAACACTTGTTGAATAAGTCTTATATAGTGGACTTGCTCGATAAACACCGTACTGGAAAAATAGATTACTCGCGTAAAATATGGACAGCTTTAACATTTATGGTCTGGCACCGTATTTATGTGGAAAAATCTCAAGAATTTTTAACAGAGCCTCTAGCGTATGCTGTTAAACAATAAAGTAGTGGATTTTAGAAAAGCTAGTTGCAAATAATATCTTGAACGAAGTACACATCTACCAATGAGTTGCTTGCTTACTGGTAGATGTGTATTTATTTTCTTTTCATTTCTTTAACAAAAAATAGTGAGAAGTTTGAAGAATTTAATGTAACACAGAAGACATCTCTGTATACGGAGAGAGTGGTATTCTAATGCTAGGTCCTTTTGTGGTTACAAAATCATCTCTTTTTTAATTTCAATAAAGGTAATATCTGATTTGTCTTGATAGTCTTCAAGATAGAATGGTTGAATAGTGATATTATCATGGTACTTGATAAAGTAAGCTTTTGATTTAGTGTCCATTATCGATGTATATAAAGTTTCATCTTTATGACCTTCTTTGAGATCTACTACCGCGCCTGTCGGGATATCGGCTTGTGATAAGATACGAAAGCCTTGTAAGATAGCAGCTTGACGTTCTAAATCCTTAGGTGTATGAGCTACAAAAAAAGCAGAACGGACAAAACGTGATGGTGGTGTAAAATCGCCTGGAAGACCGACTGCTCCACTTCCTTCTCCAAACTTGGAAAGTACAGTTCCATTAAATTCTTTTGTTTCAATATTTTCTGGTCTGATATTTAAGTAATTCTTCAAGTTTGTTTCATGCCAATGGAATTCGGGAGCATTCGTCAAAACACCATAAGGATTATCATAAGGAACTAGGTGTCCGTTTTTTGGTTCTAAAACAATTTTTCCGCCTTCAGCATCCATAAAAAAGAAATGATTACTCGTTGCTTGCTGTTCTCCTTCTATGTCTTTTTCCAATAAAACAAGTTTTTCAGCTTCTTCTCTTACTTCAGCAACATCTTTGCACCTGCTCAACAAATAATCAAAAGCTGTTGACGTAACGGTATTTATTTTCCCTTCTACAGCTTCTTTNNGCGAATGAAGCATAGCCTGGAAACAAATTGCTGGAACCCATTAGTCCCATCTCATTGATTCCGTCTCCTAAAGAAGCAATGTTAAAGAAGCCGGTTCCGAGAGTTGCATACTTTGTGGCAAATTTTCTATCTTTTATTTTGAGAAATTCCTTATTATTCTTTGGAACATAAAGAATCTTGTTATCTAATTTTACGCTAACTTCTAAAGTCCTGCCAAAAACTATTCCTTCTGTGTAAGAAAAACCAATTGTTGTGCACATCTTATTCGTCTCCTTTTTAATAAATAGTTAGTCTGAACTTTGGGATATAAAAAAAGGCTTTTTCATCTTCTATCAGTATACTAACATAGATCTTATCTGCCTACATTTAAGTTATACTTCTTAGGCAGATTGACTAGTATGGGGATTGATATCCAATCAAGTGTATCAAGATAGGTATCTAAGAAAAATAAGTTGAAATAAAAATGTTATCAGTCAGCTTTTTCTTTTTTAGATTTGGATAAAAGCGATGCATATCATTGGAAAACGGTTTCTGCATGCTGTTATACTGCTGATAAGATAATCAGTCTATTAAGACTTTAGGAGGAACAGCAGATGGTACAAGAAACCTATTTGATCACGGGTGCAGGAACTGGATTTGGAAAAGGTATTGCTTTTGGTCTTGCCGAACAAGGGAAAAAGGTCATTGCCGGAGTTGAAACGATGTCAGAAGTGTCAGCGCTTGAAAAAGAAGCAAAAGAAAAGAAGGTTGACATTCAAGTGGAAAAATTAGATGTGACCAATCCAGCTGATAGAGAAAGAGCGTGGACTTGGGATGTAGACGTGTTACTGAATAACGCTGGAGTTTCTGAAGGTGGGTCATTAGCAGATATACCAGAAGAACGATTGCGTAACCAATTTGAAGTGAATGTATTCGGACCCATTCTATTGACTCAAAAAATTGCTAAAGCAATGGCGAAAAAACAAAGAGGAAAAATTGTCTTTATGTCTTCGGTTTCTGGTCTAATGGCAGATCCGCTATCTGGGCCTTATGGCGGATCGAAATTTGCGTTGGAAGCTTTTGCTGAATCGCTTAGCAAAGAACTGCAAGAGTTCAAGGTGCAAGTGGCGGTAATCAACCCAGGACCTTACTTAACTGGGTTCAATGACCGCGAATTTGAGGCATGGAGAATGT
>DIDU01000068.1:0-281 GCA_002418295.1 Carnobacterium sp. UBA5792 | reverse complement strand
ATGAACAGCTGGCCTTTCCTTATGAACAATTGGATCCGGAAGACGTCATCAAAGAAGCCATCAAAGTACTGACCGGCGAAACGAATGATTACCGAAACGTTGTTCCAAAAGCAATGGTACCCATGGTCAAGAAGAGACAAAAAGAGTTATGGGATAAAAAGTACGATGAGAATTTGGGAGAAAGAAATGAACTAGTTCAAAAGTCGATCGATATTGAACCCGCTACGACTCCTGTCAAAGGTATCGTAAATAAGATAAAAGACAAGTTGTGAGATTGAAAA
>DIDU01000114.1:1937-2903 GCA_002418295.1 Carnobacterium sp. UBA5792 | reverse complement strand
AAATTATCATCGGTACACGTTAAGCCTGATAACCACCAAAACAAAGGCGGGTTGGAGAATTTTTCTTTATTTGGCAAAAATAAACTGAAGGTCATCGGACAACCTAAAATGTGTGAATCATGACGATATTTGTATTGTGTTCCGTCAAAAACAACGTGTTCTTCAAGCAGTTCTAATTTTGTCATATTTATCCCCCTCATATAAAATTGATTGAAACAACTTAGTGATAAGAAAGAACCGTACGAATGGATTTTCCTTCATGCAGCAATTCAAATGCTTCATTGATTTGTTCAAACGGCAAAGTATGCGTGATAAATGGATCCAATTGGATCTCGCCGCTCATCGCCTGTTCCACCATTCCGGGTAATTCTGAACGTCCTTTGACTCCGCCAAAAGCTGAGCCGCGCCAGACACGTCCGGTCACTAGTTGGAATGGCCGCGTGCTGATTTCTTCGCCAGCTCCGGCTACTCCGATAACAACGCTTTCTCCCCAGCCTTTATGACAGCATTCTAAAGCTGAACGCATCACATGTACGTTTCCGATACATTCAAAACTATAATCTACGCCACCATTGGTTAAGTCAACAATGACTTCTTGGATAGGACGATCGTATTCTTTAGGATTTAAAAAGTCGGTAGCTCCCATTTCTTTAGCTAATTCAAACTTATCTGGATTTGTATCAATANNAACAGCTCCTTGAATAACCGCTAGCCCGATTGCACCCAACCCGAAAACAGCGATAGTATCACCTTCTGCTACTTTTGCCGCATTGCTTACAGCACCAATTCCTGTGGTCACGCCGCAACCCAATAAACAAACTTTTTCTAAAGGTGCTTCTGGATTTACTTTGGCTAACGAAATTTCAGAAACCACAGTATATTCACTAAATGTACTTGTTCCCATATAGTGATAGATGGGTTCTCCTTTATAAGAAAAACGAGTCGTTCCGTCCGGCATTAATCCTT
>DIDU01000114.1:1776-1896 GCA_002418295.1 Carnobacterium sp. UBA5792 | reverse complement strand
ATTCTGGTGTGTATAACGGAATCACATGATCACCTGGTTGAACAGAGGTTACTCCTTCTCCGACTTCTACAACAATACCGCCACCTTCATGTCCTAATACTGCAGGAAAAACACCTTCTA
>DIDU01000114.1:0-1753 GCA_002418295.1 Carnobacterium sp. UBA5792 | reverse complement strand
CTGTATCTGTAATTTTAACTAATACTTCCCCTTTTTTAGGTCCTGCTACATCAATTTCTACGATTTCAAGAGGTTGACCTGGTCCAAATGCAACTGCTGCGCGTGATTTCATTTTAACGTTCTCCTTTTATCTATCAAATTAAATCAAAATATAGGGTATGTACGCACTCTATTGCTTGTACATTCTACTTACTTTCCCTAAAAAGTGGATCTTAGTCAAATGATACCATGCTTGTTCTTTCGCTACAACTTGCTCCAATTGTAGCTGCTTACCCTTTCTAGTTATTTTTTCACATTCATTATGCTTTCAATCAGAAAGGTTGTGCAGTAGACCAGTCGAATCTTTTTTGGTCTAAAAACTGATTGCTTAACGTTCGAACAGTTTTATTTGCTTCTTTCGTTCTACTCACTTTCCAGTGTTGCTCCGATCACTTGGTTTCTTCCTTGATCTTTTGCCATGTATAAGCACCGATCTGCTAACCGAAACAGTTTCTTCATATCTTTTTGTTGGCTAGAAGCAGCCAAACCAATTGATACGGTTATGTTGATGCCCGCTCCATTTTCCAGTAAGAATTCTTTACCTGCCACGCTGACTCTAATATTTTCAGCCACTTCTTTTTGTTCTTCATAAGACAAATGATTTAAAATCAAACAAAATTCTTCTCCACCCACACGGTAAATCAGTTCATGATCTGGAGCTCCAACATTTAAAATTACTGCTAATTGCCGCAAAATAAAATTTCCATTTGCATGTCCATAATTGTCATTGATCCATTTAAAATGATCGATGTCTAATATCATAAAAGCGGTCTTAGTGATTGATTTATCCGCTTGGATCATTTTCCATTTTTTATTGAACGCTCTCATATTGTATAAGCCGGTCAAGTAATCCATTTGGGCGTGTTCTTGTTCCTCTAAATACAGATGAAGATTTTTTATTAAATCTTCTATAAAAGCAGTCACTGCAATGACTACAATACTAGAAAGAATCAGTAAACTAAAGCAAATAAGGATACTCAATAAAATATCATCATATAAAAAGTACAAATTCAGGCTAATAGCTGCAACGCAAACCACATTAAGCCCAGATAAAACAGCGTAATTATTAAATCGTTTTGTTAACTTGCTGCTAACATACGGCAATAAAAGTCCCAGCAAAACATACACAAACGCGGTATGAATCGAAGCAGGATTAATTCCTAATAACAAACGCAATGCTGCAATCAAAAAGGCAGTTGGAATAGAAACTGAAGGACCAAAATAATAAACCAGCAGAATCAAAATAATTTGTCGGAAATCCAGTATTGCTTCTTCAGGTAAGGTAACTGAAAAAAGCATTAAAATGAAGCTCGTTATACTAGCTATGCCGATCATCCCTAGCTTCTTTTTTAAGCTAAGCGTATAATTTTTTTCTTTTGGGATCAATTTAACAAAAACATAGGATACGGTACAAAGAATAGAAATATTGGCAATCACACTTAAAAAAATAGATGACAGCATAACAAACTCCTTTCATCAGCTAGTCACAGGAAACAAATAAAGTCAGTAAGTTGTTAATAACCTTTTTTTATACATTTTGAAGGTTTTCCAAAATAGTATCCTTGCTGAAGAAACATCCCTTGTTCTCTCAATTCATCGCTCATTTTTTGATTTTCAACACCTTCTATGATGAGGTCAAGTTGATAGTCTTCAGAGAAACGTTGCCAAGCATGCAAGAAAAGCTGCAAGGTCGCTTCGGTTAGCTTCTTTTTAC
>DIDU01000106.1:8824-10972 GCA_002418295.1 Carnobacterium sp. UBA5792 | reverse complement strand
GTTTAAAGTGGAAGCCGCTTTCTAAAAAAGTGAGTTCTTATAAAGAACATACTTTATTGAAGAAAAATGAAGAACCGTCAAAGAAAGCACAAGCAAAGAAGCAAGGCAAAGATTTATTTGATTATATGATTGGGTCGAATGGCAGTTTGAAAAATCAGATGGAACAAGCGAAAGCTGCTATTTTTTATCCTCCTAAAGGGTTGAATAGTTTGATTATCGGACCTACTGGTTCAGGGAAAACTTTTTTTGCAAATGCGATGTACCAATATTCTCAAGCAAAAGGCGTGATCGACCAAGACAAATCGATGATCGTTTTCAACTGTGCAGATTATTCTCAAAATCCCCAATTGTTGATGTCTCATTTATTTGGGCATGCGAAAGGTTCTTTTACAGGAGCTTTAGAAGACAAAGATGGCCTGTTGCTTAAAGCAGATAATAATATGCTGTTTCTAGATGAAATCCATCGTTTGCCGCCAGAAGGACAAGAAATGCTATTTTACTTTATGGATAACGGAACTTTCCAGCGGATGGGCGATGCGGAAGAACGTTTAACTGCCAATGTGCGGATAATTTGTGCTACGACTGAAGATCCCGATTCAGCACTTTTAAAAACATTTGTACGGCGGATACCGATCACTATCCAATTGCCTGCTTTTAATGACCGGCCGGCAAAAGAACGTGTCCAATTATTAAAACTGCTTTTGTCCATAGAAGCAAAACGAATCGATAAACGTATTGTAGTGGATGAAAATGTCGTTAAGGCGCTCTTAGGCAGTGTAACTTATGGTAACGTAGGCCAGTTGAAATCAAATATTCAATTAGCTTGTGCCAAAGGATTTTTAAATAGTATGGATAATTACAGTGAAGTAATGATTACTATGGAAGATTTAACACCTGCTTTACAAGATGGGTTGATAAGTCTGGCTAAACGCCGAAATGAACTAAACGAGATTTCTAATTATTTGGAACCTAAACTTGTTTTGCACCCTGATGATTCTGTCTATATTTTGGAGAAAGACACCTATGAATTGCCATTTAACCTATATGAAATTATTGGAGACAAAGCAACCTTATTAAAAGCAGAAGGCGTTGACGCAGAAAATATTGAAAATTTTATTACTACGGATATTAATTTGCATTTAAAGTCATTCTATAAAACAAACAAATTAAACTTTGATAATGAACAAGGCTTAAAAGATATTGTTGATCAAGAAATCATTACCTTGACCAAAGAGATTTGGAAAATGGCAGAGGAGTATTTAAAGTATCAATTTAAAGATAATTTTCTATACGCTATGAGTTTGCATTTGAGTTCGTTTATTAAACGTTCTAGAGAAGGAACAGTTCAGACCAAAACAAATAAAGAACTAGAAAAATTGATTTCTAATTATCAAAAAGAATATGCAGTCGCTCTGATGATCAAAAAGCACATTAAAGAAAAATACCAAATAGTCGTTCCAGAAGTAGAGTGTTGGTATTTGACGATGTTATTAGTTTCTCTGAAAGAACAGAATTTGGTCGGACGGGTAGGGATAGTCGTAGCTGCTCATGGACGAAGTACTGCAACCAGTATGGTGCAAGTTGTAGCTAAACTGCTGAATGTTCAAAATATCGCTGCTGTAGATATGCCATTAGAGATGAACCCACATCGTGCTTATGATTTGGTTCATGATGCTGTTCAAACGGTTAATGAGGGCAATGGCGTGCTGTTGTTAGTAGATATGGGATCCTTAACTTCTTTTGGTACTAAGTTAATGCGTGAGATAGACATTCCGATCAAGACGATTGATATGGTGACGACACCAGTTGTGTTGGAAGCAGCACGGAAAACCTCACTGATGGACAGTCCGCTAAATGAGATCTATGATTCATTGAAAAGTTTTAGAGGATACAGTAACTTTTTAGATTATTCGCATCCTTCACAAGCAGAGGGTTTCAATAAAGAAATGAATCAGCCAAAAGCCATCATTACCATTTGCTCAACTGGAAAAGGCACAGCCGTCAGAATTAAACAGCGTGTTGAGGAGCTGCTTACTGAATTTATTGATGAGGAAATCGAAGTCTTTTCCATTTCTTTAATAGATATGGAAGCAACGATTAAGAAAATTTCAGAAGACCATCAAATTTTAGCGACTGCCGGAGTAAGCA
>DIDU01000106.1:4483-8801 GCA_002418295.1 Carnobacterium sp. UBA5792 | reverse complement strand
TATTTCAATCTTCTGGCAAAGAGCGAATCAAACAAGTGGTCTTAGAAAGCCAAAGTAAAGAATCTGACTTTGTTCGATCTATTGACACAAAAGAATTATGTGAAGAATATTTAGGGACGTATTTTACTTTCTTGAATCCTCATAAATTGATTGATATTTTATGGGAATACAGTCAAGTAATTGAGACTGAACTAGAAGAGACCTTTAGTAATAGTTTGAAAATCGGCTTGGTGATGCACGTAGCAGGCGTATTAGAGCGTGTGCTATTAAATGATACCCTTTCTTCTGAAAAAGAAAGTATTGAAAAAACAAATTCGTATTACACTGCAGTTCTTAAAGCGAATGCTTTGATCAAGGCAAAATTAAATCTATCTATTCCAGATTCAGAAATAGTGTATATCTTAAAAATTTTTGAGACACAAACAGATGATCAATTAAATACGGATCATTTTACAGACGAGCTGAATCAGTAAAGAATATCAAAAGAGCACAATCTCTCCAGACGATTAAAAGTTGTTTTGGAGAGGTTATTTTCTCTAGTAGTAAACTGGCAGACAAAAGTGTACCTTTTCGATTACTTATTGGCATCTTTTGTTAATGGTAATCAGGTGTACTTCATTAAGGATCCCAAAAAGCTTGTTGAAATTAAAAGAAGAGAATGAGGAGGATCATTTGTTATGACAATGGATATCCGTTTAGTACGGATTGATGACCGTTTGATTCATGGGCAAGTAGCAACGGTTTGGACAAAAGTATCAAAAGCAAACCGGATTTTAGTAGTAAGTGATGAGGTGGCGAAGGATACGTTAAGAAAGACTCTGCTTAAACAAGCCGCACCTCCTGGTGTAGCTACTAATGTTATCACGATAGATAAAATGATTACTATCTATCAAGATCCCAAGTTTGATGTTTTTAAAGCCATGTTGTTGTTTACCAATCCGTATGACGTGAAAAGAGTAGTGGAAGCAGGAGTCACATTCAAGTCAGTTAATATTGGCGGAATGAGTTTTTCGGAAGGGAAAAAAATGATTACTAACGCGGTTGCTGTAAACGCAGCAGATGTTGAAGATTTTAAATACTTAAACGACCGTGGTATCGAATTAGAAATTCGTAAAGTAGCAGCAGATAGTAAAATTCGTATGATGGATCTTTTGAAAAAAGAAAACATGCTGTAAATTAGTAAAATAGAAGTAAATAAAGAAAGTTTTTCTTTTTAGAGANNATTAAAAATTATTGCTATAATAAGACAAACATCTTAGATTAAAAAAAGGAAAGAAAAAGATAATAAGAAAATGAGTGGGAAATAGGAGGATAAGAGTGTGAAACCAATCTATAATTTTTCAGCTGGACCAGCTGTTTTGCCAGAACCTGTTCTAAAAATAGCCCAAGAAGAATTGCTTTCTTATCAAGGAAGCGGAATGTCAGTCATGGAAATGAGCCATCGCTCTGCCTTATTTCAATCCATTATCGAAGAAGCTGAGGCCCTATTACGGGAACTGATGGAAATCCCTTCTAATTATCAAGTCCTTTTCTTGCAAGGAGGAGCTAGTCTGCAATTTAGCATGGTTCCTTTGAATTTGGGAAAACATAAAGCAGCTTATGTCGATTCAGGAAGTTGGTCAAAAAAAGCTATTTCTGAGGCACAAAAAATCAAGCAGTTGGAAGTAGAGATAGTAGCCAGCTCAGAAGAACATGGCTTTAAGCAGGTCCCAGAAGTTCCTTTCGTTGCACAAGATTTCGATTACCTACACATTACAACCAATAATACAATTGAGGGCACAACTTTTTTTACCGCTCCTGATACAGGGAACGTACCATTAGTTGCTGATATGTCCTCTAATATCTTATCAAGCCATTATCAGGTCTCTGACTTTGGTTTGATTTATGCGGGGGCTCAAAAAAATATTGGACCGGCAGGATTAACGATCGTCATCATTCGTGAAGACTTGATTGGTTTGAAGGAACCCATCTCATCCATGCTCGATTATAAGATTCAAGCAGATCACCATTCTTTGTACAATACACCACCAACTTTTAGTATTTATGTTGCAAAGCTGGTATTTGAATGGTTAAAAGATTTAGGAGGAGTAGCGGAAATAGAAAAAATAAACCGCGAAAAAGCAGCATTGCTTTATGAAGCTATTGATACTTCTGAGTTGTATGCTTCACCGGTAGAAAGAAGATCGCGTTCATTAACCAATATTCCTTTTACGACAAATGATACTCAATTAGATAAACGCTTTGTCCAAGAAGCAGAAGTTGCCGGACTAGTTAATTTAAAAGGACATCGTTCAGTCGGAGGAATGCGGGCAAGTTTATATAATGCTTTTCCGATAGAGGGAGTGAAAGCATTAATTGCCTTTATGGAACAATTTGAAAAGAATGCAAAAGGAGCGCATTAAGATGTGGACTATTAATACATATAACAAAATCGCTGAAGAAGGACTCAATAAATTCGAGCCTGAACAGTATAGATTGAATGAAACCGATGACCCAGATGCGCTTTTGTTAAGAAGTCAAGATTTACAATCCATGAAATTTCCCAGTAATTTAAAAGCTGTTGCTAGAGCGGGAGCTGGAACCAATAATATTCCTGTTGCAGCTTGTTCTGAAAAAGGCATCGTTGTTTTCAATACCCCTGGAGCCAATGCTAATGCTGTTAAAGAACTAGTTTTAGCCAGCTTGATTTTAGCCGCTCGTCCTATTCTTGATGGTGTAAAGTGGGTCAATACACTAAAAGGCCCAGATATAAGCCAACAAGTAGAAGATGAAAAGAAACGATTTATTGGTACTGAAATAGCAGGAAAGCAATTAGGCGTAATCGGCTTAGGCGCGATCGGAGCAATGGTTGCTAACGATGCTTATCGTTTAGGACTTGATGTAGTCGGGTATGACCCTTATGTTTCAGTAGATACCGCTTGGACGATTTCAAGACGGGTTAAACGTGTTCACTCTATTGAAGAGGTTTTAGCACATTCAGATTACGTGACAGTACACGTTCCATTGATAAAAGAAACAAAAAACTTATTTGATACACAAACCATCAGTTTAATGAAAGAAGGAGCTGTTTTATTAAACTTTTCACGGGGTGAATTAGTTGAAAGCGAGGCGGTGATTCAAGCTTTACGAAAAGGCAGCTTAAAGCAGTATTTCACTGATTTTGCAGAAGAAGCATTAGTGCATGAAGAAAAAGCGGTGATTTTTCCTCACTTAGGAGCATCAACCTCTGAAGCTGAAATCAACTGTGCAAAAATAGCAGCCGATACATTGAAATACTTTTTAGAAACTGGAAATATTATCCATTCAGTTAATTTTCCAACAGTCGAAATAGCTTTTACGGCGCCTATCCGTCTGGCGATCGTGAACCGAAATGTAACCAATATGATTGGACAAATGTCGCTGGAGTTAGCTAAAGATGCTATCAATATTCTCAATATCATCAATCGTGGACGAGGAGACTACGCTTATACATTAATTGACATCGAAGAACTTCCGGTTGAACAATTAGAGTTAGTTGTTCAACGCATTAAAAAAGTTACCGATATTTTAAGCGTAAGAGTCATACGAAATNNATAAACCGCTTAAAGCCATTCGTCCTAATGAGGCAGCAGCGAAAGAAGTTGCCTCTCTTCCTTATGATGTGTTGAATTCAAAGGAAGCGCGTGAAATGGCCAGCACTAACCTAAAATCTTTTTTGCATATTGATAAAGCTGAGATTGATCTTGCCGATGATCAGCCGCCTTATGCAAAAGAAGTCTATCAAAAAGCTGCAGATAACTTAAAAGACTTTATAGAAAAGCAATGGCTCCAACAAGATACAACTGAAAATTTTTATATCTATCAGTTGATCATGAATGGACGGCCGCAGACCGGGTTAGTGGTTTGTACGGCAGTTGAAGATTACCTAGATAAGAAAATAAAAAAACATGAATTTACCCGAGCAGAAAAAGAATTAGATCGGATCAATCATGTGGATACAACAGTCNNAAAACAAAACGATTGATGAAGTAGTAAACGACTGGGTGGCGCGTTATGATCCGGTATATGATTTTTCAAGTTTCCATGATGTCAGACACCGTGTCTGGGTAGTAGACCGAAAAGAAACGATTGAAAAACTAGTCGCTCTTTTTGCTCAAAAAGTGGAATGTTTGTATATTGCAGATGGACATCATCGGACGGAATCAGCTGTCAAAGTAGCGCTAAAACGTAGAGCACAATTTCCGAATGCTCCTATTGAAACAGAATTTAATTTCTTTTTATCCGTTTTGTTTCCAGAAAACCAATTATCGATCATCGATTACAATCGAGTAGTAAATGT
>DIDU01000106.1:0-4439 GCA_002418295.1 Carnobacterium sp. UBA5792 | reverse complement strand
TTGAGAGACTAGCTAAAGCATTTACGGTTCATAAAAAAGGTGTGGTTCCTTATAAGCCAAAAACCGCAAAAACAATGGGGATGTATGTAGCAGGTCAATGGTATGAATTAAAAGTAAAGCCAGAGATTCAAACAAATGATCCTGTCAAAGGATTGGATGTTGCTATTTTACAAGACCAGATTCTGACACCAATTTTTGGCATTCAAGATATTCGAACAGATAAACGAATTGATTTTGTCGGAGGGATCAGAGGTCTAAAAGAATTGGCAGATGCGGTAGACAGCGGGGAATTCAGCGTGGCGTTTGCTATGTACCCGCCTACTATAGAAGAACTGTTAGCAGTAGCAGCTGGTGGAGAGGTCATGCCCCCAAAAGCTACTTGGTTTGAGCCGAAACTGCTTAGCGGTTTATTTATCCACCCGTTGGAAACAGATAAACAGACAGCAGAAAAGGAAAAATAAAAAAGAACTCCGCTAGTATTTTAGTACTAATTGTGGTAAAGTTAATTGCAGAAGAAAAGTTAGACGGGAGGGCAATAAAATTGTACAATACATTTTTAATTGCTGAACTTATTATATCAGTTTTGCTGATTATTGTAGTTGTGATGCAACCTACTAAAACGAATAATGCAGCTAGTGCATTTACTGGCGGAGCTGAACAATTATTTGGAAAACAAAAAGCTCGTGGGTTTGAAGCTGTCTTACAACGGGTAACCGTCGTATTGGGAATTGCTTTTTTCGCCGTAGCGTTAATATTAGCGTATTTATCAGCAAATTAATTAAATATATAAACAGCCGGCTTTTCAAGCTTTTCGTTCCTAATGCGGACGAGTTAAATAAAGTTGGAATAAAATCTGTTTAAGCAGCGTGAGTAGAAATGCTCACGCTGCTTTTTTTTTGTAGTTTAAAATCGAGCAGCAGGTGATACTTAATAATTAGCATGAAGGTAAGTAACCGCTATCTTTAAAATAGAATGTGCTGTGAATCTATTTAAAGAAGAAGACAGAGTTAAACTGAAACAGTTTAGAAAAGAGTTTGTTTAAAAAAGATGAACGAAAAGAACTTAAAAAGCTTGCTAAAAAAAGGACATTTAGTTATACTTTAATCAAGGTTTAGGCGCGCCTTAAACATGTGCGTATATATAAATAAAGAATTAAATGAAAGAAAGGAAGTTGTAATATGATTGACGTGAAAAATCTCACGGTTACCTATCAAGACGNNCTCTTTCAGATGTGTCTCTTACTATCAGAGAACAAGCTATTACTGGAGTTATTGGACCGAACGGAGCTGGAAAATCGACTTTGTTAAAAGGCATGATGGGTTTGGTAAAAACAGAAAGCGGAATAACTACAGTTGATAATCAACCTTTAAACAACGTAAGAAAAGAAATTGCTTATGTTGAACAACGCAATACAGTTGATCTAACCTTTCCAATCAAAGTAGAAGAAACTGTTTTATTAGGAACTTTTCCTAAATTAGGTCTTTTTCATCGTCCAAAAGAACGAGAAAAACAAAAAGTTATAGAAAGTTTAAAAAAAGTTAAAATGGAAGAATTTAGGAATCGGCAAATCGGTGAACTCTCCGGTGGACAACTGCAACGGGTCTTTATTGCTCGTGCACTAGCTCAAGAAGCTGATATTATTTTTTTAGACGAACCTTTTGTGGGAATCGACATGAACAGTGAAAAAGTGATCATCGATTTGCTCAAACAGCTTCGAGATGAAGGGAAAACCATTTTGGTCGTGCATCATGATTTAAGCAAAGTAACGACTTATTTTGATGACTTAGTTATCTTGAATCAATCTCTCATTAGTTATGGACCGATTGCTGAATCGTTTACGACTAGTAATATAAAAGCAGCTTATGGCGATTCAATGGGTGATTTGATGATTAAGGGGGTCAATGACTAATGATTGCACATTTTATAGATGGTTTAACTAAATACCAATTTTTACAAAATGCTTTGTTTACTTCTATTATTATCGGAATCGTATCCGGAGTTATCGGTTGTTTCATCATTTTAAGAGGAATGTCTTTAATGGGAGATGCTATTTCTCACGCAGTTCTTCCTGGAGTAGCCGTATCTTATATTGTAGGAGTAAACTACTTTATTGGAGCAACTGTTTTTGGCGTATTTGCGGCATTGCTTATTGGTTTAGTCACGCAACATAGTAAGTTGAAAAGCGATACAGCTATTGGGATCGTTTTTAGTTCATTTTTTGCTGCCGGAATTATTGCTATTTCTTTTGCAAAAAGCTCGACTGATTTATACCATATTTTATTTGGAAACGTATTAGCCGTTACACAAACCGATATGATCATTACCGTTGTCGTTGCTATTTTAGTTATTTTGTTTGTTGTTCTTTTTTATAAAGAATTGCTCGTCAGTTCTTTTGACCCCGTTATGTCGCAAGCTTATGGTTTAAAAGTGCAGCTTATTCATTATGTTTTGATGTTATTGCTTACATTAGTAGCTGTTGCAGCTCTACAAACTGTTGGAACGATCTTAGTTGTAGCAATGTTGATCACTCCTGCAGCTACCGCTTATCTACTGTCAAATAAATTATCTACCATGATTCTGATAGCTTCTACGATTGGTATCATCAGTTCTGTGATCGGATTGTTCTTAAGTTATTCATATAACTTAGCATCTGGTGCTGCGATCGTCTTAACGACTACTGTTTTCTTTTTAATTACATTTTTATTTTCGCCAAAACAACAATTATTGATAAAGAGAAGGAAGGATAAAAAATGAAAAAAATAAACTTACTCCTGGCTTTAATAGCTGTCACCTTTTTGGGGGCAGCTTGCGGCAACAGCTCATCTGACTCGTCAGCTCCTGCTGATGAGAATGCTAAATTACAAGTTGTTGCCACGAATTCTATCTTAGCAGATATGATTAAAAATGTTGCAGGCGATAATGTGGATTTGCACAGCATTGTACCGGTCGGCACAGACCCGCATGAATACGAACCTCTTCCAGCCGATATTGAGAAAGGTACAGAAGCGGATGTCGTTTTTTATAATGGACTGAACCTGGAAACTGGCGGAAATGGCTGGTTTACTAAATTAATGAAAACTGCTGGAAAAGAAGACGGAAAAGATTACTTTGCTGCCAGTGAAGGCGTTGAACCAATGTATTTGTCATCAAAAGGACAAGAAACAGAACAAGACCCTCATGCTTGGTTAGATATCAGCAATGGCATTCAATACGTTGAAAACATCACTAACGTCTTATCAGAAAAAGACCCTGACAATAAAGAAGTTTATGAAGCTAATGCAAAAGAGTATACAGACAAATTGGCTCAACTAGATGCAGAAGCAAAAGAAAAATTTAAAGATATTCCTGAAGACCAAAAATTGCTCGTAACCAGTGAAGGAGCTTTTAAATATTTTTCGGCAGCTTATGGAGTAACTGCAGCTTACATTTGGGAAATCAATACTGAAAATCAAGGAACTCCTGACCAAATGAGTGCAATTATTGATCAAGTCAGAAGCAGTGACGTTCCTGCTTTGTTTGTTGAAACAAGTGTCGATAAAAGAAGTATGAACAGCGTTTCAAAAGAAACCGATGTTCCAATTTATTCTACTATTTTTACTGACTCTATCGCAAAAGAAGGCGAAGATGGCGACAGCTATTACGGTATGATGGAATGGAATTTAACAAAAATACATGAAGGATTATCTGGAAAAGCAGAGTAAACATNNGCTACCTGTTTAACTGATATTCCTAAAACAAACGAAAGTTAGCAGTGTAAAACCACAACAAGGGGTTTACGCTGCTAATTTTTGCTTATCAGCTAATCTATCATTTATGTATCTGTTTACAGCTTTTAGAAGTTTCAATTCAATAAAAAAGCGTTTTGTAGTGTTTTGGTATGAAAATGACGAAATATACAGTAAAATAGAAAGTAACAGGAATTGCTACAGGAGGAGATTTTTTAATGGTAAAAAGAACATTGCCGCAACCATTTTTCTTTGAAAGGGGACCCAAAGCAGTTATTTTATTTCATGCTTATACGGGATCACCGAATGATGTTCGAATGATGGGGAGAGCCTTAGAAAAAGAAAATTATACTGTTTATGCTCCAATCTTTAAAGGACATGGTACGTTAGAGCCTGAAGATATATTGGCAGTGTCTCCAACTGACTGGATACAAGATGCAAAAGATGCCCTGCACTTTTTAACAGAAAAAGGGTACCGTCAAATCGCTGTTTTCGGATTGTCTTTAGGTGGCGTTATTGCAACGAAGACCATGACGACTGAAAATATCCTAGCTAGCGGAACGTTTTGTTCCCCTACCTTGAATTATGATCAAAACAATGTACGTTCAACTTTTTTACGCTATGTTAAAAACGTAAAGAAACATGCTGGTCAAACGAACGAAGAAATTGAAGCCCGGATGCCTGAAGTGGAACAAGGTTTAGACAAACAACTAG
>DIDU01000147.1:5630-5951 GCA_002418295.1 Carnobacterium sp. UBA5792 | reverse complement strand
TCTTAGTATGTTTGATAAAGAGCCTTTTCTTTTCGATAACTGGTAGTGGTGATTTCAAAATGTGCTGAAAGAATCTTTTTTTGAATAGTAGTGCAAGAAATGAGGCAATGAGACTATGTAGTTGATTGAACTGGGAAAATAGTGGAACTTAAAAGCTATATATTTAATACCTTTTATTAAGTGCCTTAAGATTCCTATTGTAAAATTGAAAACGGATACTATAATAGAAAGTAAGCAGTTAGGAGCTGGTAGTGAATGCAAAATGAAAGTAATGTAACCATTATTAGTAATAAGTACAAGGATAGTATTGAAAAAATCTAT
>DIDU01000147.1:1907-5619 GCA_002418295.1 Carnobacterium sp. UBA5792 | reverse complement strand
AACTCCTTTTACTTTGATTGTCTATGACCACCATAATGACGCTGGAAAGCTTGCTTACAAAGACTTGATTTCCTGCGGGTCTTGGATAAATGATGCAGTTCTTTATTTACCCAATTTAAAAAAAGTCTACATTATTGGGGTAGGAGAAGAACAAGAAAAAGAGATGTTGCCTGAAGTTGGTCAGAAAATTGAGATTATTAGAGAAGAAGAAATGACTGATGAGAAAATGGCGGAAATTTCTGAAACTATTCCAACTACCGATATCTATGTTAGTGTAGACCGAGATATATTATCAGAAAAAGAAGTTCAGACTAATTGGAACCAGGGTAATATTAAAATAGAAAAGCTGATTCAGTCAATAGATTTAATTCTCCATGATCATCAGTTGATCGGCGCAGATGTGTGTGGGGATTTAGAATGGGATTATACTTCAGAATTTCGTTACCCTATGACTGAATACCGGAAAAAATCCGCTGCAATAAATAAACGGTTATTTGATTTTCTAGCTAAAAAAATGAAACAAGTAAATGTGGCTTTACCTTAAAGAAGCCTTGATTCATAAATTAAAATAATAAAAAGAAAACAGCTAGAAGTATTTATTTGAGAGTCTTTTTTCTCTTAATGAGGGCTGGGAAAATTTAGCCAGAAAGCAATTATTAATCAAGCTTGTCACAGGTCTTTTTTCAAAAGGACGCAAGGTACTTCATTCTCATAAAATTCTTCAGATGCTGTTGTATAGCCTATTTCTTTATAAAAAGAAGCAGCAGACTGTTCGGAATGAATAACAGCTTTTGTGCATCCTTTCTTACGACCAATTTTTTCTAATGTTTGAATGACAGTTCTTCCCAAGTTCTGCCCGCGATATTCTTTCAATGTGGCAATTCGCCCAATTCGAATCGTTGCATTATCAAGTAATTCATATCTTCCGGTAGATACAGGCTGTTTATTATCGTAAATTACCACGTAAACTAAAGAGGAACGATCTTGTTCATCAAACTCTTCTTCCAGTTTCATATTTCTTTCTAGGACAAAGACAGACATGCGCACATAAAAAGCGGCTGCTTTATTCCAAATTTCGTTACCTATATGAATCTTCATCATTAATACAGTCCTCCTAAAATTACAACTTGATAAGTTCTATTTTGACAAAGCGTTGAATGAAAGTCAACAAGAGAAGTATGCCTAGACATGTTCACAGATTTTTATAATTAAGTAATTAACAAGCTGTTTTTTATTGCATTTTGACAACATTATTTGTATGATAAAGAGAGGTATGAAAGCGCTTTATATATATTAAAGGTTCTTAAACTTAAGTGAAAGGAGGAAAGCTTTAAGTAGTGGAAGGTGTGATGCACATTACTGCTGTACTTTTGAACAGGCAGCTATTATGAGATAAGGAGAGGATCATATGTCGACAAAAGAAACTTTTCAAAAATCAGATATTAGAAAAGACAACCCGATTTTTTCGCCATTGCGAGCAGTGATTGAGACTTCTATGTACGGAAATAATGTGAATAAAGTAACGAGTGTAGCTGAGGCTTATGGATTAGCTCTAAAAGCTCCAGTTACCATCGTAACAGATTTACCTGTAAAATACCCAGAAAAATTGGACTTGCCCGAGGACACAAAGGTTTTAGTCGAAAATGGTGGTTCGGTTGTCGGAAGAACGGCAGCTGCTCGAAGAATCGTAGGAAACAACCAAGAGGAAGACGCTAAGTTAGCGGCAATCGTTCGAGATGCTGTTTACCAAGGGTCTTTAAAAAAACGCTATAAAACAGCTGCTTATGTAGGTTTGGATTCAGAATTTATGGTCAAAGCCCATCTTTCAGTACCGGAAGGTCAAGAAAATAATTTGTATTCCTGGCTGTTGAATTTCCAAGTAACCAATGATTTCTACGATAAGATGTATGCAGCATCTCGTAAAATCGATGCTGGAGATATTTTTATTTATTCTGATCCGACTTGGCATCATCCTGATTACCCTATGGGATTAGCATATTTTGATACAGACCATAATGCAGCTATTATTTTAGGAATGAATTATTTTGGCGAATTGAAAAAAGCTACTTTAACGCTAGCTTGGGCTACAGCTCATCGAATGGGGTATGCTTCTTGTCATGGGGGTCAAAAGAAGTTTACATTAGCGGATGGATCAAATTACGTTTCGGCTTTNNCAAGATTACCCTTCAGATCACGAAGAAGTCGATTACTTTGTTACTGTTCAAAATGTGGCTGTCACTTTAGATGAAGCTGGAAATAAAGTTCTGTTAACTGAAGACTTGCGTAATGGTAATGGACGTACAGTTAAATCGCGCTATTCTACTCCTAATCGTGTCGACCGGTTTGATGAACCGATTGACGCTATTTACTGGATTATGAAAGATGAAAGTCTTCCGCCTGTTATTAAAGTAGAAGATCCCGTATTAGCAGCGAGCTTTGGACCAACATTGGCTACTAAACGTTCCTCAGCAGAGCGGCTAAAAGAAGGAGTAGACATGAATAAGCTAGTAATTGTTCCTTATGCAAATCCTTTCCGGGTTTATCCGCTGGCAGAAGACTATCAACAATTTAAACAGCTGTTTGAAGAGCAAAAAATAGAGTGTTATATTCTGAACACGGGGTTTTTCTTAGATAAAAAAATTACTCCCGAAGTGACACTGAAAAGCATTGAATCAATTGTTGATGGGACTGCAGAATTTGAATCATTTGGCGGAATTGAGCAGATGAGCTATCTAAAAGTAGCCGGGTATGAGCCGGACTTTATGGATGAAACTTATAAACAACTTGTTTTTGACCGTATTCAAATGCGCATAGAACATATACAAGAAAAAAATGAAGCAGGCGGAATGGATGTTTTACCGAATGAAGCGTTAGAAGCAATGAAAAAAGTTGTTGATCGTTAGTCTGAGTCCTTTTCTTGCTCAGATCTGATCAAAAACAAGTGCTTTTGTTTTCTTTTTACTCTGAATAGGAGTGATGTAAAGATGTCAGAAAAGTATCTGGAAATTACAGAAACCGTTTTACGAGACGCTCATCAAAGTTTAATGGCCACTCGTATGACAACGGAAGAAATGCTGCCCATTATCGAAAAAATGGATCGAACCGGTTATTATTCATTAGAGTGTTGGGGAGGGGCTACCTTTGATGCAGCTATTCGTTTCTTAAATGAAGATCCTTGGGAACGTTTGCGCGAGATCAAAAAAAGAGCACCTCAGACAAAACTTCAAATGTTACTAAGAGGACAAAATTTATTAGGCTATCGTCATTATGCAGATGATATTGTCGACAAATTTATTGAAAAAGCCTACGAAAATGGAATCGATGTTTTCCGTATTTTTGATGCTTTGAATGATACGCGTAACTTAGAAGCTTCTTTGAAAGCTGTGAAGAAATATGGGGGACATGCGGAGCTGACGATTTGCTACACGATCAGTGATATTCACACGATTGATTACTATGCTAAATTAGCGGAGCAATTGCAACAAATGGGTGCTGACTCCATTGGTATTAAAGATATGGCAGGGATCTTAACACCGTATACAGCTGAGAAATTAGTTAAAAGGTTAAAAGAGGGGCTGACTATTCCACTAAGCCTCCATACTCATGCGACCAGCGGAATTTCTCAAATGACTTATTTAAAAGCAGCGGAAGCTGGAGTAGATAGAATTGATCCAGCTATTTCGCCGTTTTCAGAAGGGACGAGTCAACCCCC
>DIDU01000147.1:1516-1869 GCA_002418295.1 Carnobacterium sp. UBA5792 | reverse complement strand
AGAGATTGCTGACTATTTCAAGCCGATACGAGATCATTATTTAGCTTCAGGTGTACTGAACCCTAAAATGATGGGAGTTGATCCCAAGGCGCTGTTGTACCAAGTACCAGGAGGAATGTTATCTAATTTATACGGTCAATTAGAACAAGCGAAAGCTACAGACAAATACGACCAAGTTTTAAAAGAAGTACCTAAGGTCCGAGCAGATCTAGGCTATCCGCCTTTAGTCACACCAATGAGTCAAATGGTAGGCACACAAGCTGTTTTTAACGTGTTGTCAGGTGAAAGATACCAAATGGTACCAAATGAAATTAAAGAATATCTACGGGGTTCTTATGGACAAAGTCCGGTAC
>DIDU01000147.1:1039-1438 GCA_002418295.1 Carnobacterium sp. UBA5792 | reverse complement strand
AAGTTTTTCGAAAGCAGATCATTAAAGACGAAGAAGTGATCATGGATCGACCGGCTAATCATATTTTACCGGAGTTTGATCGCTTAAAAGCTGAATTGGGTGAGTTGGCAAAAAAAGATGAAGATGTTTTAACGTATGCTATGTTTCCTCAAGTCGGCAAAGCTTTTCTTGAAAAGAAATACTCCCAAATAAATGCCAACTCAACTGAAAATAAAAGCGAACAGCAAGAAAACAAGCTGATCAAAATAAGGGCAGTGATGTAAAGGAGACGACGTAACATGGACTTTACTTTGGTAGATGGAGTTATAGTTATGGTAACCAGTCTAGTCATTGTTTTTTTAGCATTGGTTATTTTACAATTTGTCATTGAAGTAATGCACCGCTTCATTCAGCGTAAAG
>DIDU01000147.1:0-969 GCA_002418295.1 Carnobacterium sp. UBA5792 | reverse complement strand
TGGAAAAGTCTATCACGTTTCTGTTAAAGAACTTCCAGAACAAACGGATCTAACTCCAACCACATCTCAAAAAATACCTCAAAAATCAGAACCTTCTTTTTCACGTTCCGATACGGAAGCTGAATCATCCGCCAGTATGGAAGTAACTGCTCCCATGCCGGGAACAATTTTATCGTTAGCTGTAAAAAAAGGACAAGCTGTAGAAGAGGGTGAGGTCTTGTGTGTTTTGGAAGCTATGAAAATGGAAAATGAAATAGTAGCACCTCAAAGTGGAATAGTGTCAAATATCTCCATCCGTGAAAATCAAACCGTGGAAGCAGGAGACATTTTGGTTGTGCTCTAAAACATTGGAGGAGTTCGTATGTTGGATGCTCTGAACGAAATGATTCGAACATCAGGATTTGCAAACTTGACGTATAAAGAGCTGATTATGTTGACCTTAGCTTGTTTTTTCCTTTATTTAGCGATAAAAAAAGGGTATGAGCCTTACTTGCTGATCCCGATTGCTTTTGGTATGTTCTTAGTTAACCTGCCTTTAGCAGGGTTGATGACACCTCCGTTAAACGGAGAAAATGGCGGTTTATTGTATTATATTTACGAAGGAATTGATTTGGGGATCTTTCCACCTTTGATTTTTCTTTGTCTGGGTGCTGCTACTGATTTTGGACCGTTGATTGCTAATCCAAAAACATTGTTATTAGGCGGAGCAGCGCAAATTGGCATCTTTATTGCTTTTTTCGGTGCGTTGATGTTTGGTATGACACCTCAAGAAGCAGCATCAATTGGCATAATTGGAGGAGCAGATGGACCTACTGCTATTTATTTAACGACTCAACTGTCTCCGCATTTATTATCTACGATTGCCATTGTTGCATATTCTTATATGGCCTTGATTCCGATTATTCAACCTCCGATTATTCGGTTGTTAACGACTAAGAAAGAACGTGAAATAAAAATGGAGCAGTTACG
>DIDU01000045.1:2672-2961 GCA_002418295.1 Carnobacterium sp. UBA5792 | reverse complement strand
CACACTGCATTAATTCAAAAACGAATTGAGACAGCTATTGAATCCAATTGTCATTTAATAGTCGGACAAGCAAGATTCGGTAGCAGCAGTCAAAATAATATGGAACGTGCCCATATGAAGATCGCTTATACAAAATCAATCTGGACCGCCAAAAACATATAATTAACATTCTTTCTCTTCTCATTACAACTTTATACACTTTATGACAATTCCTTTTCAACTCTATTAATCATTTGAATATTCAAACTAAATCTGTTACGCTATTGCTAGATACATCATTCAACTTGCA
>DIDU01000045.1:394-2620 GCA_002418295.1 Carnobacterium sp. UBA5792 | reverse complement strand
AAAGTAACTGACAATAAGAAATTACAAGCTGAAGGAAAATGGGATAAGGTAAAAGGCACTGCTAAAGATACTGTTGGTAATGTAAAAAAGAAAGTTAATGAATATAAAGAAAATAAATAAAAAAACGAAAATGTATGGTTGTGCAAGTAGTAAGTTACTAGATTTGAGAAAAGAGAAATTGCACCCATAAAAAATCATTTTAAAACGACAAATAGATGCCTCAAGGCATCTATTTGTCTATAAATAACTATTTTAATTACCCAACCCTTAAGCTTTTCCTTACTAACATTTTCTAACATAATGCCTTTGCTACAGTAAAGGCTTACTTTGTGAAATTTGGTTTTAGATCACCTGTATACGGTTCATGCTCAACAAAGATTTTTATATCTTTTCCATTCGCATCTTTCCCCATTCTTGTATACGTAAATTTCTCTTTATTTAATTCTGTAAGTTCAAGAACTGCACCGTATTTATTATTTCCTAACGAAACGTGAGCTCTTATTTTATTACCATGTACAACATCAAAGAAACCGTAGTCTCCACGACTTTCTCCTGTATTCACATTGAAAAACTCGTATTTATTTGTATTTTTATCGTATTTTGCTAGTCTGATTAAGTTTGAGTTATATTTTGTTACATCATTACCTTGGTCGTCTAATACCACCGTTCCGTTCCATAGTGTACTAGATAAAATTTCATCTCCATCAACATCTTTAACTATTTTACCTGTCGAACTTTCTAAATTTTTATCAGGCCGCGTGAAAGAAAGTTCTTTTTCATGGTACGGAATATGTTCAACAAACACCTCTACATCGTTCCCTTTTGTATCTTTCCCCATTCTTTTATATGTAAATTTCTCCTTATGTAATTGCGTCAATTCAACAACTGCTTGATAATTTTGCGTCTCAGAAATTAGTACTCTTTTCTTTCCATCATTCGTTATAAAAAAGGTACCGCTATCATTACGACTCTCTCCTGTACTTGCATTAAAAAATTCATACCTTGCCGTTTTAGCATCATACTTTGCAAGCCCGATGAAATTTTGATTTTCTTTCGTTACATCATTATGATCTTTGTCATAGACTTTTGTCCCTTGCCAGTTTGTTTCACCAAGTATGCTAGCTAATAGTTGCCCTTTTGTTTCTTGAGTTTGCTCAGTTTCTTGTATTGCATTGTATAAAAATTGTGCATACTGTTCACGCGTCACNNCCTACTCCTTTTGCAATATTATTTGTTTGAACAGCACTAATTGCATTGCTTGCCCATGAGTTCGTTGAAACGTCATTAAAAGTATGATTACTCTTTGCCTTTAAATGAAAAGCATTTGTAAGAACTTGTGCCATTTCTGCACGCGTTAAGGAAGCCTTTGGTCTAAAGTTCCCATGCTCGTCACCCTTAAAAACGCCCATTTCTGTTAAAGACAAGATTTCCTTTATATAGCTTGTCGACTCTTTACTTATGTCCCCATATGGGTTCTCATAATTTTTGTCTTCTGCCAAATTAAAATAACGATATAGTAAAGCTGCAACTTGTTCACGTGTCACGTTATCTCCAAAACCAAATCTTCCATCATCATAGCCGAAAATGATTTTCTCGCCTGTTAATTGCTGAATCGCCTCATATGCCCAGTGCCCCTTTGGAACATCTTTGAATACCCCAGTATGATTCGTGTTTGGTGTAACTACTTCTGCTTTCACCTCTCCAGTCGTTTCACTTAGTAGACTTCCACCTAAAACTGCTGATATGATACATGTTTTTAAAATTGTTTTATTCATAACTTCCCAATCCCTTCCTTCATTTAACAAATAATTACACCACTTTTCTTTCAAAAGAAGATTCTATGTGCGCAATTTATGTTATAAATTTTGATTACAGCTAATGGAATACGAAGTGTTACACATCCAAATTTCTTATTTGTAGTATCAATAGCTGCTATATAGGAATTATAAATAGCAACTATAAATTGCCCATAAACAAATTATTAAAAAAAGATAAAATTAAGATTATATATTTTTAATCTCAATCTTTTTATAAAAAAACGTTCCTTTTGGCAAAAAGATGGCTTGAAATTAAATGTTCATTCCATTTTTTTGTTTATGCTATTATGATAAAAGAAAGAATATTTAGAAATAACAAACCTGAATTTGGGCAGAAATGAGGAAAAGAAATTGAATATTGAGCAACAATTATATGATGTGGTGAAACAGTTAATTGAACAAAGATATT
>DIDU01000045.1:0-382 GCA_002418295.1 Carnobacterium sp. UBA5792 | reverse complement strand
AACGATTGGGGTGGAGCCGCAGCGATTCGTGTAGAAGATGGAACAATTTATACAAGTGTTGCTCCAGGCGTAATAAATGCTTCAACAGAACTTTGTATGGAAACAGGTGCAATTTTAGAAGCTCATAAATTTCAAAAGAAAGTTACACATTCTATTTGTCTTGCGAGAGAAAATGAGCATTCTCAATTAAAGGTACTCTCGCCTTGTGGTGTATGCCAAGAACGTTTATTTTATTGGGGACCAGAAGTACAGTGTGCGATTACAAATGCTAAACAAGATATTATTTTTAAACCTTTAAAAGAGTTGCAACCATATCATTGGACAGAAGCATATCATGATGAAATGGCAAAAGAATGGAGTACGAGATAGAGGAATAAGTTTC
>DIDU01000202.1:4756-4948 GCA_002418295.1 Carnobacterium sp. UBA5792 | reverse complement strand
TTCATTAGCGTCTGCACGCGCAAGTTCATGATAAGGTTGTAAAATCGTCTCTAATTCTTTGTCTGATTTGGTAATCATCCCATCTGCGGCTACAACCGGAATAGCTGTGACGTCTTTTTGCTGTAATTCAAAATGATCGCCTTTCTTACTGAATGTCAAATCAATTCTAGAAAGATACGTACCATAATTTTG
>DIDU01000202.1:0-4655 GCA_002418295.1 Carnobacterium sp. UBA5792 | reverse complement strand
CCCAGCAAAAATAGCATCCAATTCAGGAACAGCTTTAGTAAGTCCCTGGACACCAGTTCCAGCAACGTCGTATTCATTTTCTAAGCCCATATGGACTAAACCAACTATTACATCTGCTTTTCCGTCTAAATCAGCTACCGCTTTTTTCGTTTCTTTGATCGCACTCCTAATTTCGATACCGTCTAAATGTGAACTACCTTTCTCAAATTCTGTCACCATGGGAGTCACCATTCCGATAATGCCGATTTTGATTCCAGCCCTTTCAATAACAGTAGAAGCTGGTANNCGCCGTTTTTTTTATAAACATTTCCGGCTAACTTAATGCCCGTATATTGATCAGCTATTTTCGTCAGGGTATCCATCCCAAAATTAAATTCATGATTGCCAAGAGTCCATACATCATATCCCATCTCATTCATAGCTACCATCATAGGCGATTCAGACTGGTCGTTAAAAAGTTCAGCTGAATTATCTTGAATCATATCTCCTGCATCCAATAAAATAGTATTGGGATTTTCTTGACGGATTTCTTTTATAAGGGTTTGAAGTTGTGTTAAACTGCCTTCTAGATTTGGTTCATCAATCGCATAATCCCACGGCATAAAGCGTCCGTGAACATCAGAAGTAGCTAAGAGCGTAATTTTGACTTCTTTTTCTTGAGTTTCCACACTCTTATGTACATAAAATAGGCTCATGATTATAAAAATTCCTACCAATAGCATAGTGAGAAACAATTTTTTTACTTTTATTTTCTTCATATTCTTCCTCCAAATTAGGTAAATCAGCAGAGCTGTGCTTAAAAAAATTGCCATTTACCATTCTACCATAGAACACATTCTCCGCTAACAAAAATGTTTTTTTTATGAAATTTTGTTTAAAAAGCTGCTTATTTTACTATATAATGTTCATCAGTTTCCTCGGAATTTATCTCGCAACTTTTAGGAAATGTAAAAAAAGCATAAAAACCATCNNNAACCATAAAGGGAAAACTGCAAAAATGTTGGAAGAAGTTTTGGCCGGTGCAAGTAACGCTGGCTTGATAACTGAATTGCTTTATTTAGACGAGTACCAAGTAAAGATGAGCCATCCCGACACACGTAAGCTTTACTCTAAGGTATTGGAAAGTGACTGCATTGTCTTAGCAGCGCCTACTTATTGGGGAGAAATCAGCGGCATAGCGAAAAATTTTCTCGATTGTTTGCGGCCATACGCAGTCAAAACAACTGAAAATGGGGATTTAAAACCTGGAAAATTAAAAGGTAAAAAGTATATTACCATTACCAGCTGCTATAAAACAGCTTTGGAAAACATAGTGACTGGCTTGACTGATACTACTTTTAATAGCGTCCAAACTGTTTTTTCTGCTGCCGGAATGAAACCTATTGGCGAAGTAGTATTAACCAATACATGGAAAATGACCTCTCTTCCTTCACGAAAAAAAGAGGAATGCTACAACTTAGGCTTATCCTTACAACAAACTATTGAAAAGGAGCACGATCTGTTGAAACGCTATATTCAATTATTCTTTATGATTGCTTTTTCTTCCCTTTTGGTGATGGGAATGGAAGAAGGATTAGCTAAACTGGGTCTTTTAAATTTAACTAATTTTTGGGTACGCTGGCTAGCATTCGCAGTTTTATTTTTTACCTTATTATCTATTATTCTTCATACGGTTACCGTTCATAATCACAAGAAGAAATAACAGTTTCCAACCAATTTTTGTCTGCTATTCTTTGTTACTAAATTCACTAAAAATAACAAAAGACGGTATCTCCTTCAAAAATGCTGCGAAAGTTGAACACTCTGTTTTATTGTCTCCACCTAAAAATCCCTCACTTTAAGTATATTATGCTTAAAGCGAGAGATTTAGTTTTATTAATAAACCATGTTTCTTTTTAGCAACAAAAAAATAAATTACGCAATTTCTGTTCCACCCGTTACACCGTAAACTTGGGCAGTCACATAACTTGAACTAGTCGAAGCGAGGAACACATAAACATCTGCTAGTTCTACTGGTTGACCCGCTCTTTTCAGCGGTGTCTGTTGTCCAAATTCAGGTATAGCTTCGCTCGGTTGTGCACCAGTAATTTGTAATGGTGTCCAAATTGGACCAGGAGCAACTGAATTGACCCGAATTCCTTTTGGAGCTAATTGCTTAGCCAAACCACGTGTAAATCCCGTAATGGCAAATTTCGAAGCAGCATAATCCAGCAAAATAGGACTTGGGTCAAAACTTTGTACAGAAGTTGTCGTAATGATAGAAGCTCCTTTTGGCAAATAAGGCAAGGCAGCTTTTACTACCCAGAATAATGAAAAGACATTCACTTCAAATGTTTTACGAAGTTGGTCAGTTGGTAATTCAGTAATATCTGTTACAGCTTGCTGTTGGCCAGCAACTAAAGTCAATACGTCTAGACCATCTAGCTCGGTATAAGCTTGTTTCACTAAATCTTGGCAAAAAGATTCATCACTTAAATCTCCAGGTATCAATACTGCTTTTCGTCCTTCTGCTTCAATCAGTTCTTTTACTTCTTCAGCGTCTGATTGTTCTACCGGTAAATAATTGATCGCCACGTCGGCACCTTCACGCGCATAGGCTATCGCTTCTGCGCGACCTATCCCTGAATCTCCGCCTGTAATCAATGCTTTTCTGCCAACCAATTTTCCGCTTCCTTTATACGACGTTTCCCCGCAATCAGGCAAAGGATCCATTTTTCCTTGAATACCAGGAGTCTCTTGATATTGTTTAGGATAAGTTCCATTAAAATATTGATTTAGCGGATTTTGAGAAGTTGAATCAGTCATTAGTCGATCTCCTTCCTTTTTTTGGTTTTGCGATTTTGATCTTATAGATTCATTTTAACAAGTTAATTATTTTTCCGCATCTTATACGACTTTACAAAAAAACTCTTAAAATCATTTATTGATTTCAAGAGTTTACTTTTTAGGTTAAAAGAATATCATTATTGTTTTTTTCTGGACAATTTTAATAAATACTTTTCTTTAATGCTTCAAGATTGTTTTTCATTACTTGAATGTAATCAACACCGGCTTCTTGCTCTTTTTGAGTAACTCCTTCAATTGGATCCAAAATAGCCAATTCTATCCCTACCTCATTAGCTAACGTTTCAGCTATTTTTGAAGAGGCATTATTTTCAAAATAAATGTATTCTACATGGTATTTATTTACATATTCGGTTAATTCAGCTAGCTTTGCTGGACTGGGTTCTGTTTCAGCAGATAAACCAGAAATCGAAATTTGAGTTAACTCATATTGTTTTGCTAAATAAGCAAATGCTGCATGTTGGGTTACAAATACACGGTTCGTTGCATTTTTAAATGCCTCTTTAAATTCTTGATCTAATGCAGCTAATTTTTCGTTGTAAGCTGCTGCATTTTTTTGATAAGAGGCTGCATTTTCTGTATCAACTGTTGCAAGCCCTTCTTGAATATTTTTGACTTCTATTTGAGCTAGCACAGGATCTAACCAAACATGTGGATCAACAGCGTGATGGTGTTCTTTTGAGTGTTCCTCTTCTTCTGTTTCCGCATGATCGTCATGTTCGTCGTGCTCAATAAATTCAATTCCTTTGCTGGCATTAATGACCGTTACTTTCTTTGTATCAATAGCTTTTAACGCACTCGGTACCCAAGTTTCCATTTCATCACTATTATAAATAAAGACATCAGCATTTTCAATTTGGGCAATCATTTTTGCACTCGGTTCAAAATCATGCGGTTCCGTTCCAGCTGGGATCAACATGGCGACATCTGCTTTGTCTTGCACAATATTTTTTGTGAAATCATNNTAAAAAGTTGTAACGATTTTTAACTTTCCAGTTGTATTTTCTCCATCGGTCCTATTAGACTGGTTCCCTGTGTTTCCGCAACCGACAAGCAATAAAATGGTTCCCACAACAGTCAGTACTAAACTCATAACTTTTCTCTTCTTTTGCATATACATCCTCCTGATCTTAACTAATTTTTTTAACTACCCTTTATTTTATGTAGTAAAATAAGCAAATAAACTTATTCCGACTAAATCGTAAAGGTTACGTTTTAAAGCATAACTCAATTTGCTTTTCAATGCAACTCTTTTTCGCTTACCTTAATCTTTTTTTGAATTCAGCTTAATTTTAAAAACATAAATCAGTTGGTATGTCTGCTTTTCTTTTAGATTAAATACCAGGACTTTTTTAGAAGTCAAACTATTGTAAAATAAATCCGTTAATCATGGTAGTATAGTAGATGATGAATGTATACATGTTCCGTTGTACCGTACTGATTTAAAAAGGAGATTATTTTTATGAAATATGTTAAAGATTCAAAGTTGTTATTTTGGACAATATGGCTATTAGCGGTCGTTATCATTATTTATGTTGCAACACGAATCAGCTTTGTTTTCCATCCGATTTTCGTTTTATTTTCGACCCTCTTTATCCCCGTTTTAAGTGCAGGGTTTTTATTTTACTTATTCAATCCTTTGATTAAACTTTTGCAAAAAGTAAAAATTAAACGCAGTTATGCCATTATTTTAGTTATGATTCTCTTTCTTGGTGGAGCAGCTGCTTTTATTATTAAGACCGTACCTGTCTTGATGGAACAATTATCAGATCTAGTTGCTAATATCCCATCTATTATTTCAGATATTGAAA
>DIDU01000206.1:10411-11537 GCA_002418295.1 Carnobacterium sp. UBA5792 | reverse complement strand
TGTTTGGGGCATATTATTGGTGATAGCAGGATCGGGAATTTTTTGGTTTGTCTGGCAGTATAGAAAAGCGCAGCTTATGGCTGGGTATTTCTTTTTTGGCAGCGCTGCTGTCTGTCCTTGCTTTAGGCGGGTTTCTTTTAATACCAATCAGTGATACTAGATTTGTATGGTTTATTCTGTTGTTAGGCAGTATCTTATTTGTTGGCTGGATTCTTTTGTTTCCGGTTGTACTAATCGGAACGATGATTATTTCAGGTATTAACTTGATTCGGAAAGAAGGGGGCGGACTTTCGCATATCCTTTCCTTAGGATTTGGTATTCTTTACATTGCATACTTGGTTATTTGGNNGCCAATGCTGAATGGTGTCTTTCAAACTGATTTCTGGGATTTTATATACGTTTATCTGTCTTTTTGCTTTTCTTTTACCCTTTTTATTTTTACACTGTATACCATTACGAATCTACTGAATTTATTGAAAAATCCTAGAAAAAGTTATCAGTATATCATCGTTCTGGGAAGCGGCTTGAAGAATGGAAAAGAAGTTACGCCTTTACTTGCTAGCCGGGTTGATAAAGGGATCCAAGCTCATCAGGAAAACAAAGGCAGTAAATTGATTCTGTCTGGGGGAAAGGGAGCAGATGAAAAAATCGCGGAAGGGGAAGCAATGAAACAGTATGCGATTCAGCAATCAGTTCCAGAAGCAGCGATCATTGTTGAAAATCAATCTGCTACAACTAGGGAGAATCTGCTGTTTTCTAAAAAGCTGATTGATCAAGAAGGGATGAATGGCAATATTCTTGTTGTCACAAACCGCTACCATCTATTACGCGCGCTTTTGTTGGCAAAAAATCTGGGCATTGATTGTGATGGCCGCGGAGCGAAAACAAAGTTCTATTTTTCTATCAATGCCTTTGTTCGTGAATGGATCGCTTATTTAGTGTTGTGGCGAAAACAATATCTAAAGGTCCTTGCTGGAGGATTTGTCTTGATTGGAATGGGATATTTGCTTCAGATGTTTTTAAATAGGTGAATGTCTCTTTCAATTCCATGGCAATAGTTGTTTTGATCACATTAGAGATGAAGTAATGGCGATCGACCAAAGAGGTATCCACTACGAAAGTCGAA
>DIDU01000206.1:0-10383 GCA_002418295.1 Carnobacterium sp. UBA5792 | reverse complement strand
TGTTTGATAAGATCCTGATAAGAGTTGTTTTTGACGCCGCATACTTTACAGCAGGGAGGCGATAGGTCAATTTCCCGTGTACTACCAGATATTCTTGGTTCTTTTTCTTTTCCTTCATAATAGGAATTTCAGCTAAACGAATAATTGGGTCTTTAATATTGAGCAGTTTTTTATAGAATGAGTGTAGGCCATGTGAATTCTCCTATTCTTTTGTGTGGTAACTTAATTATAGGAGTTCACTGGTCTTTTTTCATTTAAAAACAAAAAATAGTGTTGGTGAACCGATTGGTTCACCAACACTAAATATTATAGAGCTCAATATTTATGTAAAATGATATAGTAGGTTTATTTCATCAACACAGTTAATATAAAAGATCAAGGAAGTAGGAGACTAAATAGGAGTGAGATTATGTTTAATAATTATAAAGAATTTTTTTAAAAATACCCTTATGCTCATATTATAGCCATAACTTTATTTGCTAGATTTATTGGTATTTCATTAGAGTATATAGTAAATAAAGACTTCATTGGAGCGGGACTATATAGCGCTCTGGGGCTTGCAGTAATTGAAATGTTAAGAGTTAGGAGAAGAAAATAATAGGGAGATTTTATAACGAAGCTAACCACTTCTGAGCAGAGATTCTTGATAATATTAATAAATAAATTTTTTTAACAATTGATCCTAGAGGAAAAAANNTTTTGACAAAATTCAGGCTAGACTACTTTAAACAATTTCATATCTGTTTTCTACGTCAGCAGCTACAAATAAAAAACAGATTAGGTTTCTCTATTCTAAAAAAGTCTAAATTTTTGGGGTCGCTATATACTTCAATACTAAGGTACATTTTTTATTGTTTGTATTTCTTCTCTAAGCTTTTTATTTTCTTTTGTTACAGAGGCTATTGTAAATATTAAACATTGCCAATGTCAGATAAAGTACANNNTCTTAATTAAAATGAAAAAAGATAAAACTAATAATGGCTCCAACTAAATCGAAAAAAGCTTCTATTTGCTTTTTAAATGAATACGTTTAGTTTCTTTCCTATTGTTATACTTGCCTTTTAATAAAAGTGTTTGGTTTCTTTATGACTTGTATAATATTTCAACTGCAACTTACAAAGATAGAGTGAGTATCGCTGCTATTTTTATCATATTTCTTAGTAGTTTCTTTTTAGTTAACACTTATCGCTTAAATATTATAAATAATGATACTAGAAGTGAATCCCTATAGTTACTAGCTGGAGCGTAAGTAGGAGTTGACAACAAAATTTATTCGCTCTTCATGAACTAGCTTGCCCATAAATTAGTTCATAAAGTTCTCCACACCTATTTTTTGTTCTCGTCTATCTTAAAAAGGGTGGAGTGAACAGTTGCAGTAAAATGGATTTATAAATTAGGGATGTGATCTTTTCCTTTTTCCCATAACTCTTCAGGAGTGTATTTATCTTTTTCGTTTAAAACAACGGTACCATCACTTTCAATTGAAGTCGTGGTACCTAACCATACATTGTGCGGAGCTAGAAGTAAGTTTATTCTTTTTCCTTTACCCTTTTTAGGGGAAAAAGAGTCTACCATATCCTCGTTATAATGTGTTTTTAGGTATTTAACTGCTCCATTGTCGAATTGAACTTTTAAGATATTGGCAGACATCTCCGCCTTGACTGCTTTTGGAATTTGCTGATTCATCGTGTTTTCTCCTCTCCATTGCTCTATTAGATGACGAATGATTGGGTTTGGGCAAGCTGTTTCCTATTGATTTAAATGATCAGACCCTGCTTATGCTAAAATAAAATAACCAGATCTGTATTATGCTAGTATAATACAAATACAACGGAATGTTAACGCTTTCGAAAAAAGAGGGGGTTTTATGAAAAAAATTACGATTTATCGTATGTCTTTTCCAATCCTGATGATGGTATTAAAGTAGACTTATGGGATGGAGAATACTGATAGATGTTAAAGTTATATTCATTACACAAAAAGAACTTTCAGATAATGGGAAGTTCTAATTTTTTAATATATATCGACATTAAACTTTAATAGAGCCTAAAATAAAGAGGGGAAAATGTAAAGGAAAGTGATCCTTACACTTTCCTTTTTTATATGATTTTTTGCTTTAGCACGGTTATTATTCTTTGTAACGAACTATTCACGGAATATCTTAAGTTAATAACAATTACCACTAATGAGGCACTAAAAGAAACTAATCGATTCCCCCAGTTAAACTACTTTCAAAAGGCTCATTGATTAGATTTGATTAGACAAATCTTGTCGCATGCCCTATTGAGGAGACAGTAGTGGTCTTAGGTCACGATAAACTTCTTTAAGTGCCCTAATGATTGGAATCGCTTGTCGTTAGGTTACGATAAGCTTCATTGCGTGACNNAAAATTATATGTTTTTCGGCGATAACCGAAAAGGTCAGATCAGAATAGTTAAAAGAAACTAGATCGATTTATTTGTAAAAAAAGTTAGATTTATTCCACACCTTGCTTTTGAATTTCAAGACAAGCTGTTTCTAGCTCTTCTGGCAGTAGATTTGAATCTAAAAATCATTCATGTTACGCTTTTAAGGTCTATAAAAATCGATGACCTACTCTCAAAAAAGGAGGTCTTAAGATTATAATAATTACAAGTTAACGGGTTCCTGAAAGGTTTGGAATGCTGATTGTACATAGGGTTATCGGAGATGAAGAAACAATGAATGAAAAATAAACGAAGTATTCTTGCCAGTATTTTTAACAATTATGTTGATTAAGGACTGGAAATTAGCCGAATAACAAAGGAGAATGCTTTTTAATTTAAATGGAGGAAAGTGAAAGTATGCTAAACGTAAAATCTATCGGAATGGTTCTTGGATTATCGACTGCTTTGCTGTTAGGCGGATGTGGCAGTAATGAAGGAACAGAAAATGGGGCAAATGCAAGTGTAAGCGAACAAGTGAATTATACTGTTACAGGTATCGAACCTGGAGCAGGAATAACGAATATGGCACATCAAACTTTAGAAGAATATGAAAACTTGGAAGGTTGGGAACTTGAAGAAAGCTCAACTGGTGGTATGCTGACATTGCTGGATCAAGCAATCAAAAATGAAGAGCCTATTGTAATAACAGGATGGGCTCCGCACTGGATGTTTTCAGAATATGATTTGAAATACCTAGAAGACCCGAAAGGAACCATGGGAGATGTCGAGAGCATTCATACTATTGCAAGATTGGGACTTGAGGAAGAAATGCCTGCTGCCTATAAAACTCTTGATGCTTTCCATTGGGAAGTAGAAGATATGGAAGCTGTAATGTCTGAAGCACAAGACAGTTCCTTTGAAGAGGCGGCGACAAGTTGGGTAGAAGCAAACCAAGACAAAGTGGACGAGTGGCTGGAAGGCACTGAAAAAGTGAATGGGGAAGAAATAAAACTTGTGTCAACACCATGGGATACAGAAAGAGCTTCTAGTCTGGTTGCTAAAGCTGTATTAGAGCAGCAAGGTTATGAAGTAACCGTAACAGATGTTGATCCTGCAGTTTTATTCGAAGCAATTGCAACTGGGTCAGCAGATGCTTCCCTGGCACCATGGTTGCCAACAACACATGCTGCTTTTTATGACAAANNCCAAAAAATGGATTAGTTGTCCCTGACTATATGGATATTGATTCTATTGAAGATTTAGAACCAAAAGAATAAGAGAACAGTAGGATAAGCAAACAAACACTAAAAGCAGCAAACTTAAATTAGGTTTGCTGCTTTCTTTACAGTATATCTAATACCTTAGTTTTTTTGTAGAGTAGAGTATTATAAAAAAATCGAAAAAAGCTTGTTCCTTCAACTCTATTTTAATATTATTTGCAGGTACCGTTCATATATGCTAGGTTAAAAAAAGAAAGACATTTTGCATCATTAAATCTAAAGACTCAGGTCGTAACAACATTATTAACTTTTTGAAGGAGACCTATACTATGAACAATAATAGTTTTACTTTTTTGGTAATTCCACTAATAGTAATAATTACAAGTTTAATAGCTAGATATATAAGAAAGAGAATTTATAGACCTAAATATGAAGACGGAGTGCAAAAGCCAGGGAAATTAGAAGGTTTTATTTTGAACATACTTATATCTATAGATGCTCTTTTGGCAGTTATGCTTATCTTAGGTATAATTATGAAAGAATCTGAAATGGCTATAGTAAGTGGGGGTTTAGCTTTTTTTATTTTAGCTATTATTATGTTTTTAAAACAGGCTTATAGGGTCTCATATCAAGAGAATACTGAATATTTCATTTTAAAATCTAGAAATAAAGAGTATCAAGTCTATTATGAAAATATTATTGACTGGCAGCCTGCTTTTAATGAAATAGCAATTCTGGATAAAACCAGATCAGATGAAAAGTACATAAAAATAAATATTAAAATTTTTAAACCAGAAATCATGCTGCGAAAAATTGCTGATATGACATTTGCTGGTAAGTTATACAGCTTAGATCATAACTATTTTGAAGATCCAAGCAGGAAGACAGAAATAGTATCCTATCTTGTTAAGAATGATTACGGTTATTTAATAAAAGACTATATTGAAAAAACAGAAAATAAATATCCGACATAATGACTGGAAATCAGCTTTCAATGTGCTGGATAAAACCGTTACTTTATATGGTGGTTTGTCATTTTACTGATACTACGATAAACTTCTCGGAAAATGACATCAGATTGTTAAGCAATGCTCAAATCGTTAATTCTGAATGAATAGATGATTAGGAATAAAGATTTAGCAGTAGACATTATTATTGTTTTAGAAACTCAACAAAAAAGAACCTTGTATCAAGGTTCTAAAAATACGATTTTCTATAAAATTATCTATTCAGAACCCTATGCGAATAGGATTCTTTTTAGCGCGGTCCACTTTTTTTTATAAGCTTTACTCAATTTCTACTTTGACTAAACCGTCTTTCTTCAATTCATATACTTGGTCACAAACTTCTTTTAAAAACATTCTGTCATGTGAAACAGTTATGATCGATCCTTCGAAACCTTTAAACAGTTTTCGTAATTCTGGTTGGGAAAGAGGCGAAAAATTACGTGTAGGTTCGTCCAACAACAACACATTTTGTCCGGATAAATCGATTTTCAATAACAATAATTTGGCTTGCTGCCCGCCTGATAGTGAACGGATGGGATGATGCATTTCATCTGCTGTAAAACGCATGCTTCCTAGGTAAGTCATCACTTGTGTGTGTTCTTCGCTGTCACCTGTTTCGCTAAGGAACTCAACAGGTGTTTCATCAAGCCGTAAATAATCAGTATAATTTTGCGGCATATACCCAGCTGCAATGTCTGTACGTTGGCTTAATTCTGTCCATAATTGTTTCAACAGCGTGCTTTTTCCGATCCCATTTTGTCCGATAATGCCTATTTTTTGAGGAGATTTGACAAGCAAGTTCAATGAGTGAGTTAAAACTTTATCTTCCAGCTTCACATTTTTATTTTCTAAATTCAGGATAATTTTATTTGCGGGAAGTGGTTTAGTGTTTGAGAATTTCACTAAGATAGCATCTGCTTTTAGTGGAACATCTTCAAAGTTTTCCTTTTCACGNNGCTCAAATCGTTTGCCCATGGATTTTACTGCATGCATTTTCTTTTTGAGTAACCTGCCACCAGCTGGGTCTTGCCTTGAAATGGTTCCTTGAGCATGATGTACACTGCTTTCAACTTGCCGGTACTTTTCCATTTGTTTTTGGTGTTCTTCACGCTGTTTGTTGGCGACTTGAGATTGGTGTTCATAGCGTGCTTCTTTTTGTTCAAGATAGTCTTTATAGGATAAATTAGATACAGTTGCGACTGGAATCGTCTTGTGCTGTAATAATTCAAGCTGAATGACTTTGGTTGCTGTAGCGGCAAGTAAAGATTCGTCATGTGAAATAAACATAACGGTTAATGGAGTGGATCTGATAAAATGTTCTAGCCATTTGACTGTATCAAGGTCCAAGTCGTTGGAAGGTTCGTCCAGCAATAACAAATCAGGCTCCGTAGCGAGGGCTTTTAGCAGCTGAACTTTGACTTTTTCACCACCGGATAGACTGCCTAATGATTGTGAACTGGTTAACCGTTCAGCATCAAATCCAAGTTGTCCCACTAATTGATAGAGCTTTTGGTAATCCATCTCCATAACGTCTGTTTGTCCGAAAAAATACTGGTCGACTGTGAAGTCCATATATTTTTGCGGTAAGGACTGTGGCAAATAAACCATCCGACTGAATTGGTTGATCAATTCTCCTTCTGCTTGAATGTAGGATTCAATGTTCTTATCCCCCATTATCCATTTCAATAATGTTGATTTTCCATTTCCTTCTTCGCCAATGATGGCTACTTTTTCTCCAGGATTGACTATAAAGCTCAAGTCCTTAATAATTTCTTTCAAATCCGTCAAATGGTGCAAAGTTAAATTTCTAACTTGTAACATAAAATTTCCTCCTATCTAATAAAATAAAACTGACCGCCAGCAAGTTTCTGCGACGGTCAGATCAATTCAAATAAACAGGTAGAAGAGGGGCATACTCTAATTTTCGCACAGTACGCCAATTCAGTTTCGAAAGTTGTTTAAATGATGTATCTAAAAAAACCGCTGCAAAGAAACCTGCTAAATAAGCAGAAACCGTTTCTTCTTCAATTACGATTGTTTTAGATAGTGTACATTTAGGCACAACCTTTCGATTTATTTAGGTATAGTATAGCAATAATGGCGGATGTGTGCAAAGCATACGTTGTATCCTCTCAAACTATTAAGATATTAAATTAGATGCTGTTGATATAATTAACATCCCCCCTGACTTAGTACATCAATATAGGCTAAGATTTCTTTTAGGTTTATACTTTCGATTGCTTTTAAACTCATGAACTAAAATTTAAAGTTTTTCCAGCTACCTTGAAAGAATCCATTCCAATGATTTTATTCTCTAATACTTGATCAATCCTTTTATCATCTACTGTAGGATGGATTTCCTTTAATAATTCTAATGTCTTTTTTGCACCTTGGTCCATTGAATGTGCTCCTGAAATCAATAGAATGTCCTCTACATTCAACTGTTCAACGCTGAGTCGCAATGCATCTTCTAGTTCTTTAAAAAATGCAACCTCAATTTTATTTTGTTTCATCACTTTCAAAAAAGCGGCTAATTCTTCTTCTGAGACTTCATTATTTTTATCTACATGTGATGATGCCGTTGTCAAAATGATCTTCGCAACTTTCATTTTACGGAACCATTCTGTTAAAGACTCCGCAATTTCTGTACTGTGCGCTGGACCGTTATTTCCTCTGATTGCATGCACAAGATGCAGTTCGTTGTAATTTAAATATCTGATGGTTTCCATACATGAATCAATGTTGTTTTGGTTCAATAACAAGTCATCTATCACTTTAAATTCTTTATTATAGAGTATNNTTTCAATCGATATATCATTGACCAATCCTACAACAAGTGCTGTGAGTGCGTTAGAGATAGAATGATAACCTGGAACCGACAGTTCTAAACCGAAAGTTGTGGCCTCAATTCTTTTTCCGCTTAGGGTGTTAAAGTTTTTTTGTATATTTACTGTAAATGAGGGGATACCTGATGCAAATCGAATATCTGAGACGGTGATCGTACCTGACTTATTTTCAATTCCGAAAGTAACGACTTGAGCTTCGGTCTCTTCTTCTAGAGGGACAAGCAGCGACTCATCAAGATTCAAAATAGCTGTACTTGTTTTAGAAGCATTTCTTATCAAAGAAGCTTTAGCGTTAAAGTAAGCATCAAAAGATTCATGTAGTTTGATGTGTTCTGGACTGATATTCATAAAGGCCACAACGTCAAAGGCAGTATGATAAACGCGTTTAAGATCCAGTGCTGAGGAAGAAACTTCCAAGGAGACATGTGTAATTTCGCGATCTCTCATTTTTGCAAAAAGCTGTTGCAAATCGTAAGATTCCGGAGTAGTTAATCTGCTCATTTCAAATTCTTTATCGATTTTAATTAGAATAGTTCCTATTAAGCCAGACTTCAATTGATGGGCCTTAAAGATTTCTTCTGTCATGTATGTAATCGTCGTCTTCCCATTAGTAGCAGTTACTCCGAATATGCTCATTGACTTAGAAGGATGATCAAAAAAATTACTCGACAAAATAGCTAAAGCTTCACGACTATCTGAGACTTTAAGTTGAAGAACATCTATGCTTTCAATGAACTGTTCGACAATGATAACCGTTGCACCTTGGCTTGCAGCATGTTTTGCGTAGTTATGTCCATCTGTTTGGTAACCTTTAATACAGACAAATAAAGTATCAGTACCTACTTCTTTTGAGTGATAAGCAATTTTTTTTATATCGATTTCATCTAATTCTAGTTGACGCTGATTATGGCGGATAGAATCAATCTCTACCGATTTCAATAAGTCTGTTAGATTCATAATGATCGTGACTCCTCTAGTGGTTGTGTCGATAATTTGATAAGTCATATTTTTTTGTAGGTTACGTCTATTAATAATAGTAAGTTTACTATTTTAACTGTTTTATGTCATATCATTTGACTTGATATATCAGTAACTGAAAAATCCCTCTTGAGTGTATCTATCGCTCCTGTTGTACCTATACTGCTTCAGATACTCAGCTGCATAAGCCAAATCCTGATCCAATACAAAAAGCTATTGATTAATAGGAGTAGATAAATCGGAGATAATTTATATAGGAGATACAAACTATGATATGAAAAGTGTCAAATCTTGTGGAGGGATCATTTGGCTGAGTAAAATGGGATGCATTGAAACACATCTCGTTTGACTAAGTTGATTTTACTTTTCAATCGCCTAAAGACATATTGGCCAAAATACATGAAATTAGATAAAGTCATGTATTAAGAATCTTGATTAATCAAGGTTCTTTTTTGAGGTGCGCCCAGCATGGGCGATAACTTGGTGGTGAAAGTTCACTACAGGCTTGGCAGTAGGAACTGTTAGCTGGAAGCAAGGGTGTCCACCGTGAGGTGGAATTTGAAGGAAGCTGGAGGCAAACAGTCGCACTGACGAACAAAAATTTCATAGGAAGGTTGGACTGGGATGGACGAATTTGCCTCAAAAGACGAAGTCCGATACTGCACAAATCCCAATCAGTAAATGAGACAGTAACATGAGTGGAAGGTTATCGCATCTTACCTGGGGAGGTCTCACTAGCGACACAGTAGTAACAACGAATAGTGAGAAGTCAGCTGAGGTCATAGTAGGGAAAAGGTACCGAAGGACCGAACAATATTCATACAAAGTATAGATTGGAGGTTAGAGGATACGTTGACTACAGAAAACAACCGAACGGTTGGCAGTCTATAGAGGGATAAGGTGGAACCGAAAGAGTATGTAGATGCGTAGAGTATTCCTCTAGGTAATATGAAAGAACTGTATCGTAAGTCTCCATCATTAATGGAGCTTGTTGTAAGCAGGGAAAATCTACGAACCGCTGCAGAAGCAGTTAGACGCAATAAGGGCGCAGCTGGAGTAACTATTTGGGAAGTAGAGGAACATTTCAAAGAATATTATCTGCTCTTAAGGCAGAAACTTCTGAATAGCACCTACAAGCCTAAATCAGTTAAACGGGTAGAAATTTCAAAGCCAAATGGGACCAAACGAAAACTTGGGATTCCTTGCGTTCGAAACCGAGTGGTACAACAAGCGATTAAGCAAGTGATTGAACCCATCATTGGCCCAAACTTTCCTCCACAAAGTCATGGGTTCCACCCTCATAAAGGAAAGCATACAGCACTAAAACAGTGTATAGAATATTATGAAAAAGGCTATAAAGTAGTGGTGGATTGTGATTTGAAACAATATTTTGATACACTCAATCATGATAAGTTGATGTACCACCTTGAACAGTTTATTCGTGACGGGGCTATCCTTCAGATTATCCGTAAGTTCTTGGTGAGCGGGGTAACAGATTTGTCTGGCGAATTCGTAGAAAGTAAAACGGGCGGGAGAGCGTGTTCTGAAAAGCGTGATACGTTTTATTGAAAAAGACCTCAAACTCATTGTCAACACAGACAAAAGTAAAGTGGGGTCTCCAACTCGTTTAAAATTCTTGAGCTGTCTAATAAAGAATGTGAATTGAACCTGTCGTTTTATCCCTACCAAAGAAGCCAAAAATAAATTCAAGGCGGAACTGAAACGGAGAACCAGTCGGAAACGCGCAGGTGATTTCAAAAACCATCATCAAGGAAATCAACCAGGTGACGCGAGGATGGATTGGCTATTTTGAGCATGGATTTATTAGGTCTTTTATTAATAAGGAGATAGAACCCTAGTTACATCATAGAATCAGGCAGCTCATCCTCAAAAGATGGAAAGGGCCTAAAACAAAAATAACGAAGTT